>JAJUGE010000023.1 GCA_029268305.1 Alphaproteobacteria bacterium
CGATCGACCGCGGCGCCGGGATCAAGCGCAACCAGCAGATGATCGACCAAGGGTGTGCTGACGCGTGCGTCGCTTTCCCCGGCGGCCGCGGAACGGAAGATATGATCCGTCGAGCCCGCGCGGCCGGGCTACGCATGAAGGTGATCCGGGACTGACGAAAAACCCGCCTCTCGGCGGGTTTCGTTTTACTGCTTGATGATGCCTCGCCTCTCGTGCTCGTCGAGGCAGCGGTGCTCCTCGGCGCGCAGCTCGCGCTCCTTGTCCAACGTACCGAGCACCTCGACCACCCATGTTGCGGCGGACTGGCTGAGCTGCACGACGCCGTCGACGAGCCCGACCCAACAATCCGAGCAGGGCGCGTCCGGGATCGGCGGTGTGGCGGGCTGCTGGCAGCGCACGGTAGGCGCCTGCAGCGGGCTATCGGTTCGCTCGGGAGACAGCAGCGTCGATGACGTTCTGCACGCTGTCAGGGACAGGACGCAGAGTAGTGCAAGCGATGTCGCGCGCAGGATCGGGCTCGGCTTCGACGTAGACATAGCGGATGATCTCTTTGGCCTCTTGGGTGGCAACGTCCGAATCGACTACGGCCTCCGCGGCCCGGTCGTCGCTCTCCTTCGTGATGTCGCGGCTGATTGTGTCGCGCTCGACCACGGCTTCGCCGATGCGCTCCACGGACTCGTTCTGCAGCTTCGCGATGCGGGTGTCGCACTCCGCCCCGGCCTGCGCCCACTGCCATCCGAGGAAGGCGTTGAGGAGGACCGAGGCGGCGAGGGCGCCACCGAGTACCAGTGACGTGCGGGAAGGCAGGATCACGGCTTCACCTCCGATCGTAGCGCACGGGCGCCCAAGGAGGCGAGCGTGCTCAGGCCGTTGTAGAGCAGAGGAGCGACCAGCCCGGCGCCGATGCCGAGCCACAGCGCGCTCAGGCGGGCCTGCGGGCCTCCCGACCACATCTGTACCATGGCGACGGTCGTGCCGATGACCACGGCAGCGCAGTCGATCAGGAAGTCACGTGCGCGCGGCTCGCCCTCGACCTGCGGCACCCATTTGCACAGGAACCAGCGCGAGAGCGTGGCGAGCGAGACGGCCACGAAGAACGAGGCGAGCCCGAGAGGCGCGCTGTCGGTCATCTGGATCATCAGCAGCCACAGCGCGAGCAGCGCCTCGGCCAGTTGGGTGCCATGGGTGGCGAGAAGCACGATCAGGCCAGCGACGGAGACGCCGATCCCGCTCTTGATCCAGTTGTTCATGCGTAAGCCCTGAGTTCCCGGAACAGCGACTTGGCGAGCAGCGTCTTCGTCCGGCGATCGGCCATGCCGTTCGGCGTGCCGTGGTGCTCCGGGTCGCCGAGGTTGACGCCGCGCGATACCGCGAGCAGGTCGTCCTTCTCCGCCCACGTGTTGAGCCCCTTCCACTGCCAGTAGTATGCGGCAGCGCGTGCAGCGATGCGCGGCTCCACGATCAGCTCCGGGTGCTCGATCAGCGTGCGGTCGTTGAACAGCGCGAGCGAGGTGCGCAGGAAGTTGCCCCGCCCCGTGGTGTGGATCAGACCGCCGCCGCGGAACCTCCACCCGTCGCCGGGCAGCACGTTACCGAGGTTAAGCCGTCCCCACTCGCCGCCGTAGATCGCGTTGGCGATCGCCGGCTGGTTGGCCGGGTGGTAGGACGAGCGCCCGTACCGGGTTGCGTCGGAGAGCGAGATGCGGTGGCGACCGAACTTCGAGGCCAACGCCTCGACGCTGTAGTTCAGGCTCTCGCGCGGCCGCGTGAAGTTCAGGCTCTCATGGGCGACCTGCCCAAGAAAATGCGACTTGGCAAGCTCGCTCTCGATGCCGAACTCGATGCAGGCATCCTCCAACTCGCGGGCGTAGAGACCGCTGTACGGAGGGTTCATCCGGGCAACAACGATCTCGGTGCTCATCGTCTTACTCCGTACCGTGGAATCGCGCCTCGATGCGTTCCAAGCGGTCCACCCGCTCGTCGAGCCGCTGGTCTGCCGCCTCCACGCGTCGCAGGTCATCCCGGAACGCGCTGAGGATGTCATTGCCGGTCCATGCGATCACGCCCACCACGATCCCGGCGCACAGGCTGATCCCGAGCCCGATGCCGTGCCACAGCGACAACTTTCGTTCCACCGCGGCGTTCTCGTGAGCGTGAGTGACCTGCCAGTTTTCGTGCGCGTCAGCGCGCTCGTCGGCGTGCGCCTTGACGTTCCGTATCTCGGTGAAGGCACGATCGAGACCGCTACCCTGAGCTTCCTGCCGCTCGGCGATGCGCGCTACTGTTTGCAGTAGATCGGTCATCGTCTCAAGCCTGCCATCGACCGCCGCCATGGCGGTCTTCATCTGTGCGTTCCCCTCGTCGACGCACCGCCGGATGTCAAGCTGCGATTGCTTGAGCATGGCGATGTCTTCGATCACTCGCTCAGACACCGTCACTGAAACCCCTCGGTTCATCATGGTAGGTGCGCCGTGGAACAGGTGGTAGTCGATGCTACCTGCGGTTGATCCGTGGCCCTGTGAAGGTAGCGTAGGTTCCTGCAGGGCCGGGGGTCAATTAGAGGGCTGCAAGAATATAGCCGGGCTGCCCTCTCAGCTCGCACGACGGTTGCCCCGGAACTAGGTTAGGTACTGAGAGTTGACCGATGGTTCCAAAGCGCCAGCCGGAGACCAGCCCCGGCACCGCCTGCAGGTCTTGCTCCACGAAGATCGAGAGGACTTCCGAAGTAGTCAGAAGCCTCGGAAAGACCCCAAGACTGTGCAAAGCGCCTCGGAAGTAGCGATCAGGGGCGCCCCCTACATCTCTCCTTGCCACCGAGAATGGCCCCATCCACTGCGCAGAAGGCAGAAGGTCTTGCCCGATCCCGGAGTCCCCCCATGGGTGTGCCGCTACCATAACCTCGGTCAAGCCTGCGGACGAAAACCTTCCCGCCCCTACCGTCCATTCGCCTTCGAGTAGAGGCACTCCATCCAGCCCTCCCCGCGTCATCGAGCCGACTTCCTCGTAGTACGTTAGGCCGCTTTCGTTCTGAGTCGCTCCAATACGGAACTGCGGAGCACCCAACCCTTTACCGGCAAACAACACCTGACGAGTGGCCGCGGTCCCGTACCCTCCTCCGGGGCGAAAAATTGCTACCACTGTGCGGTCTCTCGCTGAAGCAATCACGTCCGACGGCATGGAGGCTACATCGCCCCACTGGTCCACCCCATTGAAGTAGACGCACAATTCCCTTTGTGGGGCTTCGGCGATTTCGGCCCATTGGCCGTCTTTTCGTCCGTAGAGCGTGCCGTCGGCGGGGGCGTCCGGTATGCCTCCTCCGCCTCCCCCTCCCGCTGAGATCACAGGGCGTTTAGGGTCGGAAACGTCAATAGAGACGTTCTCCCCTGCTACCAGCTCGCTCAAAGGAGCGGCTTCACGCGCCCGCTCGGGAGTGAAGTAGAGGTTGACCGCCCCTTCCGGGAGGTCATCGGTGTTGCCTCCGATGCCGCCTGCATACGGGAGATCGTTCCAAGGGAGTGATCCGGTTCCGATCTTGAACTGAGCGCGGGTGCTCTCGCCTTCGGGCAGCTCCACTCCAATCTCTCCGGCAGCTAGTACCGGATTCTTGCTTGTCCAGTTTGCCGCCGTATCGCGGCGCTGCCACATCCGTTGGGCAACGACTATGGTTTGGCTCATGCGCCACCCCCATCGAGCACGTAGCTGTCTTCTGCGGTGTCGCCGTTAATGGCGTTCTCGGTCTGACCCGAGGGCTCATAGGAGAACGGGATCGAATGCGCGTACCGCGATTCAAGGTCTCCGATATGGGCGGAAATCTCGAAGCGGTAGCTCCCGGAAGCGGCCAGAGAGAAGGACGCCGTATCCGCATTGATGCCTTGCTTCTCGGCCATGAGCGCGCCGTCGCCTTCCCGGAAGATGCGGATGACGTAGCGGGTGCCCTCCTCGGGCTCTTGCGCGGCAGCGTCTTGCCCGACGAGCCCTTCCGACTCCAAACGGTTCCGATGCGCCCACGTGACCACCACGAGCCCGCTCAGCTCCGCCACAGCGGCGGCGCCATTGAAGCGCAGACGGCCGGGCGGGTAGGGTCGGGACGCGCGGGAGGATAGGTTGACGGCGACTTGTGGTGCGTCTGCCAAGGGGAGAGAACCTCTTACGTTGAAGGGCAGGAGCTTGCCGGACACGGAACGCTCCCCGGCGTAGGGCGTCGGCGAAAGCATCCCCATGCCGTAGCCGAGAATCCAGACGCGTGCGCCCGCGGGATGCGCCAGCGGGACGGTGTCGAGCACGCCGCGCATCACGTTGCGGATAGTGTAGCTTCCGTTGCCGTTGTTGACGACGGCACCCCACCCCACGATCTCCTCTCCGGCGGCGCTGCGGATGAGGGCAAGCGACTCCCCGGCCTCGAACTCGCCTTGGGTCGGGCTCTCAAGCGTGCCGAACTCCCGAGCTGCAGCGACTACGAAGCCCGAAGGATCGAGCGCAGGCGTATCACGAGGATAGCTGGAAAACAGCAGTCCAGTGGGGGAGAAGTCCGTCTCGGTCCCGGTACGGACGAAGTTCGACCCGCCGTTGGGGTCGTGCCACGTGTCGTACCCCGCGTCTATTCCGCCTGCACGAGACGCAAGGGTGACGATGTACTGTTCTTCCTCGCGTATGAGGCCATACGGCGCCTCAAACGCATACTGCGCGGCGAGTGGCTGCGGCGGGCCGACCGGGTTCTGCCAGTTGCTCGGAGGCGGCAGCTTGTAGCTCGCGTTGGTCAGCGAGAAGATGTCCTCGATACAATCCAGCTCAACCTGATTGCCCATGGGGTCGCCGTAGCCGATCCGCGACACGCGCAGGATGACGCCCGCGAGGCCGTCCGGTGACCAGTCGACCACAATGACGCTACCGGGGCGCAGCTTGCGCGCTCGACGCGAGTTGACACGCACCTTGCCCGTCAGCAGCGGATAGCTGAAGGTCTTGAGCGCCACGTGCCCTCGACGAATCGCCGGGTCAGCGCGGGAGAAGCCGAGCAGGTCGAGCGTCTCCGCTTCGACCACACCGCCGCGACCGAACACGTTGGCGGTGTCCCGCAGCGGCACAGGACGCACCGTGAAGTCGGCGTCCCGGTCCACGTACTGCAGCATGAGCGTGTTCTTGGTCTCGCTCCACGAGCCACGCGACCACTGGAACGACGAGATCGAGGACTCGTCGAACCGCGGCAGCTCATTGACGTTGTAGTCGTCGCGCGCCAGCGCGATGTCGATCAGGCCGGTGTCCGGGTCGGTATACAGCACACCGTCGATGTGACGCAGGATTTCGGCGATCTGATCCTGCAGCGAGCGCGCGGAGTTGACCAGCATCGACAGTCCGTAGCCTTCGTCGTAGAGCTGGTTGCCGATGGCGATGAACTTCGCGATGTTGACGCGCGAGGAAGGGAACTGCCCGCCCCACCGCATATCCGTCAACAGCTCATAGATCATGCACGCAGGGTTCGCGTCGCCCTCGATGATGTGCCGCCCGTTGGTCAACCCGAGGGTGTTCGGGTAGCGGTGGACGACGAAGCTGATCGCCGGGATGTTCTCGCGGGTGCCGAGGTAGAACGACTCGAAGACGGCGAAGCACAGACCGCGGTAGGCCGAGCGCAGGCGCCCAAGCACGGTCTGCACGTAGGAGTTCGCGTTCTGCGTTCCGGTGCCGCGCGCGATACGCAGCGTGCCTACGAGCCCGCCGCCTTCCTCGTTGCCACCCATGAACTCAGGGGCGTTGAAGTTGAAGACGATCTCGTCGTCGGTGGCGCTCTTGGTCACGAACTCCGGGGGCACCGCATCGCCGTTGAAGCGGACCTGCGATACGTCGTCGATCGCACCGATCGTCAGCATCATCTCGATGCCGAGGATGTACTTATGGTTGACTGTCACACGGGTCGACGAGAACCAGCCGGTCTTGACCTTCTTCTTGATCTCCTCGGTGCGCAGGTCGCCGTACCACGTGACATTGCCGCCTTCGATCAGGCACGTCCCCGCCATCCACGGCCAGTTGCGTGTCTCCGAGATGGTCGGCAGGTTGAAATCGTCGATCGCCGCGGGCTTGGCGTCGGTCGGCTTTTGCTTCGGGCGCAGCAGCTCCCCGACCACCGAGATCGCGAGCGAGACAAAGAAGGCCATCCAGAACATGCGCGACTACTCCACCAAGTTGCCGATGCTGCGCCACGGCGCCTTGCCGCTATCCGAGCCGCCCCCGCTGCCCTTGTTGCCTGTGCCGAACACGTTCTCGGTGAAGGGATTCTTGCGAGGCACGTCCGGGAACCCGGCGTGCCGCGGGAGGTTGTTGAACTTGTCCTTGCACGTCGACTCAAGGCCGTCGCACCCGGCGTAGGCGGAGAGGACTTCGCCTGAGCGCAGCCCGACGAACGGCGCCACGAGCGTGAGGTTCGGGCCTTCATGCGAGATGATCCAGCGGACCTCGTTCGTCTCCCGGCGCAGCACGTAGCCCGAGGCGAACCACTGGTCTTCCTTCGTGCCGAAGGCGGCGGCGGATACCACGTCGCGGTCGATCGCGTTGACGGTGCCGTCCACGCGGTACAGCTCGCGGTTCACGCCGCAGCCGGGCGAGTAGACCGGCCAGTTGCAGGTCGGGCTATAGACAGGCCACGGGATGACGCGCTGCATCTTGTGGCCGATCGGGAAGCACGTGATCGTCGCCGTGCCGTCCTCGTTGAACACCGCCGACGCGGCTTCACCGAAGAACACGGGTCGGTATTCGCCGTCCGGGTCGTCGCGGTGCCGCGTGAGAACGTCCACCTCGATCGGCTGCGGCGGGAGGAACTGCTTGAACTCGAACGCCAGTGGAGTGCTCGACGGGAGGTTGATTTCCACGCCTTGCGGAAGCTCCTGCGCGCTTTGCTCCGTTGGCCCCATCGAGATCGGGATGTTGCCGTAGACCTCGGTGCCGCTGGTGATCGGGAGGCGGTGATTCGTGTAGAGCCACCGCCGCTCCCCGGAGAAGAAACGGAACAGCAGCAAGGGGCTTCCCCGGTGCTCGCTGTCTTGGAATTGATCGAAGCTCATGGGTTGCCCGGACGCGTGAGTTGCAGGGAAGTCTGCACTACCGACGCCTCCGTTGTCTTGTGGCTGATCGTCACCGCGTCGCTCGCCAGTCGGTACAAGCCGAGGTAGCTGATCCTGCGGACCTGCGACACCGCGATGCCGCGGCCGACCTGCTCGGTAAGCGTGAGGTCGGCGGAGCCGTCGCCCCGCGGCGTTACGTTGTCGATCTCACAAACGAGGTTCACGCCGCCCCGAAGCTGGATCAGCACGTGCTTGCGCGCCGGGTGCCCGTCCACGAGCTGCCCGTAGCCGTTGTCGACCACGTGTAGGCTCGAATCGGTCTGCACCACGTCGCTGAGCAGCTTGAAGTCCGAGGTGCCGGTAGGCATCCACACGGGCGCGAGGCGTCCCTTGCGGCGGGCGAAGAAGCCTCGCAACCCGGTTGCCTCTTTCTTCGACTTGGATAGCCACTCGTGCGACTTCACGATAGTCGGCCAGCCGGAGCGCGGTCGCGTCTGGAACACGCCGAAGTCGTTGTCGTGAAGGTCGTAATCCGGGGTGATCGAGACGTTGAGGTTGCTGATCCAGTTGGTGCCCGCGGTGTAGACCTCAAAGCCGTCGAACACCTCGGCGGGCTCGTTCGCGGGCAGACGTGTCGGAGTGTCCGCAGGCGAGCCGACGAACCGTACTGGCACTTCGAGCTTGTCCTCCGCCACGTAGTTCGTGTTCGCCGCACCGTCGAACCGCGCGATCATCACCGGGAAGACGGAGGCGCCGACAGGCCACGCGAACTCGGTGCCTTTCTTCAGCGTGATCTCGCCGTCGAGCACCGTCTCGATCTCGATCGCCTCATACGTCGACGCGTTCTTGAACAGCACGAGCAGGCCGTCCTCGACAAACGAGCGGTCATCTACAGGGAGGCGCAGCGTCAGGGTGCCCGGCAGCGCCGCTTCGGTCAGCGTCGCCTTCTCCTGCCAGATGGGGAGTGCGAACAGCCGATCGGCCCATCCGTACATCGCGCTCTCGAACAGCGCCGTCTCCGGGCCTACGATCTGCGCCCGGTATTCCAGCACGCGGCGAGGCTCGTCGCGCTGCGCTACGCGATGCTCGGTCCGATCGAAGGCGGTCTCGATCGCGGTCCGCCATTCGAGCGTCTCGTCGACGGGTTGCGCCCAATTCGGCTTGAAGGCCCACACAACCACGCGACGCCCCGTGATCGGGACGTTGTAGTCGACGCCGTCAATCGTCCACGACATCGACGCGTTGATCGTCGGCGGGCCTTGCGTGCCGACCGCCACGGTGTACGTGTAGAGCCCTAACGGAGCCATCTGGAATGGCACTTCGGCAGGCTCGGTAACCGCGATGCCGTCCCCTGCGTCGAGGCTGAAGTCGGTAACATCGACGGCGTCAAGGTACGCATTCCACACGACCACATCGCGGTTCTGATTCGACAGCAGGTTGCCGAGGTCGAGCGCGGCAGGGACGAAGTGGACGCGGAAGTACCAGTCGTTGAAGAACGTCGGGGCGTACACGCCTCCGTAGTTCACCGGGTCGCGAACGAAGACGCCATCGCCGCCGGGGGCTCCGTCCGCGAGCAAGGGCGGGCTCTCGACCGCAGAAAGACGCACAGGGGCGTAGTCCTGCACGAAGTCCTGCAGGTTTGATACCCGCATCGGATCAGGCGCAGTGAACAGCGACGGAGGGATGGAGTTCGCCACCCTTTAATCTTCCTTCTTGAAGGCGTAAGCGTGATTGTCGGAGTATGGCTGCCCATAGAGCGGGCTCGACGGCGAGTTGCTTCCTTGGCCTTTGCGGCACATGGGAAAGACCTTCCACACATCCGAGCCGACAGTGATCTCTTGTCCCGGCGCGAACCTCGCCATGTTGAGGTAACGCACGTTCGGGAAGGTGCCGACGGGCGAGTAGAATCCTCCGCTACGAATCACATCTGCACGGATGGTTCCGAGCGTGATCTGTCCGCTGAAAGGCGGTTCGTTGCGATTGTAGACCTGACTGGTCAGGTATCCGAGGCCGTCAGAGCTATCTTGCCGTGCCCCATACAGGCCCGTCATAACGCGGAAGACGTTATCGCCATCAAACACCGCCCATGACGGGGACCCCCTGCCATCTTGAGGGACATCGCACCGCATGGCGCCTGTGTTGGTCGTTTGGCTTCCCCGCGTGTCGAACAGGGGGTTGCTCCACTCCGTCCACTGGTTCATTTGGCTCGGGGAGGTGGACCAGTAGGTCGCGTCAAAGTAGGTGCCGCCCGTCCAGTCGCCGAGCTTCTCCGCCTGACCGAAGCTGATATGTCGGAACACGCCTCCGGCCAGCTCGATCACGACGTGGATATGCTCGGCAGGGTTGTTGCCTCCGAAAAGGAATACCGCCGTATACGGCCCTGCGCCGACGTTGCAATGCGCGTATCTGCCGGCGTAGCCCCCCTGCTGGTTGTACGGCAAAGCGCCGTCATACCCGGTGTGTCCGGTGATCCAGATGTCCGTAGCATTGCACCACAGGCGGATGTAGTCGCCGGACTTCCGCAGAACGAGTACACGCTCGCTGCCGTTGAGCGAATTGGTGGCTATCGTCCAGCCTGCGGACGCGGCGAATGCCCCGATCTTGTTGATTACGTCTTCCGGGCTGCTCCCCGTGGTTTCCTGATAAGCCATCTGTCACTCCAAGGCGATTGCGGCGTATTCGTTGTTTGAGGTCCGGTAGACATTCTGCACCACAAGATGCGTGACGCCGTCGATCGAGACCGTGTTCTCGCTCGCCGTGCCGAAGCCGGGGATAAATCGGACGCCTTCAAGCGCGCCGAGGTTTGCCGGGTACGGCGTGGTGATTGCAATCTCCGCAGGGATCAAGACGTACTGGCCGTCCAAGCCTTCCCGCAAGTAGGGTGTGCCCAACCAGCTCGCCCACGGGGCGATATTGTTGGAGTTCGCCTGAATCTCGTTGCTCGTCTGATACTTGTTGGCGAGGTAGCACCACTGCCCATCCGGCAGTCGAACTGCTGAACCTGTCCGGCTGTCATTGGCGCTTGATGAGGTGTAGTTGCCGGGGTTGAAGAACGCCGAGTGCCCCGCATGGTTGACCACAGAGTACCGCCATGCGTATTGGCGCGACGTTCCTCCGATGAACAGCGGGTAGGCCCACGTGGTCGGCAAATGGTAGGGCAGGATGAACCCGCAATAGGCGCTCTGATAGACGGTCGTGACACGGATCACCACGATGAAGCGGCGCCCATTCGCGATGAACCAGTACGGCATCGCGCCGTCCCACAGGTGGATGTAGCGGTTCCCCAACCTGCCGGGGTGATCGACGAGCGGAATGCCGGGGTTATGGCTACTGTAGCCCGAGAAGCCGACGTTATAGTAATCTTCCCCTACGCTGTAGTAAGGGGAGATCCCGACAAGGATTTCGTCGTTCCCGGACGTGCCGGGTCCGCGCACCAGCATCTCCCCGGAGTCGCGGTTGAACGGGGTGCCCGGCTGAGGGCCGCGCAGCACCGTCCACGCCTGACCGCTCGCTACCAGATCGGCGTTCGTCGTCAGGAAGTCCCGCAGCTTCGTGAGCAGGTCGTCGTAGTTTGCAGCGGTGCCGATCTCTACGGCCATTGTCACACTCCAAGGATTTGCTTGATCTCGGCCTTGCGCGCCCGGATCATGTTGAGGACCGGCTGCTGGCCGTCGCGACGATTGAGAGCGTCGTTGACCACCGACGCCGAATCAATGGCGTTGATGATCTTGAGCTGCGGTGCTGCCGGGGTCGCGCCGCCGTTGAGCGCGTTACGCGGGTCGGTGCGGCTCAGGATTTCCTCGCCAGTCTGCGCGATGATAGGCACCTCGTCGGACCGCAGGCCGGGGAAACCGCCATTGTGGTAGCGCGGCGCTCCGGCGAAGACGAGCGGCGAGACGGCCATCTTCGAGCCCATCGGAGCCCCGACGATCGCGCCGTTGTGCGCCACCCCGAGCACACCCATGGCGGCGTCCATGTAGCCTCCCGTGCCACCGGAGATCGCGTTCTGGATCGCCTTCAGCAAGATGGCCTGCATAATCATCTTGCCGATGTTCACGAGGAAGTCGGCGGCGAAGTTCAGGAACGCATCGCCCGCGGCCTTGAACGCATCCGACCAGTCGTTGACGCCCTGCAGCGCGCCCGCGATGCCCTCGGCGAAGGTGCCGAACGCATCCGCGAACCCGCTCGAAATCTCCTCGCGCCACGTGTAGAGGAATCGCTTCGAGGCCGTGTCGCCGATGTTGATCTTGATCGTGAGCTGATCGAGCTGCGCGAGCACGGCGTCGACGTTCAACATCTCGCCGAGCAAGCCCTGATTCGCGATCAGGAAGTCGCGCAGCTCGACGGCCTTCGCCGCGATTGCGTCCTGCCCGGCGAGCATCGCATCGCGCGCCTGACGCTCGGCCTCGATTTGCGTGAGCTGTCCTGCCTCGCGCAGCGCGTTGATGTACTCGATCCGGGCCGCGCGGGTCTCGACCAGTTGGTTCAGCTCTTGCTCGCGCCGCACGAACTCGTCGTGCGTGCCCTCCTGCGTCTCCTCCGTCGTGCGACGTGCGCGGATGTCGCCTCCGTCCTCGAAGCGTGAGGCTGCCGCGGCGACGGCGGCGGCACGGGCGCGCAGCAGCTCGGCTTCGGCGCCCTGCGCCTGCTGCATCGCCGCCTCAAGCTCCTCCTGCAACTCGCGCAGGCTGGCCGACCGCTCATCCATCTCGAAGTCGAGCAGGGCAAGGCGGCCCTCCACGGTCTCGGCGTGCGCTTCGAGCACCTCGCGGTCGATGCGCTTCAGCTCGTCGGCAGCGCGCTCCGCCAGTCGGGCGCGCTCACGGGCAAGGCGCTCAGCCTCGCGCAACGCCTTCGCATTGTCGTCACCCTCCCCGCCCGTGACGCGCGAGATGTCGAGCCCGAGGCGCTCGGCGCGCAGCCGCCCGAGCATCTGCTGCAGCGCGTCCTGCTGGTCGAGCGTGGACTGCTTGACGTAGTCGCGGCTCGCCTCGCTGAGCGTCTGGAACGCCTCGCGCGCCCGGTCGTTGACCGAGTCGTAGTACGCCTTGTCGCTGAGGAACTTCTGGCGGTTTGTCTCGTCGTTGAGTTCCTTCTCGATCGCGGCAAACTCGCGCAGCGCGTCGGCCTCGTTCTGCCACGACTCGCGGCGCAGCCGGTCTCGCGCGACAGACGCCTCGGCGGCCGTGCGGTTGTACTCGCCGATCGCGACCTCGGCGTCTGCGATCGCCCTCTCCGCCTCGGTGATCGCCTGAATCTGGCGCTTGGCCTGCGGCGTGAGGTCGCCCGCGTTGCGGCCGAACCGCTGCACGAAGTTGCCCGACGCCTTCAGCTCGGCCAGTTGTGCTCGCGCGTTCTCCAGCGTCGCACGGGCCTGCTCGCGCTTCGCGGCAGCGGCGTCACGCGCGACCTTGGCGATCTCGACATCCTGCTCGGCCAAGTCGACGGCGCTGGAGAGTGCCTGACCCTGCGCGCGTCGCAGTTCGTCGATCCGGTCGGCCTTGCGCTTGACAGCGTCGGCCGCGGCGTCGGAGCGCATCTTCAGGTAGAAGAACGCCTCGGCCAGAAGGGCGACGGCGATGCCGATGGGGCCGAGCGCAACCGAGATCGCACGCCCCATGGTGCGGGCGCTGACCGTCGTAGCCGTCATCGCGCCGCGCAGCACCGTGAGCTGCCGGATGGCGACGCCTAGCCCTTGCGCCCATTGGCCGACCCACATCGCGACCTTGATCGCGATCATCGCCTTGAGTGCGGAGATGATGCCGTTCGGGCCACCGATCGCGCCGACGACGGTGCGGATCGAGTTGACGAGCATCGAGAACGACTGCGCGATGCTCTCGGCGAACTGCCGCCCATCCTCGGAGCGGAAGAACTCGCTCAGCTCCATCGACAGCTCACGGACGGTATCGCTAAGCCCGCCGCGGCCAAGGGTGATGAGGAACTCGTCGAACGCGGTGCGCAGGCGTGCCAGCTCGGCGCGGGTGTTGCGCGTGGCCTCGGGCAGCTTCGAGGCGACCTCGTCGGCCATGAACTCAGCGAGCAGCGGAAGAACGTCGGCGGTCAGCTCGCCGTTCTCCATCAGCTTCGTCATCTCGCCGTTACTCAGGCCGATCGCCTGCGCGAGCTTCGTGAACGCGCCGGGCAGCCGGTCACCCAACTGGCCGCGCAGTTCTTCCGCCTGAATGATGCCCTTCGAGAAGGACTGTTCCAGCGCCTTGAAGATGCCGTCGACGTTGTCCTGCGAAAGCTGCAGGACCGTCGCGACCTCGGTGAAGTCCTCGAAGACCTGACGCGTGGTTTCGAGGCTCTGGCCCGCGCCCTGTGCGGCGATGGCGAACTTCGAGTATTGCGCGCCCAAGGGTTCGAGGCGCTGGCCGAGGCGGTCGGCCTGCTCGCGCACGTACTCGAAGTCCCGACCGGCCTGCCGCGTATCGCCCTCGGCGGCCACGGTCAGTCGCATCATCGTGCCCTGACGCTCGATGTCGGCGTTGATGGCGCGGCGGACGGTGTTGATCGCCTCGAACACGCCGAAGTAGGCCGCGGCGATCGAGAGAATCTGGCCCCGGAGGCGCTGGTTGAAGTTCAGCGCGGTCCGGTTCTGATCGTTGAGGCGGCGCTGCGCCTGCGCGGCACGGTCGGTCGCCGTGCGGCTCTGCACGAGTCCTCGCGTGTTGACGCCTCGCGTCTGCTGCAGGCGCTTGGCGACGTTCGCCGCGCGCTGCTCGATCTCGGCGAGGCGGGCCGTGGCGCGTCGCTGCAGCTCGATCTCGCGGACTTCGCGGTCACGGTTGGCGACCTGACGGGCAGCCAGTAGGAGGCGCTCACGGCGCTCCAACACGGTGTTGAGGCGCTGCTGGATTTCCAGCTCGCGCGCGGCGCCCGCAGCGCCAAGCTCGATGTCGCGCTGACGGGTGAATGCGGCGATCGAGTCGGCGCGCTTCTGCGCGATGCGCTCCTGCTCGGCGGCAGCCTGCCGGGCAGCGGCGGTGGCCTTCTCGGAGGCAGCGACCTCCGCGGCGGCGCGGCGGCGCACGGCAGCCTCGATCTCCTTCTGCCGGGCGACCTGCTGTTCCTCGGCGGTCTTGATCTCGCGGAGGGCTTGCTCACGGCGCTCGAACGCACCGTTGGCCTCGTCCAGCGCGCTACTGACGTTCTCCTGCAGCGACTCGACACGACGCAGCGACCCGGCGAGGTCTTCCACGTCGACGCCGTACTCGCGCGCCTTGTTGGCGGCGCGGTCAAAGCTGGTCTGCTGCTTGTTGAGCAGCTTCGAGGACGAGTTGACCGAGCGGCCGACCTCCTTGATCGCCTTGTCGATGTCGCCGAGGTAGTTCCCCGACGACTGGATGCGACGCAGCTCGGCCAGCTCCGCGCGGTACTTGTTCAGCGCGGCCGTGGTCTGCGCGATCTCGGCCTGCTGGCGCTGCAGGGCTTCGATGTCGCTACGGCGCGCGTTGAGGTTCGCGGCCGCATCGGAGAGCAGCTTTTGCTGCCCCTTGAGCTGCTTGACGGCAGTGGCCGCGACGGTCGCCGCGTCCTTCTGCTCGCGCAGCTTGACGTTGAGCGCCTCGATCTCCTTGGTGACCTCCTCGATCGACCGCTTCGAGAGGTCGCGAGATCGGATTCGGAGTTCAACGTCAGCTTGCTTCGCCATCAGTCAGCCTCTTGAGTAGCTCTTGGAACTGCTTATTCGCGGGGCGCTGTGCCCCCTTCTTTGAGTAGACCGACTCGACGATGGCGCTCATGGATGCGTGGGAGAGGCTGGCGTGCAATGCCATGCGTTCCAGCAGCCGCTCGCGGACAATTCGCGCCTCCCACCACAGCCTTACGAGCGGATACCGCGGTGCGTGAATGTGTCCCTCCGAGAGCAGGAGGGACACGTCACGCCTCAGTCCGTAGAGCCAGTGGACTTGGTCTTCTTCGTCTTCTTGTCCCCTCCGGTTTGCGGTGCCGCCGGGGTTGCGCTTCGCAGCACCGCGGCTACGTTTCCCACGAACTTCTTGAAGCCTTCGGCATCCTCGAAGGTCAGCCGAGCGATCTCGATCAGAGCCTCGGTCTGCTTCGGCAAGGGCAGCCGACGCGCGTTGGAAAGCTGGTCCGGCTCATCGCACGCCACGGCGATGATGTTCGCAGCCAGAAGCGGGAAGGTCTGAAGCAGACCGGCGATCACCCCGTCGTCGTCCTGCGCCTTCTTGACGATCGACTCGGGGGTGATCTTCTCGCCGGAGGTCTTGTTCGGCCGGAACATTTCGACCACCGCATCCATATCGTCGCTGTGTACCGAGACGAGGAAGGACACGTCCTCCATGCCGAGCCCGCGGACCTCGATGGAGTTGCCTCCACCGAGGTCGATCTTCTTGCGGGGTGCTGTGTAATCGCTGAGTGCCATAGGGTTCTGCCCGGTTGTTGGTGGAGAGGTGGCGCGGCCGGTTACTGCGTAACCGGCTGGCCGTTGATGTACATCGCCTCGGTGTTGTCGTCCTTCTTCAGCACCTCGAAGGCGAACCCGAGCTGCTGCCACTCCTCGCCCGACTTCAGGGCGAAGTCGCCGTTCGGCTGCAGCGAGACGTAGGGGAAGAAGTAGTCGAACTTCTCGCCCTGCGGGTTGGTCGAGATGTAGCGCAGCGCGCCCTTGATCTCGGCATCCGCGGCGGTGACGATGCGGGTGATGGTGGCGGCAGCCACGTCGAAGGTGACGGTGACCGCGGAGCCCTCGGTGATCGAGCCGCCCTCGACGATCTGCACGCGACCGGAGACGTTGTCGACGATGAAGTCGGTCCCGGCCTCGGCGCCGTCAATGGTCACGTTCTCGACATTGCGCACGCCCTCGGGCCGCTGCGCGGTGGTGCCGAGCTGGTAGTAGTAGCCCTGCTTGACCGCCGGGAAGGTCGAGGTCTGCCCGGTCTGCGCGGCCTGTGACAGCTTGGCGGTCTGACCGAGGAAGAACATCGCGAGGTTCTCGGGCGAGATGTTCTCGGTGATGAGCGAGCCGGTGCGCGACAGCTCCAACAGGACGGAGGCGTCCTTCACGCGGATGCCCGCGTCGTTGTCGAAGTGATCCAGCGCCTCCGACTCGGAGGTCACGTTGAACTCCATGGTGTCGCCGAAGTAACGCTCGCCCTGCGGATTGAGAGTGCCCTGCGCGAAGGCATCGAAGAACACCCGGCCCTTGCCGAGCGTGTAGTTCTTGGTCATCAGAGCCATGATGTGTCTCCGTAAAGTGGTTGGTACGACTGGCGGTTGAGTCAGGTGTATGCGTAAGGGTCGTTTACCCGCTCGGTGAACTTCAAGATGACACGCATCCAGAAGAACGCTTTCTCGTTCGGGTGCTCTACGGGCCGAACGGTCCCCGGCTCGATCTCGATGTCATTCACGAGACCGGCGAGGTAATAGGCGCGGAGGGGTGGTTCGCCCTCCATCTTGATCGTCAGGCCGTCATCGAGAGCCTGCTGAGTGAACAGCTTGGCGACGGCCTTCTTCACGTCAGCCATCAGCTCATAGGCGGCGTCGGTCGGGTAGCGCGGGTCTTCCTCGACCCACCCCTGCACCAGCAGCACCCACCGCTCGTTTGCCTTGGCGTTGCCGGAGTTGTCGTTGCCGCCCCCCACGAGGCGGCCGCGGTCCGGCAGCGGCGCTTCGAGGATGGACACGCACGGCAACGGCGTCGCGTCGGTGATGTACCCTTGGCCGCGAATCAGCTCGGCGATGTCGTGCTTGTAGCCGTTGGCGAGGGTGACTTCCTGCACGATCCACTGCGAGAGCAGCTTCAGGGTGCGAAGGCGCTTGCTGTCTTTCACTTATTGAGCCTCTCGAACTGGCGCACGAACTCGGTCTCAACGCGCGTGGATACCGGCCCTTCGATGTCGACGGCAACGTCGTCGAAGACCTGCGCGACGGACGGGCCGTAGAGCATGTACATGCGACCGGCGCGCGGAGAGCGGCGGTTCTCGCCGAACTCGTAGTCGCCGAAGGTGTTGACGAACTCGCGCTTGTTGATCGACTCGCCGGGCTTGAGCCGCACGGCGAGGCCGACGTTGAAGGTGTCGTCGTCCAGCACGCGGCCTGCGCGCAGGCGCATCAGCCACGCGCCCGGCATCGTCTTCGCCGAGCCCTTGGCGCTGACCTTGACGCGCACGGGGCGCCCCGGCGTGCGCTTGCCGAGCGTCTTGCTGCCGACCACGAAGCGGGCCAGAGAGGTCGGGCGCTCGCGGCCGCGGATGACCGCTTCCGGGTCACCGGGCTTGGCGTACTTCGTGATCTTCAGCCGGTCGTTGCCGCCGGACGCCGCGGAGCCGAGGTAGCGAGCTGGCAGGTTGACCTGCTCGCGGATGCCGCGCGAGGCTGCCGTATGCGCGTAGCGCACGCCCGCATTGACGGCCAGCGTCTCGGCCTGCTCGATCGTTTCGGGCAGACCGTGCAGACGCTCGATGATGGAGTCCAGACCGCGGGTAGTGATCTCAACCGTCATGCCGGCTGCACCTCGCACGTCCAGAACTCGGAATCCTTGTCAGGGATTACATTCGTAATCCGGTACTTCGGGCCACTCGCGAACTCGATCACGCCGTGCTGCCGCGGGATGATCTCGCCAGAGTCGACCATGACCTGATTCACGTCGTCGATGACCTGAGCGAAGCCGTCGCTCTCAAGGTCGCCGTAACGCAGGAACTTGGTGTGGAGGCGAATCCGGGCCGCAACCGGCGTCGCGCCAGCCTCGGGTGCCAGATAGGTAGCTTCGCGTGCGAACGTGCTGTGTACGACACGCTTGGCTGAGGCCCGAATCCGCTCCCACGACACGCCCCTTACCTCCCCTTGCCCTTGTTGCTCTTGTTGCCCTGCGCGCGGTTGGCCTCGGCCTCCGCGGCGACCTGATCGGCAGGGGAGTCGATCTCGCCGAAGTCATCGACGACGGGCTCGCCAGCGCGGACGGCCTCGGCACGACGCAGGTTCGCCTCGCGGCGAGCGGCGTCGGTCTTCTCCAAGTCCTCGATCGCTTCCTTCAGCGGCTTCACCGCGTTGATCTTCGCGAAGTGCTGGAAGTTGTCGTCGTCCAGCTCGAACGGCTTGCTCGACTGGCGGCGGTACTGCGCGTTGCCCTCGTGGTCGATGTAGCTGAGGTCGTGGAGGGCGATGACCTCGTGCATCTTGGTGGCCTTTGCCATGGTGCTTGTCTCCGTGCAGGAGGGAGCCCGGCGAACCGGGCTGCCCTCACGTGGGGGCTCGCTGCGCCGCTATCAGGCGACGTTGAGAACCTTGGCGGTCAGCGAGGTGTTCGGACGACGCGGGATCATCAGCGGGGCCGACTGCGTCATCAGGTACAGGGTGGACGGGTCTTCCTGTTCCCACATCTTCGAGAACATCGGGGTCGCCACCCAACCCGCACGGCGGTCCATGATGGCGCCGAACGCGCGCACGCCGTCGACGGCAGGGGAGGTCAGCACGACCGAGTCTTGGTCGAGGAAGTTGACCATGTTCCCGTTCTCGTCCTCGTACACGTCGTTGTACGTGTAGATTTCGAGGCCGCCCGCGCTGTCGAGGTTCATGCGGTGCTGCCACGGCTCGCCGGTGCCCGGACCGATCTCGCCGCGGGTGACCGAGCCACGGCGGGTCTCGAACAGCTCGCGCACGGCCTTGTGGGCGGAGAATGCTGCCCACGCGTTCAGCCCCATGGTGATGCGGGTCGGGGTGTAGCCCGAACGGCGGTGGATTTCCTGCAGCCACGCCTCGATGTCGGCGATGGGGTTCGAGCCCTCCTCGCTCCAGCGGGCGGTGCCCGTCAGGTTCTTCGACAGCTCGGCGTCGCGGCCGAACGAGACGGTGACGGTCGGGTAGTCCGGGCCGGAGACGGTGACCGAGCCCTTGATGAGTGCCTCAGCAGCCATCCACTCCCACCGACGCTCGATGGAGGTGCGGTGCATGTTGAGGATGTCCGCCACGATGGCGTCCTCGCGCTGCTGCGGGGTCATCTCGCCGAGCCACGCTTCACCGGCACGGCGCTGCAGCAGGCGGGCCGGATCGACCGGGTCTTTCGGCTTGATGTAGGCCGGCTTGAAGCGCCGGGTCATGTAGCCGTCCTCGCGCATCGGCACGCCCTGCGCGGTCGGCGCCACGAACGGGGCGAGGCGGCGATGCGTGTCGACCACGTCGAAGTCGATCTCCTTCGTGTCGAACGTCAGCACGCTCGGGAAGGCGAGGTTCAGCCAGTAGTTCGACGGCGGCTGCAGGGTGCGCATCACCTTGCCGAGCGTCACGGTGTCGTAAATGCTGATTGCCATTTTTCAGTGTCCTCGATGGGAAGTGTGTTGGGTGCTTCCTGAGACGGCGCGGGCGCCGGTCAGTACAGCTTCCGGTGGGTGATGTCGGTACGGTCGAACGCGGCGCGCTTCTGTTCGTCGGTCGCACCCTCCGGCCACACGAGCGCATCGGTGTTGAAGTAGCCAGCCACGTAGATCGCGGCCTCCACGTCGGCGCCGGTCGCGTCGACGGCGTAGCAGGTCACGCCGATGGCGTCCTGCGAACCGTCCGCGCCTGCCGGGTCCCACGCGACCACCTTGCCGGTCGCGGCGACGCGGGCGACGACCGCGTACTGCGGGACGACGGTGTCGGCCAAGAAGATGACCGGGGTGGTGTTGAAGTCGCCGTCGCCAGCGCGCAGCTTCGGCGGCGTGTACACGTCGACGGTGCCGCTCGCGGCGATGTGGATGTCGTTGGTGTGTGCCATCTCTTTGTTCCTCGCGGAAAGGGTCTGATTGACTGCTGGTGGTGGAGCCTACTGCCGGTTGAGCTACTCGCCGCCGTTCAGGGCGTGCCAGTTCGCGCTGATACGCGCCGCCACGTCCTGTTCGGTGACCTCCGCACCCTCGACCGAAGCCATCTCGGGGTGCTGGTCGTTGTCCATGGTGCGGGTGAACGCGTCGCCCGTCGCTTCGGCCTGCGTCGCCTTCGGAGCGGCGGCCAGCATGGCGGCGGCGTCCTCGGCGCTCATATCGGTGTTGAAGGCGATGTGCTCGGCCAGCTCGCGACGGCCTTCGGCGGCCTCGCACTTCAGGATGGACGAGATACGAGCCTTCTGATCGACGGTGTTTTCGGACACGGTGATGTTCTCCTCGGCGTTGGGTGCGGAAGCGTTCGTGTTCGCTTCCGGCGTGGTTGCGGTAGACATTGCATTACCTCCGGTCGAGTTGGTAGAGCCGGAAAGCTCCTTACGGAACGCCGCCAGCGCCGAGATTGGCTCTTGGACAGCGTCAATGAGCCCGATCCGCTTGGCCTCGCTCGCGTCGTAGGTCAACGCCTGCGTGGCCTTTACGGCATCGGGTTCGAGACCCCGGTTGCGAGCAACCAAGGAAACGAACTCGTTGTACGAGCGATCGACGCTCGCTTGGAATCGAGCGCGGGAAGCCTCGTCCATATCCTTGTAGGGCGACCCATCGACCTTGTGATCGCCCGCGTAGATCAGGTTGACCTCGATGCCCATCTGCTCCAACGCCTTCTTGTAACTGACGTGCATCATCACCACGCCGATGCTCCCGGCGCCGCCGCTCGGGGTCGCGACGATGTTGCCGACCGCGCTGGCGAGGGAGTACCCGCCCGAGTAGCAATGCACGTCGACGAGCGCCATCATCGGCTTCGCGGCGCGGTGGTTGAAGATGTGATCGGCCAGCTCGAAGTTGCCCGCGACCTGCCCGCCCGGCGAGTTCACGTCGAACACGATGCCTTCCACGTCGGGGTCGGCCACCGCGGCGTCGAAACGTGAGCGGATGTAGTCGTACCCGGTAGCGCCTTCCCACGAGTAGTTGTAGCGGTGGAGAAGCACGCCCTGCACCGGGATGAAGGCGAGTCCGTCCGAGTAGACAAACGGCTTGGACCGATCGGTGACGGAGAAGCCATACGCGGCCGCGCACATCTCGTCGAATGGCACTTCATCCTCGCCCTGCAGCGCGGAGTCGCGCACGAGGTACTCCATCCGGTGCGCGGCGTCCGGGGACAGCAGCGTCGGCTGCTCATTGAATCGCTGCGCGAAGCCAGAGGCGTTGATAATCATTCGGTGCTGCCCTCGTCGTTGTCCTCGCCGCCGCGGTACGCGCTGTTCGTACCCGGCTTGGTCGGCTCGGTGTTGAAGGAAAGGTTGTATTCGTCCATGTAACGCTGCTCGCGGCCCAACTGGCGCATCGTGACGCGCCAGTCCTTGCCGAGCCGCGCCATCTCGTCTTCGCGGGTAGACAGGCCCGCGTTGATGCGCAGCACCGCGGCTTGCGTCTCCTTCAGCTCGTCGATCTGGCCGCGCGAGGCGCCGATCCAGTCGCAGCGGGTGTACGCGGCCCGGTTGAGCGGGTTCTCGTACATGCTCGGCGCGTTGCGGGGCAGGGAGGTGATGATCTTCTTGTTGATCGCCTCCTCAAGCCACAGGCTGAAGATGTTCGTGGCGAGCCGGTCCGCGACGATGCGCTTGCGCGATTGCATGTACTTCCACGTCTCGGACATCGAGGCGCGGGCCGAGGCGTAGTTCGTCTTCGTGTAGTCGCGCGTGAACTGCTCGTAACTCAGGCCGAGGGAGGCGGCGATGTGGCGCAGAAGCGATGCCTCGAACTCGGTGCCGACGCCTCCGGGCGTACCCATGGAGTGCAGGTTGAGCTTCGATCCCGCGGGGAGGTGCGGAATCTTCGCGCCGTCGATCGCGATGCTCGACGCGTTCTCGTAGTAGGCATCGAGGGCAGCCATGTACTGCTGCATGTACGCCATCGTGCCGCCGGTCGACGCGCCTGCGCCCGCGCCGATCAGCTCGTAGGCGGCTTCGCGCGGCAGCTCGGATTCGAGCGTCGCGGCGTAGGTCGCGTTGATGACGGCGTTCTGCAGCGTGATCTCGTTGAACCGCTTCGTCATCCGCATCTCTTTGAGCGTGGCGACCATCTCGGCCACGCCGCGCGTCTGACCGGGACGCATCTGCTCGATGATGTGGATGACCTGCGGACGCCCCCATGGCTTGCGCGCCGGGACGTGCTTCCAGCGGTAGCCATTGGCCGACAGGTGCAGGTCGTTCGGATAGCCGAGACGGAACCAGTAGCCGGTCGGCTCGCCGAAGCGGTCGATCTCGACGCCGCGGCGCAGACGCTCGGTGTCCTGCCGGTCATCCGGGTTGCACAGCAGGTCAGGGTCGACGAGCTGCACACAGGTCGAGAACGGGCGCGATACGCTCCGCTTCCACTCGGCAGTGGCGACGACCTCGCCCGAGTGGACAAAGGTGCCGAGGCCGAGCCGGATGATCCCGGTGAAGGTGTTGCGGCCAGAGGCGTCCGGCCAGCAGTCGATCGACTCGCCCCACAAGGCGAACTTCGACTCCACCTCCTCCTGAAACTCCTCGGACCATGTTTCATCGAGCCCGAGCGCCCGGTAGTCGGGGCGCGAGTTGAGGATGAAGTGCGAACCGACGATCGAGTCCTTGTGCGTGGCGACGGCGCCCATCATGTAGCCGTCGTTGCGGATCAGGTCGCGGGCTCGCGCGTCGATCGTCTGCTTGTCGAGGTTGATCTCGCGGTCGGGCGAGAAGATCGGGGCCGACCAGCGTGCCGTCTCCCTCGCGATCCGGGACGCGCCTTCGTAGGCACCTCCGAGTGCATGTACGACCGGGGGTTGACCTTCGGCCGTCAGCTCATCGGTAACGTCGGGGGCGGTGTCGGTCATCAGAAAAGTGCTCCTGCCGGGCCGCGGCGACGCGGCGTGGTGCCCGCGGCAATCTGGCGCCGGAGTTCTTCGATGTATGCGGCCAGTCGGCCCGCGTTGGCGGCGGTGTACTCGACGCGCTCGCCCGACGAGTCGACGACCACGCGGACGGCGCCTCCGATCATCAGGTCGTGGTAAGCCGCTTCGGCTTGAACCAGTTTTTCAGCCAGAGTCGCCATGATTATCCCAATGCGGCGCCGAGCCGCCCAAAGGCATCGTATGTTCCCGTTTCGACGGGTGTAAAGCGAGCCCCCTGCTCGGGAGCGCGGACCAGCGTGTTCTCCGGCCATTCGGCGGCCCACCCCGGAACGCTTGTCCAATCCCATCGCTCAAGGCCGAGGTGCAGGCATGTGGCGATGGCATACACGAGCAAGTCCCACGCCTCGTTTCGCCGCTTGCTGCCGAGCTTGACCCATCCCTTGTCGGTGCGGCGCTCGCCGGTCAGCTCCACGAACCAGTCGTCTTCCAGCCAGTCCGGGTAGAGGATCGCACCGCCGCCCTCGTCCTCGCGATCGAGGCGCCCGTTGAGTTCGTCTTTGATGAGGTTGGTGTTGATGAACAGCACGGGAATCTCGCCGCGCGCGTTTGCCTCCTTGCCGCGCTTGTCGCCCGAATCCGGGTACTCGATGCGGATGCGCGGGATGCCGGGCTTGACCTCACCCTTGAGCAGAAGGAAGCGATGGTGCAAGCCTTCGCGACGCAGCTTGCGCCAGAAGTTGTAGGCGTTCGCCGTGGTGCCTTCCTTACCACCCGAGTCGCAGACCACCAGCTTGATCGCCATGAAGCCGCTGCCGTCCTCAAGCTCGTACTCGCGCAGGATGACCTCGTCGCGAACCAAGTCCCAATCTTCGAGGTAGGTGCCGGGCTTCACCCATGCGTGCTCCTGCGTCCGTTCGTCGATGCGCGCGGACTTGATGATCGGAAAGCGGTCGATGACTTGGATGTCGTACAACGTGCCGTTGGGAATGATCCCGTGGACCTGCACCTCCCAACGGTTCGCCTGCACGTCGACCTGCGCGATCAAGAAGCGAACGCCGTGCGGGACCAGCGGGCGGTTCTTGTCGCCCTCCTGCGCCGTGGGCGCCTGCACCGCGCGATCCTTCATCTCCTCCGGCGCGCGCATCGACTCGGTGCCGCGCGGGTAGTAGGGCTCGCCCTGATCGGTGTTGACCGTCGACTTCAACGCCTCCTGCGATCCGGTGCGCTCGTACTCCTGCTCGGCAAGCAGGTAGTTGAGCACCATCTTCTGCCACGTGATGAACGCCGCGGCTGGCCCCTTGAGCCAGAATGTCGCGATGTCGGAGCGCACCGGGTTGCCGGTGATGCGTCCGTCGCAGTCGATGAACTCGCCCTCCTTGACCCATTGACCGGCGAGGTTCATATCCTCCTTGCGGTAGTGCTCGATCGGCTTGCGGCAGGCCGGGCATATCATGCGGACCGACTCGGCTGCAGCGACGATGTCGATCGTGTTATCCCACTGCAGCAGCTTGAAGGATGGCTCGAAGAACTCGTTGCAGAACGGGCACGGCCAGAACCAGCGGCGGCGGTCGCCTCGGTTGTAGAGCGCGAGGATGCCGGGGCACGGAGGTGCCTCGTGCGGCGACGAGGGAATCCAGCGCGGGTCTTGCACCTCGTGGCCGGGGGATGACTCGGCCAGAGTCATCGCGCTGCTGCCGAAGGTCGTCGTGCGCTTCCTCGCTAGGTCAAAGGGCGAACCCTCGCCGTCGACGTTCTCGGGCATACGGTCAAGGTCGGTCAGCGCGACGCGCGGCACCGGGCGACCAGACAGCTCATTGATCGACGGCCATGACAACGACAGCATCATGCCGCTGCGGTAGTGCTTGTCGAAGACGTTGTCCTTGTTGCCCTTGAGCGCAAGCTCGCCGACCTTCGGCGAATGGCGGTGCAGGCGGTCGACCCGGCGGATGGAGAAGTCGCGCGCTGTAGCCTGCGCGGTGTTCACCAGCATCATATCCATCGGGTCGCACACGACGCTGTAGGTCAGCCAGTTGAGCAGCAGGGCGTCCGTCTTGCCGAGCTGCGCGCCGCCGACGAACACGCACGCGTTGTAGTCCCGCGAAGTGAGCACGTCCTGCGGCTCGATCATGTAGGGGACTTTTTCGTTCTTCCAGTCGCCGGAGTAGGCGCCGGGGTTGTGGAGCTTGCGGTACTTCGCGGCAGCCTGCGAAACCGTCAACCGCTCGGCGGGCCGGAGAACGTCGGCGGCCGCGCAAACAATCTCGCTCAGGGAGCGGTAGCGCGGTGGCCGGATGTCACTCATCATCGTCGTCAGACCTCGTAACGAAATCATCGCGCTCATCGGAGAGCGGCGAATACAGCTCGAAGTCCTCGATCAACTTCTCGCGCATCGAACCGAGCAGGCCATCGGCCATCTCGACGATGAGCTGCCGTTGCTTCTCGGTGATTTCCGTCCGGTCCGCAACGGTGTCGACGAACTGGTTGACGCTCTGCCTGAGCGTCTTGAACACGTCCACCAGCACTTCCATCACGGCGTCGGTGCGCCACAGCTCGCCGTTGTCTTCGAGGTGCTTCTTGCGAGCGTTCGCGGCGTCCCAAAAGTTCTTCGTCAGCTCGGGCGGGAGCTTCTTCAGGGACGTGTTCTTGATGATCTCCGCGATGTCGACCGCTTCGGAGATGTCGATCAGGAACGGCGCGATCTTCGGGACAGAGTACAGCTCCCGGCCGTCCGGCGTGATCGTGGGCAGGAGACCCTGCTTTGCGATCGCGCGCTTCACGGTGTTGATGTCGCGCGAGAACATCGTAGCGAGCGTGGACACCGTGCCGCCGATGCGGATCAGCTCGTTGCGCCCAACGTCGCCCTTGGACCCCTTAATTGACATCTTGCAGTCGCTCCCGAACCAGTTCGTGCAGCCGATCGAGGGGGAGGCGATGGATCACGTCGATGTGGTTCCTCATAGACTCCGGTATGGCCCCTTCATCCTTCCGGTAGTTCGAGTAGGCGGAGTAGCTCACGCCGAGGACTCGCGCGCACTCGGAGGGAGTGCGCACGAGGTGTTCCTCAAGTCGGCGGATCAGCGCCGCCGGCACCTTGCTACGGGAAGAAGCCAAGTCTTTCTCACAAATCTTGCGAGCCCTTTCACACAGAGTAGCTTCCCGCTCACAAAACCTGCAAGCTCCCTGACAACTTTCGACGGTTACGCCGTCTGAATGATCTCCCGCACCTTCTCCTTGAGGGCGTCCAGCAGGGCGTTCTGATCGCTGTCTTTGTTCCTGATCGCCTTCATCACCGTCTCGTCGATGGTCCCGCGGGCGATCAGATGGTGGATGATGACGCTCTTTCGGGTCTGCCCGTGCCGGTGGATTCGCTTGTTGAACTGCAGGTAGTTCTCCAAGTTCCACGTCAGGCCGTACCACGCGATCGTGCCTCCGCCGAACTGCAGGTTGAGCCCGTGGCCCGCCGACTGCGGGTGTGCGAGCAGAAGCGGAATCTCGCCCCGGTTCCATTCGTCGATGACCGTCGTATCCTTGCCGAGCAGGCGGGCGTTCGGGAACGCGGCCTTGATGGCACGCACGTCGGACTTGAAGTTGTAGGCCACGAAGACGTTGTCGCCGTTGGCCTCCTCGATGACCTCGCGCAGCGCCTCGATCTTCTCCTCGTGGAACCGCGTCTCGTTGCGCTCCGCATCGTAGACCACGCCGTTCGCGAGCTGCAGGAGCTTTTGGTACAGCGCCGACGCCGACAGGGCTTCCAGCTCGGCACCGTCCTCCATTTCGAGGATGAACTCGCGCTCGAACCGCTTGTACTGCGCCATGACCTTCGGCGGCAGGTCGATCTCGATCAGGTTGTCGATGCGCTTCGGCAGTTCGAGGTAGTCCTCGCTCTTGAGCGTAAAGCAGATGTCCTCGATGCGGCGGAGGATAGACGTTTGGGCGTGCCTGCGGGGACGACGCTTCTCCCCGTTGAACGCCGGGTTGAACCAGCGGTCGAAGAAGTCCTTCTGCCTATGCCCGAGCCGGGCGCCGCGGTCGAGCAGGTAGATTTGCGCCCACAGGTCTTGGAGGCCGTTCGCCATCGGAGTGCCGGTCAGTAACACCAAGTAGCGAACATCTTTCGACAGGATGCGCATCGCCTTCGAGCGGTGCGTTCCGTGGTGTTTGAACTTCGAGGACTCGTCGATGAAGATCGCGTCGTAGGGGAAGTCCTTGCCCTCGAACTCCTCCAATAGCCAGTGGACACTGTCGCAGGTAACGAGGTGCAGGTCGGTCGGCTGCTGAAGGAGCTTCCGCCGCTTCTTCGGCGTGCCCACGATCACGGTGTGCGTGAGCTTGCGGGTGTGTGACCAGTTCTTGACCTCGTCCGGCCACGTCTTCTTGACCACGCGCTGCGGACCGACGATGAGCGCACGCCCGATGTCCATCTCGGCGGCAAGGTCAGCGATCGCGGTAAGCGAGATCGCAGTTTTCCCTAGCCCCATATCAACGAACAGGGCGCACTTCCGCTTCTCCTTGATGAAGCGGACACCGGCACGCTGGTAGTTACGGAGGTCTGATCGAAGGAGGGTCATGCGTATGGGTTGTGCTTATCGAGCACGCGCTTGGCGTCCTCTACGTTGTCGATGACGTACACCTCGAAGCCGCGAGCGCGCAGCTTCCGGTGCTCTTTCTTTTGCGCAGCGGTGGCCTTCTCGCCCGGCCGCTTGAACTCGATGAAGATGATCGTGCCGAAGTCGTGCAGGCACATCCGGTCCGGGACCGAACGGCGGGCGGGGGACGTGAACTTCTGCATCTCCCACCCGATCGACTTGCCGTAGCGGCACGACTTGCCTTCGATCTCCTTTTCGAGCGGCCGCGTGTCGCGCCGCTTTGGGATCATCACCATGGTTCAATCCTTCTTGAAGCGCGGGCCTTCCCAACCCTCGCCGTCGATCGGCAAGCCGGTTGCCCAAGCGGGTGTCTGACGAATGATCGAGACCATCTCCTCCACGCTGCCCTTGCCATAGGGCATCAGTGAGAGGAACTCGTCGTGGATGCGCATACGCAGCTCGTAGCCCGCTTCTTCAAGCGAGAGGCAGCCGTGCCGCATGATGTCCGCCGCGGTGGCCTGCACGCTCGACTGGTAGAAGCTGCTGCCGATGATCTTGGAGCGTTGCCACTTACGGGTGAAGGTGTCGATGCCCATCGCGGTCACCACTTCCTTCATCTCGCCCCACGGCGCCATCTGTTCCTCCACGCGGGGCCGGAACCAGCGGAGGACGCGTCCCGAGGGCAGGCGCATCATCAAGAAGCGGTTGTTGCTCTTGAACACGAGGTGCTCGCCGACCGGGAACTGCCGACCGGGGTTGTTCACCGCTGCGATGGCGGCGTCGCCGCAGGCGTACCACATGCGGACGATCGGCTTGTACTCCGCACGGAACAGGTCGATCGCGCGCTTCGCTTCCTCCTCCGTCAGTATCACGCCGTACTTCTTGGCGTAGTCGATCATGCCTTTCCACCCTTGGCCGAAAATGCCGCCGAGGATGATCGGCTTTGCGAACTGCCGTTGGTCCTTCGTGACCTCGTCGTAGGGCACGCCGAACTGCGATGAGTAGAACGTCTTGTACTCGTCGAGCCCCTGCTCGAACATACGCAGCTTCTTGCGGTGCCCGGCGATCCACGAGCCGACGCGGTTCTCGATCGAGGAGTAATCCACGTCGAGCCATCGGTAGCCCGGCGGGGCTTTCAGCACGCCGCGCACGCACGCCACGGCGGCGTCCATGGTCTTGTCGCCGAAGACGAGGTTCGCCCACTCCCAATCGCCCGTGCCGAGCGTCTCGTGCGCGAGGTCGATGTCGATGCCGCGCGGCGCCTTGGCGACGTTCTGCGTATTGAGGCCGCGGCTCGCATCTCGGCCCGTTGACGCCCCGTGGTAGACGATCTCGCCCTTCAGCGTACCGTCGCTGCACAGGCGCGTGAGCATCGTGTCGTACTTGGCGATGGACGCCTGATTGATCTCGCTGTGAATCTCGATGACGCGGCGCACGCGCTTGGGTAGCTCTTTTTCCAGCAGCGCGGCCACGTGCTCCTTGTCCAAGCTGCCGACTGGCACGCCCTCCGAACGAATCCAGCTCTTGAGCTGTTCGAGCTTCGACATACTCTCGAAGGCGCCGCCCGCGATCTTGCGAGCCCGCCGGTTGAGGTGCGCCTTCTCCTTCTCGACGACCTTCTTGATCCGCTTGACCTCCGCCGCGTCGACGGGCACGCCGCGTTGGTTGATCTGCTGCGTCACTAGCCAGAACTTGCGTTCGCTTTCGGGGAGCGGCTTGAGTCGCTTGGCGACGGCGCGCTCGGCGACCACGTCCTGCCCGCAATACTCGTACAGCTCCTTCAGCAGCGCCGGGTCGTCGACGAAATACTCCTCGATCGGCAAGCCGCCCTTGCGCCTGATCTTCGGCTTGCACAGCCGTTGGATCAGGTACGCACCGCGCTTGTCCTTGAGCTTGTCGACGGGCAGCCCGATCTCCTTCGCACACATGCCGAGGGCTTGCGGGAGGTTCATTGCCGCGGCACGCGCCATGGTGTCGTCGGCCTGCTCGTAGCTGATCGTCGGCCAGTCGTATAGGCGGCGAGCGACGTGATTCCAGACCGGGATGTCGAACCCGCCGATGTTCCAGCCGGAGATCACGCCTCCGCGCTCGATGTGGTCGAGGAACGTCTTGGGTTCGGGGCGGCCGGGATACCACACCTCGGGCTCGCCATCGTCGAATGCCCATGCGAAACACAGGATCGTGGTCGACTCGTCTTCCGCGTATCGGTACGACCCGGCTTTCTTCAGGTCGACGCGGGACCGGGTCTCGATGTCCCACCCTGCAACGGTCACTTCCCTGCCTCTATGCGTTCGCGAGCCATCTCCGCGTACTCGGGATTCAGCTCACACAGGATCGCCTCGCGCCCGTGCCTACGGGCGACAATCCCCGTGGTGCCGGCGCCTCCGAACGGGTCCAGCACCGTGCCGCCTTCGGGACATCCAGCGAGGACGCAGGGCTCGATTAGGTCGGGCGGGAATGTGGCGAAGTGCGCCCCCTTGAAGGGCTTCGTGGTGACGGTCCAAACGCTGCGGCGGTTACGGAGGGGTTGTACCTCTCGTCGCGACAGACCCCCGTTCCCGTTCGTGCTTTTCGTGTCAGGATGCTCCGCGGGGCCACGCTTCCGATCACATACTGCAGGCTCCTTGATTGCCTCGTGGTCGAAGTAGTAGCGCGGTGACTTCGACAGCAGGAACACGTACTCGTGCGCCTTCGTGCAGCGGTCGGTCACGCTCTCCGGCATCGGATTCGGTTTGTGCCAGATGATGTCTTGGCGCAGATACCAGCCATCAGCCTGCAACGCGAAGGCGACGCGCCACGGGATGCCGATCAGGTCTTTCACCTTGATCCCGTCACCCCCTGCGTAGCCCTTTCGGGCGTTCTGCACGTTTACATTAGACCGACCGGCGCGCTGCGATCCCGCGCCTTGCGCTGTGTGTCCCCCCGTACTCGCGTAGCTGTCCCCAAGGTTTAGCCACAGCGTGCCGTCGTCGCGCAGCACCCGGCGCACCTCACGGAACACTGCCACCAGCGCGGCCACGAACTCGTCCGGCGTCGGCTCAAGACCGATCTGCCCGTCATGCCCGTAGTCGCGCAGCCCGAAGTACGGCGGCGAAGTGACACACGTATGGACCGACTGGTCCGGCATCATCTTCAGCGTTTCGAGGCAGTCTCCCACCTCGATCGTGATCCCCTTCATTCTGTTCTCCGAAACGAAAAGCCCCGGTAGGCGAACCCACCGGGGCTGGTTCCGGGCAGAACCCGCCTGCCGCTGGTGTAGCAGGCGGAAACTACCCTAGATGACCCCAAGTGGAGGCGTCAACTGACGGTGGATCGTCAGTCGAAATCGTCGTCATCGTCGAAATCGTCGTCATCATCCTGACGCGACTTCGCCTTGGACTTCGACTTCGCCTTCGAGGAGCCATCGTCCTCATCGTCGAAGTAGTTCGAGGCGTCGACCGGCTCCTCGCCGAAGCGTTCGCCGTCCTTGTGGAACTGCACGCCGACGAGGTTCGCGTTGACGCGCTTGCCGTACTTCGGGTGCTGCTGCTTCCACGGGCGGATCAGCGCGTGGACGTAGCAGCCTGCGTAGACGATGTCATCTTCCTCGGTGATCGGCGACTTGTCCTTGTCGAGCACCTGCGGACGGCGCTTGGAGTCGGACGCGGAGATGACCCACGACCCTTCTTGCTCCTCCTTGCCGCTGTCCTCGCCGTCCTTGAAGAACAGCTTGTCGCCGCCGATCTTGCCCTCGAACCACTCCTTCTGCAGCTCTACGAGGTGGCGACGCAGCGCCTTGATCTCCTCGGCGTGAGTCTCCTTGTCGAGCAGGAACTTCGCGCTGTAGCGCCCTTTGGCTTCGTCGTCCCCCTCCATGACGAACTTCTCGAACAGGTGGGGGTAGGACAGGCGCACGTTCTTGATGAGGATAGTGCCGTCGTCGTTGATCTTCAGGTTCTTCATTTTTCAGCTTCTCGTCTTAGGGTTTTGGTACTGCGGTGTGTCAGTCGTCGCTCTCGTCATCGAAGTGACTCGACGCTACGGCTGCGTTGTCGCCTTCCCACTTCGGCCGCGGGTCATCCGCGTCCACGATGGTAGGCTTTCCGGGCTTCTTGTCAGCAAGCACCGAAACGATCGGCCGGTCGCCCTTTGATAGCAGCTTCTCGGCCTGTGCCGGGGAGATCATCTCCCGCGGCTTGTAGAGCTTGTCCTCGTCGATGTAGAGCGCGAGGTCATCGCGCACCTTGTCCGGGTTCGGCCAGTAACGCACGCTCCGGCCTGCGACCAGCTTGAGCCCCGGCACGCTGTCCGGGTCGCGCGACAGCCGCGTCGCGATGTCTGCCTCGACCGCGCCGATCCACAGCTTGAACAGCCCGCGCATCTTGAAGATTTCCACCGCGCGTTCGAGCGTCAGGAACTCGGCTTCGAGCTTCACGTCGTCGCGGCTCGCGTCTTCCTCGAAGTCGAAGTAATCGAGCACCTTGTCCGCGAGTGCCTTGCATTTGTAGGACACGCGGCAGAACTTGCACGCCTGCTCGGTCGGCCCGAAGGGCGGGTTCTCGCCGTGCGCGATCGCGAACCGCTCCTTGATGAACTCGCCGATCTGCAGTAGCTCCGCCTTTGTCGTCTCCCACACGTCGAAGTGGCCGAGACGCGGCTGCGCGATGCGGATCACGACCTCGTCGAAGTCGTACTCCCAATCGTACTCGTTGATGACCCCGAGCGCGTACAGGATCGCCTGATAGTTCCGCTCGGCGTAGACCTGCACGCCGCGACCGTACTTGAAGTCGGTGATGACGAGCTTGCCGGGCTGGCAGGCGAAGTGGTCCGCCGTGCCGAACTGGTCCGGGATCGGGCACCACGGGGAGATGTTGACCCGCTTCTCGATGAAGTGGTCGCCGGGCACCTCGCGGCACCACAGCACCGACTCCTCGACGTAGTTCAGCATCCCCTCGTCGACGAACAGATCGCGCTCGGTGCCGATCTCGTGCCGGAGAAGCTGCCACTCTTGCGAGGTCAGCTCGTTATGCGGGATGAACGACCATGGGCGCTTGCCGAGGAACTGCGTCGGGCGCTTGCCCGTCAGCAGCCATTCCTCGTGCAGCCAGTGGGCGACGGTGCCTTCGACGGCCTCATAGCCCGCATCATCGGCGACGCCGTCACACGCCTGCAGGGAGGCGGGGCAGTCGATGATCCGGTGCGCCGACGAGGGCGAGTAGCGGGCATGTAGGCCGCTCATTTGTCGTTGAACCTGTCCCACCCGAGCGGCGCCTGAAATGGGCCGTACCAACGGGTGTCGGGGTGACCGTAATCGGAGCCGATCAGGTCGAACTCGCCCGTCAGCGCGCGCACCTTTCCGGTCGGGGTGATACGCGGGTCCGGCGGCATAACGTGGACGACCTCGGGCGCCAGAAAGCCCGCGCGCTGTGTCCAGTACCAGCCGGTCGCGCCGGGCAGGAGCCCCGGCTTCAACGCGCCGTTCTCGTTGTCGCGCGCGAGGCGCATCTCTTGCACTTCCGTAGTCGCCGTCTCAGTCATCGTCTTCGTCGTCTTTTCAGGTAGAACCGCGAGGGGGCAGGGGAGGTACCCCCTCGCGGCGTTTGGACAGGCAGGAGTCGGGGCCTGTCCGAACTCGGCTCAACGCGAGGTTGAGTTTACGCCTTGACGCCCATCTTCTTCGCGAGCTGGATCACCTTGGCATACTTCGCCTCGGGAATCTGCGCGATGGTCTTGACGCCAACGTCGGCGAGGATCGAGCGGGCCTTGTCCGCGCCCTTCTCGTCCTTGACGCGCATCAGCAGGTCACGGATGGAGTCAGCGGTCACCTCGTCGGCGCCTTCATCCTCGTCACCGTCCTCGGACTCATCGCCGAAGTCATCGGCCTCGTCGCCGAGATCATCGTCATCACCGAGGTCGTCGTCCTCGTCTTCGTCCTTCGCGGCCGTCTTGGAGGCCGCCTTCTTCGCAGCCTTCTTGTCGGCCTCGATCTCGGCCTTGGTGCGGCGCTTGCGCTTCGGCTTGGTCTCCTGCTCGACATCCTCGTCGTCCGTCTCGGCAGCGGCCTTCGCGGCAACATCGGTGACGGCGGCGCCCTTCGCGAACGCGGCGGTCAGCTTGTCCACCGCGACAGTCAGTTCTTCGATCTTCTGTTCCAGCGACATCAGGGGTTCTCCCGGTTTTTGCGTAGGATGGTTGGTGGGTCGTCGGTCCTCGCATTTTCCGGGAGAGTGGACTCAACCGGGGGTTGTATGCAGGGCCAACGGTTGCGTACTATCCACGCAGAGCCGGGGACTGTCAACACCCCCGTTCCCCTTCCCTCCTACCGGGCAGCCGTACATGCACTACACCCTCAAGCCGCGTTCCGAATGGACGCGCAATGAAGTCGTCGGCTTCCATCTTGGCGTCCTCGCGCTGCACGTCGATCCGCTCAACGGACAGCTCAACGTCCTCGCCGACGCCCTCGAACTCAACGCCATGACCCTGACGCGATGGAAGGCGCAGGGCTATGTGCCGTTCCATCAGGTGAAGCGCCTTCAGAAGCGATACGGCAAGAAGCTGGTCCCCGAAGACGAGTTGTGCCCGGTCGAGTACCGCGGCAACTGACTGCCTTGTCTTCCGGGGGACCGATCGCAATGAAAAACAAGCAACGCTTCGGCGATGTAGCGCAACACCTACACGACGCCGGTTACGACATCACACCGCTCAGCGGGAAGCGCCCCGTCATCGACAAGTGGGCCTCGATCGACGCGGACGACGCGCTCGTATCGAAGTGGCTCAACAAGTACCCGCGCTCGAACGTCGGCATCCAGACGCGGCACACGCCCGCCGTCGACATCGACATCTACGACGCCGACGCGGCAGAGGAGATGGAGGCGTGGTGCCTCGAAAACCTCTCAGACGAAGCCCCGGTTCGCGTCGGTCAGGCGCCCAAGCGCCTGCTGCTGTTCCGCACCGACGAGCCCTTCCGCAAGGTCAAGCACCGTTGGGTCGACGAGGACGGCAAGGAGCACGCGATCGAGGTGCTCGGCGCAGGCCAGCAGTTCGTCGCGTTCGGCATCCACCCCGACACGAAGAAGCCGTTTGAGTGGACCTCGATCGAGTCGCCGCTCGACCTTGCCGTCGACGACCTGCCCGAGCTGACCCGCGAAGATGTGTCGCGGCTGATGGACGCGTTCGACGCCATGGCGAAGCGCCGCGGGTGGAAGCCGAAGGGCAGCAAGTCGATGGTCGTGTCGAACGCCGAGAGCGGCTTCGAGGACGATGACGACGCCCTGCTCGGCGTGGCCGGGAAGGCCGATGACCTCGACGATGCCGACATTCGCGATGCCCTGTCGAACATCGACATCGACGCCTGTGACTATGACCGCTGGCTCACGATCGGCATGGCGCTCCACCACCAGTACGACGGCGGCGACACCGGCCTCGAATTGTGGGATGAGTGGAGCACCGACTCGGAGCACTACGACTACGACGAGATCAAGGCGAAGTGGGCCTCGTTCAACGTAGTGCGTTCCGGCGGCAAGCCGACCACCATCGCCACGGTCCTGAAGTTCGCGAAGGAGAACGCACGCGCCAAGGCGAAGGACGATTTCGAGCGCGAGATGACGCGCATCAAGGCGTGCTCGGATGTCGACGAACTGTTCGAGGATGTTGCCGTCGCGCTCGGCAAGGTCATCACCCTGCCCCACCAGTTGCAGACCGCGGCGACCGCGCTGCAGTCGCGCATGACGGAACTCAACGGCGTCAAGATGCCGATCGCCGACGTGCGCAAGGTGCTGACCGCCGCGTCGCGGGGCAAGGGCTCGAAGAAGGGCGATGTGCCCGAATGGGTCGAGGACTTCGTGTGGGTCGAGGGCGAGGATCGGTTCTACTCGCTGAGCGAGCGCAAGGCCATCTCCGTCAAGTCGTACAACGCGCGGTATGACCGCCACATGCTCACGCCCGAGGACAAGGCGATGCGCGTGGCCGTCCCGAGCACGCGCGCTGCCGATGCTGCGTTGACGCTGTACGAGGCGTCACGCGTGGACGGCCTGATCTACCTTCCGGGGCTCGATCAGATCGTTCAGGCCGGGCATGGCGAAACCTATGTCAACACCTATGACGACCGTGACGTGCCGGTCGCCAAGAAACCGAAGACCGACGAGGAGCGCGCGGCGCTCGACGCGGTACGCCTGCACTTCCGCACGCTGTTCCCTGATGACCGCGAGCGCCGCATCCTGCTCTCCTTCCTCGCCCACCATGTGCAGAACCCGACTGAGCGCGTCAATTGGGCGGTGCTGGTACAGGGTGTCGAGGGCGCGGGCAAGACGTGGATGCAGAACCTCATGGCGGCCGTCCTCGGACCGAAGAACGTCAAGCCGGTGAAGCCAACCTCCCTGTTCGCCGACTTCAACGGTTGGGCAGAGGGATCGCAGATGGCCTTCGTCGAGGAGATCAGGCTGCGCGGCCATGACCGTTTCGAGGTGCTCGACAAGATCAAGGATGTCATCACCAACGACACGATCGAGGTCACCCGCAAGGGCAAAGACCCGGTGACCCGGCCCAATACGCAGTCCTACGTCCTGCTGACCAACTGGCAGGACGCGCTCGCGCTGTCCGACAACGACCGCCGCTACTTCATCCTGCGGACGGCCCTGCAGAACAAGCGCGACCTGAAGGCGTTCCTCGCGCAGCACCCGGACCACTTCGCCAACATCTTTGGCGCCGTCGCCGAGCATCCCGAGGTGCTGCGCTGGTGGTTGGAGCGCATGAAGCTGCACGAGGAGTTCAACGCCGGAGGCCATGCGCCCGACACCGAGAGCAAGCGCCTCATGGCCGCCCTGACCGGCAGCGACGAGCAGGACGCGATTGGCCTGCTGATCGAGCAGGCGCCTTTCCCGGACTGCAGCGACTACCTGCTCAACATCACCAAGCTCGGGTCGCGGCTGGCCGATATGGAAGGCGACTTCGTCGTCCCGCAGACCCGCGCCATGAAGGCCATGCTAGAGCAAATCGGCTTCACCTTCATCGGCAAGTTTAGGGTAGAAGGGCGCTACCAACGCTTCTACACCCGACGGCCTGATTTGTTCCGAGGAAAGGACGACACGGCCATTGGGGTAGCTGTCCGCATGATCCTCGACGGAGAGGAGCCCGAGCTGATCTGATCCGCCGCCTCCTAAGCCGCAGTACCTTCGAGCCGGGCTTGTCCCGGCTCTCTTTTTGCCCGCGTTCCGGCCAGAGGTAGGCAGCATACGGACCTTTTCGGTCTTTCGTACCCTACTTGGACCCTATTTCGGACCCTACCTAAGTTACTGGTATTACTACTATTCTTTCCTAAAAGGTCCGAAGGTCCGAATAGATAGCAGAGATGCTCACGTAAGACGTTCTACAGGGGTTGAACGTGAACGTATATCGGCTGAGGGGACTTTTTGCCTGAAAACCGCAGGTATAGGAAAAACATGGACCCCGGACCCTTTCGGACCCGGCCTTGCGGAGCCTCTACTCGGGGTTGTACGATCAACGTTCACTTCTCACAAGAGGACATCCTAGTGACCGAGATCGACGCTCGGACCGCCGAGTTGGAGGTGCGCAAGGCCGTGCTCTCCGCCATCGACAAGTACCCCTCCCTCGACCTGTCGTTACGCCTGCGTCGCGAGCTGCGCCGTACCGCCGACAAGCACACCCATGACCGCAAGAGGCGCGACTCGTTCGTGCGCTCGACGATCGAGTGGTGCGACGACCACCTCGTGCCCGCGCTCGACAACCCCGCAACGTTCTTGCGCGCCGAGGACGTGTTCGCGGCCTTCTTGGCCGACTACCCGCAGTACAAGGGCCAGTTCGGCAAGCGGCTGTTCTACGACGTGCTGCGCGACGAGGGCTTCGACATCGACAAGATGAGCGTGTGCGGCCGCCGCGGCGCAGGCGCCCTCATGGTGATCGGCGTGGAGCTGCGGGCATGACCGGCCCGCGCTTCGCCTTCCCGGTACACCTCGGCGTCGAAGCGGCCAAGCGCCGCGGACAGCGCGCGTCCCTCGCCACCAACGGCGCCTCTACGGCCTACCGCATCGAGGGAGTGGCGTTGAGCATGGGCCGTCTCGCCGAGATCGCCGGGTTGTCGGTCAACGGCATGACCAAGCGATACCGCAAGGCCGTCGACTCCGAGGATCGAGTCACCTTCGCGTCGCTCGGCATCACCGAGGAGATGCTTGAGCGCAACAATGTGCGGCGCCCGTAGCCGTATCACGCAACGATCTTGCACGCGCGGCGCCGATTACGTCCGTAATTCGGCGTCTCGCCTGCTATTCAGGAAAATTGTCTGTTAACGCGGCTCAGCGCCCCCGCACGGCAGCACCGCGGAGCGGGGTACCTTTTCTCGCTTGCCGCCCCGTCCTTTCTCCCCCGGTCCCGCGCGCCCCGCCGCCCCACGGCTGCGCCCCCATGCGCAGGCCATGCCGCCATCCCGTTAGATGCTCCAGGGCAACGCGCGCCCCGCCTCCCCACGCGTTAGACGCGCCTGGACAACATGCGGACAATCCGCCATGCGCGCCCCACGCTGAGCCGGCCAGCTCGCGCCGCCGTGCTGCGCCCCTGCGCGCTGTCCGCCGTCGACCCGCTACCGCCGCCCCGCCGTCACCCCGCAAGGCGCGCGCACGCCCACCACGGGCGCCCCACGCTGAGCCCGGCGCGCACGCCCACCAGTGGCCGGGCAAGGCGCGACGGCCGGATGCCGTAAGGCGCCGGACGTTTAAGTTACGTTCATGTTCATGCTTGTATGGCGCGCCGCCTTCCCTGATACTGGACTCCCGTTAGATGACCTAACCCAACAGCGGAGCCCACCCCATGAACGCATTTGATACTCCCCGCACGAAGACCCTGCGCGACCTGATCGAGCGCGAAGGCCCGAACGGGACCGGCCGCATCGTCGGCCTGTCCATTGAAGGGGATGGCGTCTTCATCTACACGAATAGCTGGGAGTGGTGCGACGATTCGGGAAGCGGCACGTTCCGGGGTGACAGTGAGACGGCCGCGGTCCGCCGCTTCCGTTCGGAAGTCCAGCGCGCGGACGCTTCCCCGGTCGCGCAGGCCGAGCCCGTCGACGCTTCCCCGGTCGCGCAGGCCGAGCCCGTCGACGCTTCCCCGGCCAGCATGGCGGCCACCTTTGTGACGTACTCGGTCCACGCGCCCGACGGGATGCCGTGGCGTTCACGTGGCGCGAGCTGGCGCGAGCTGGCGCAAAACTCCGCATGGCGGGGCACCGAGACGCAGCCCGGCGGCCCGGTGCGCTTCCCGGATGGCTCCATGGTCACCTTCATGGCGCCGGACGGCCTGCCCGTGGAATACGTGGGCGGAGTCGACGCTGAGCCCGCCCCGGTCGACGCTGAGCCCGCCCCGGTCGACGCTGAGCCCGCCCCGGTCGACCCGGTCGACCCGCTAGCCGCGATTAGCTTTGCGGAAGATCGGCTGATCGCTGCAGGGTATGAGGCGACCGCCCGCCCGTTGACCGGCGCCCGGCTTGCCGTGCTGGACCTGCTAGCGGAGGCGCGCGACGTTTGCGAAAGCCTGAAAGCGCGCATTACGGAACATAACGCGATGAGTCCGCAGGCCGTGAAGGTGCGCCGTCTCGCTGCCGCCATCGCGCGTTTTGAGGAAGGGTACGAATAGCCCGCCCCGCCATCTTCCGCCACTACCGGAGCCCGCCATGCTGACCCGCCGACTCTCCCGCCCCGTTGCCGCGCTGATCCTCGCCGGCCAGCTAGGCGCAACGATTACCGCGCAGTCCGCCGCCGTCGGGCTCGCCGTCGCCGTCCTCGCGGTCCTGATTACCGCGCCCATCCTCCCGGAGTAATGACCATGACCCGCCCCATCCGATCCGAATATGCCGCTTTCGTCACCTTGCGCGACTCGCGCGACCCGGAAGCCATCGCCCGCCAGCGCGCCGCCATCGCACGGGGCGACGCCATGCGAGCCCGCAAGGCCGCCGCGGAGCGTACCGCCCGGCGCGTCTACTGCGCCGTTGTCGTTGTCATCGGGCTCGCGCTGTTCTATGGCGCGTCCGGCGACGTGCTGACCCTCGCCGGCTTCATGCCGCGCTGATCGACTACCGGAGAAAAACGCCATGCGTAAACTGTCACTTGCCGCCGCTTTCGCCCAATGGAATGAAAGCGTGCGCCCGTCTATCCCGGAAAACGACCGCCCGGCCCTTGCGGAATCGTGGCACATCTACACGGACGGGCTGGCGAAAAACGGCCAGCTAGGCGCCCTGCAGTACCATTACGCGCCATCCTTCGATGATCCCATGCCGGGCTCCGGGTCGAAGCATGACCCGCTGGCGGATGATCGCGCCTTCATCCTGCAGGAATTGGGAATCACGCTTGCCGCCGTTTTCGTGCCTTTCTCGCAAAGCCGGAACAGGGAAGAAAAGAATCTTTCCCTAAACTGGCGGGTAACCCTGAAATACGGGACGCGCGACGTTCTAACCGAAGATTACTCGCAAGGGATCGGCTACGCCCCGGCCTACTCGCTGAGCGTCAAAGACGCGGGCGGGCGGGACTCCATCATGCGGCATGGGATGCTCAAGCGTGAGGCGGAGACGGGCACGCATTACCGGCACCACGGGCGCGGCGCGCCGCTCCCGCCGCCCGCCGTTGCGGACGTGCTTTATTCGCTGCTAATGGACGCCAGCGCAATCGACGCGGGCGGGTTCGAGCATTGGTGCGATGAACTCGGATATAGCTCCGATAGCATCCGGGCGCGTGCCATGTATGACGCGTGCATTGAAACGGCCGTAAAGCTCCGCGGCGCGTTCGGCGAGTCGAAGCTCGCCGAGCTGCGCGAGCTGTTCGAGGACTTTTAACCATGGGCTCGGCTTCCATCTATCGTTTCCGCGATACCGTCGCGGCCCATATCGGCACGGGCGCAACCGTATATCTGAGCCCGGCGGATGCGCGAAAGATCGCGCGAGCGTTGAACGCGGCCGCGCGGGATATTGGCGAGCGCGAGTTTACGGAATCGACGCTCACCCCCGTTGATATTGAATTGCAGGGGCGCAAGCCATGAACGATTACACGATCACCACGGAACCGGGCATCATCACGCGTTACACGTTGCGCTACAAAGGGAAGCAGGTTTTCAGCGGCCCGGACCGCGCCGCCGTCGAAGCCATGCGCGACCAGTCGAAAGCCGCCCGCGCGTATTGCGAGGATGACTTTTGCGTTGCCTACGTCGAAGCCATCTATTTCACGGAAGCGGGCGAGGATTCCGAAATTGACCCGGACGCGCCGCTGAGCGCGTCCGCCCGCGAGTCCATCCGGGAGGATTGCGAGACGTTCCAGCGCGATCACGCCGCCCTATTGGCGCAAGCCTACGCGGTCGACGGCTACACGCCAGCGCAAGCCGGGCACGACTATTGGCTAACCCGGAACGGGCACGGCGCGGGTTTTTGGGATCGTGGGCTGGGTGCCGTAGGCGAGGCGCTAAGCCGTGCCGCGCGCGACGCCGGGAGCATCGACGTTTACGAAAACGACAATGGGGAGCTGGAAGCATGAACGCCCAACCTGAAAACGACAACGCGCCGGTCCGGGTCATCTTCCGAGTCTGGAAGGATAGCGGGACCGTTATCGCGCTTTTCCCTGATATTGCCGCGGATCGCCGCGGAAACATTCAATGCTATGAGCATACCGGCCAGCACGGCGCCGCGGACTACGGGCATGTTATCGAAAAGACGCGCCCGGCCACGCCGGAAGAATACGCGCCACTGCAGCGCGAGCTGCAGCGCATCGGCTACAACCTGACAGTCCGGCGCCGCCGGTCGCGTTAATTGGAGGATAAACCATGCGAACTTTCGACACCTTGGCCGGCGGTAGCCGCGCCCGTCTCGCCCGCTACCGTCACGCGC
>JAJUGE010000024.1 GCA_029268305.1 Alphaproteobacteria bacterium
CTCAACCGCCCGCTCCGATAGCTCCCGATCGTCTCGACAATCCGAGCCACTCTGACCTCCGGTAGCACCCGATCCCTCCGGCCACACCGAACCGGACAGATCGTGTGCTACGAAACCCGGACATATCATCTGCTACGGACAAACACGCGCTTTGCTGTTGGCGCGGCGTGCGGGTGGACTACACTAGGAACGGGTAACGTGGAGGCGAGCACGTGAAATACATCTGCGATGCCCCCGGTGGCCGGACATGGTTCCGGCTGGAGAACGAGGCGGAGGCGGCCGCGGAATCGCAGCTCATGGAGCATGCCGTGGAGAAGCACTTCCGCAAGGCCTGGGAAAAGGCGAAGGCGAGCTTCGTGCCCGCCTCGTCGCGCTACATCGAGCAGGAGATCGGCCAGAAGGCGCACATCCAGCGCAACATGCCCCTCTTCTTGACCCTGCGCGACAAGGAGGGAGAGACATTGGTCACCGCTATGCTGCCGCCGCGAGGCGAGTACGATCCTCATTTCCGGCCGATCATCGTCGGACGGGGCAATTCCGATCCCTATCCGATGTTCGGCGATGCCATTCGCGCACTCGGCGAGCATTTCGACCTGGAGCTCGACCGGGAGGACTGCTACCCCTATCAGCGCGGTTGACCCGCCGACGCTCCCCACATCGGAAGGACCTGCCGGTGCCCGGACCTCTGCACGGCTTCCGCATCCTCGACCTCAGCGCCGTCATCTCCGGCCCGTACGGAACGATGATCCTGGCCGACCAGGGCGCCGACGTGATCAAGGTCGAGCCGCCGGGGCAGGGTGATTTCACGCGCAGCGCCGGCAACAAAAGCGGCGGGCTGTCGGCGAGCTTCCTCAACAATAATCGGAACAAGCGCTCAATCACCGTCGACCTCAAGACAGCGAAAGGGGTCGAGGTGGTGAAGCGGCTCGCGAAAACCTGCGACGTCCTTGTTCAGAACTTCCGTCCCGGAGTCGTGGATCGGCTCGGGCTCGGCGAGGAGGCCGTGCGCGCCGTGGCGCCGTCGATCGTCTACGTCTCGATCAGCGGCTTCGGCGAACGGGGGCCGTTCGCGCAGAAGCCGGTCTACGACCCGATCGTCCAGGCGCTGTCTGGCCTCGCATCCGTTCAGGGCGGGTCCGACACCGAGCGGCCGCGCCTGATCCGGACCATCGTCCCGGACAAGGTCACGGCGATCACGGCGTCGCAGGCAATAACGGCTGCTCTGCTCGCGCGCGAGCGCACCGGCGAGGGGCAGCATGTCCGTCTCTCGATGCTCGACGCGGTGATCGCCTTTCTCTGGTCCTCCGATATGGGTGGGCAGACCTATGTCGGCCGCACGGTCTCACAGCAGCGCGCCGCCAGCTTCATCGACCTGATCTACGAAACCAGGGACGGCTATATGAGCGTTTCGGTGATGACCGACGCGCAATGGGCCGCTTTCGCGCGCGCGGTGCATCATCCCGAATGGCTCGACGACCCGCGGTTCGCGACGACCGAATTGCGGGACCTCAACATCAACGAGCGTCTGGCGCTGATCCAGTCCGCGCTGATCGAGGCGACCACCGACGAATGGATGATCCGGCTAGAGGAAGCCGGCGTTCCCTGCGCGCCGGTGCTCACCCGCAACCAGGTAATCGAGCACCCCCAGATTCTCGCGAGCGAAATCCTGATCGAGAGCGAGCATCCGGTCGCGGGCAGGCTCCGTCAGGCGCGCAACGCGGCCCGGTTCGATCGCACGCCGCCCGAACATCGCCGCGGCGCGCCACTACTCGCCGAGCACACCGACGAGGTGCTGGCGGAAGCCGGCTTTCCGGCGGAGGAGATCGCGGGCCTGCGGGCGGAGGCGATCGTCGGCCAATGATGCGGGTCAGTGGGCGGCTGAGCGGTCTGCCGGCGTCTGAACATCGCCGATGACCCGACTTGCACCCCGAACCGTGAAGGGGCCGTGATTCGCCGCGACGGCGCGTACCGTGCCGCGCGCGCCCGCCAGGAGGCGAGCTTCCGCCTCGTCGGCGGCAACCACGAGGAGCGTTATGTCGGACGGCTCGCCGCGTACGGTGACTTCGAACAGTTGCATGGCAATCGCTCGATGGGTTGAAGAGGATGGTATCCATAGCGGTGGACGGTGACGGCGGTGCGGCGCTTCCGTTACGGATGATCCATTCCCGTGAAGCGGAAGTCGCAAGGCGCCCGGGGGGCACTTTCGTGTAGCATCACTCGCCGAAGGCACACTCGGGACGGGAGGGGAGACGATGAGCGAGGGCAAAGTAGCGATCGTGACTGGAGCAGGCAGCGGAATCGGGCGGCGTGCCGCCATCGCTCTGCTGCGCGAAGGCTATTCGGTGGTGCTCGCCGGCCGGCGGGCGGAGAAGCTCGAGGAAACGGCAGCCGAGGCCGCGGTGGATGCGGCCCGGATTCTCTCGGCGCCGACCGACGTCAGCAATCCCGACTCGGTCCGTGCGCTCTTCGCCGAGACTGTGAAGCGGTTCGGCCGCGTGGACGTGCTGTTCAACAATGCCGGCATCAACGTGCCTTCGGTTTCGATCGAGGATCTCACGGTCGAGCAGTGGCGATCGGTTGTCGACGTGAACCTCACCGGAATGTTTCTCTGCACACGCGAGGCGTTTCTGGTGATGAAGGACCAGACTCCGAGAGGCGGGCGGATCATCAACAACGGTTCGATCTCGGCCCACGCGCCGCGGCCCGGGTCCGCACCCTATACCGCCACCAAGCACGCGGTGACCGGCCTCACCAAATCGACCTCGCTCGACGGCCGCAAGTACGACATAGCCTGCGGACAGATCGACATCGGCAATGCCGCGACCGAAATGACGGCGCGCATGACGCGCGGCGTGCCGCAGGCGAACGGCTCGGTCGAGGTCGAGCCGACCATGAACGCCGACGACGTCGCGCGCGCCGTCGTCTACATGGCGGGCCTGCCGCTCGAGGCGAATGTCCTGTTCATGACGGTGATGGCCACCAAGATGCCCTTTGTCGGTCGCGGATGACGCCGAGGCAGGTCAGCCGAGGATCTCCTTGTTGATGACATTGTCGGGGTTCAGCTTGCCGTCGAAGCAGTCGGCGACGTTCTGCGCCGCCCAGAATCCCATACGATACATGGATTCCTTGGTGACGCCGGCCGAATGCGGCGAGACAAGGATGTTGTCGAGCTCGAACAGCGGGTTGTCCGGGGTCGCCGGCTCCACCACGAACGGATCTATCCCCGCGCCGGCGATGATCCGTCCCTTCAGCGCATCGTAGAGGGCCGCTTCGTCGACGATGCCGCCGCGGGCGGTATTCACCACATAGGCGGTCTTCTTCATCGCCGCGAGCTCCGCCTTGCCGACCATGCCGGTCGTGGTCGCGTCCTTGGGACAGTTCACGGACAGGAAGTCGATCTCCGACAGGATCGCCCGCCAGTCGGCGACCGGAGTCGCGCCCGCAGTGACGATGGCGTCCTGCACGACGAAGGGGTCGTGCACCAGGACCTCCATCTCCATGGCGAGACAGCGGTTGACGAGGCGTCGACCGATCCGGCCGAAGCCGAGGATGAGCAGCTTCTTCCCCTCGAGGTCGGACGCGGGCAGATCGAAGCGAATGTTCCAGTTGCCTTTGCGCACTTCACGGTCATAGGGCACGCACTGTTTGGCCAGAGCGAGCATGAAGAAGAGGGCGTGCTCGGCGACGGTGACGGAGTTGGCGGTTCCCACCACCGTCAACGGTATACCTGCCCGGGTGAGCGCCGCCACGTCGACGGAATCGTAACCGACGCCGTGACGCGAGGCGATCTTCAGCCGGTCGGCCTTCTCGATGATCCTGGCCGTGAAGGGAGCCACGCCGAGAATGACCGCATCGTAGTTGCCGATGTGCTGGAGGATGTTCTCTTCCGAGAGTTCCGTGAACCGCTCGTATTCGATGTCGTCACGGCCGTCGAAGACCGCCTTGATGCCGTCGGTGATCGGCATTTGAATCATAACGCGCTTCTTCATGTCTCTCCCTTCCGCTGCTGTCGGACCTTCAAGGCCGCGTCTCAAAGCCACGCACCGCTTCTGTCGCTGTTGCCGGCGCTTCAAGTATAGGCTCGCCATCTGCCCCGGCGGCATCTTAGGATAACGTCAGGGCGGTCCCGGACCTACCGATAGGAATTGAAAGTGCCGGGTTCCGACTGCCGGACGACGCCGGAAGAGCGTCGTTCTAAACTCGTTCACGAGGGAAACGCCGATGAAGAGACTCCTGTCGACACTACTTTGCGGAATAGCGGCGGTGCCGCTGGCGATGGCGGCCCAGGCCGAAGAGGCACAGCTGCCGCGTACGATGATCTGGACATCCTACGATCTGGGCTCAAGCGGATACGCCGAAGCCTCCGCGATCGCGAATGCGATCATGAAGAAATACAACACGCGGGTTCGGATCGTGCCGTCCGGCACGTCGATCGGCCGCCTGCTTCCGGTCACGACCGACAAAGCGCAGTACGGCTTTCTCGCGAACGAGGCCTATTTCGCTTCGGAGGGGACGTTCGACTTCGCCGTTCCTTCATGGGGCCCGCAGGATATTCGGATCGCGCTCGGCAAGCCGGCGGCGAATGCCTTGGCCGTTGCCGCCGACGCCGGCATCAAGACCCCGTACGACCTCAAGGGGAAGCGTATCGGCTACGTGAAGGGCAATCCCTCGGTGAACGTGAAGCAGGATGCCTATCTGGCGTTCGCCGGCCTGACCCGCGACGATATCGAGGTCGTCTGGTACGGCAGCTACGCCGCTCTGAAGGACGCCGTGATCCAGAATCAGATCGACGGCTACAGCTCGGTGACCACCTCGGGCAACATGCGCGAGATCGAGGCCAGTCCGCGGGGTCTGTCCTATATGGAGTATCCGCCTGACGACAAGGAAGGGTGGGAAAAGCTCAAGGCAGTCGCCAGCTTCTTCGAGCCGATGCGGGAAACCCGGGGGGCCGGACTCTCGGAGGACAATCCGAAGAACCTCATCGGCGTGCGCTATCCCATGATCACCACCTATGCGCGCACCAGCGACGACGAGGTCTACAATCTCGTAAAGGCGATCGACAGCGTCTACGAGGACTTCAAGGATTCCACCTCCACCGGCATCGACTGGGAGCTGGCGCGCGCCGGTCGACCGCCGGCGGATGGCCCCTGGCACGATGGCACGATCCGGTTGATGAAGGAGCGCGGCCTCTGGCGGCCGGAAGATCAGGCTTGGCACGAGGAGCGGCTCGCCCGCCTCGAAAAGGTGATCGAGGCGTGGGGGAACGCGCAGGAGGAATTCAACGTCTACCGGGAAGAAGAAGCCAAGAAGGGTAACAAGATAGATCCCGAGACGGCGTGGGAGCCATTCTGGGAAGACTATCGGACGAAGCACCTGACCGTCGGCGGCTGATCCGGGGCCGAATGGGATAGATGAGCACAGGAAGCCCGCCCGGCCGGGGGGCTTCCTCTTCCGGGCCCAGTGATGGTCGGCACGCAGGTGCCGACACTGGACACGCCGACGAACACGGGCTACTGCGGTGGCCGATCTGGAAATTGCCGGGAGGGTCGTTGCTCATGGCGGTGCATGCCGCCATCGATGCAGCCCCTTTCCCTTTTCGGGAGTGCAGGTGGAGCCGAGTTAAACAGCGAGGTACCCGATGTTCAGGAAAATCATGGCGCCGGTCGATCTCGGTCATCTCGATCGAATCCGGAAGGCGCTCGCCGCGTCAGCGGATCTGGCTACGCACTACAGGATCCCCGTCTGCTACGTTGGCGTCACGACTGCGGCTCCCGGCCCGATAGCCCACACACCTCGGGAATTCACCGCCAAGCTCAAGCGCTTCGCCGAAGATCAGGCGGCGACACACGGGATCGAGACGGAGGCGAAGGCCTGCATCAGTCACGACCCCAGCGTGGACCTCGAGGATACGCTGATGAAAGCGATCGAGGAGATCGGGGCCGACCTGGTGGTTGCCGGATCGCACGTGCCCGGCTTCGCCGATCACATCTTCGCGTCTCATTCCGGCTATCTGGCCGCCCACACGAGCATCTCCGTCTTCATCGTCCGCTGACGCGACAGCGGCTGCGATGCAATCTCGAACCTGAATGGAGCTGAAGGGAATTGATCATGGCTGACCCGAGCGATCTTACCGCCGACGGGCAGACGAACCTCATCGATACGGACTATGAAATTGGACAGGACAATATTCAGACGCGGATCGGTCCTTTTGGGCTGGACATCCACAATCCTGTGTTCGCGGTCTCCGGCCTTACCATCATTGCCTTTGTCATTTTGACTCTTGCGCTACAGGAAGAGGCGGGTGCCTTCTTCGCCTGGCTCAGGGCCGCTCTCACATCCACCTTCGACTGGTTCTTCCTTCTTGCCGGGAACGTTTTCGTCCTGCTCTGCCTGGCGTTGATCGTCTCCCCCTACGGGAGCGTACGGCTCGGCGGCAGGGATGCGCGTCCCGATTACGGTTACGGTGGGTGGTTCGCCATGCTCTTCGCCGCGGGCATGGGGATCGGGCTCATGTTCTACGGCGTTTCGGAGCCGATTTCTCATTTCTCCGCTGCGGTGGCGGACGATGCCGGTAGTGCGGATAGCTGGGCGCCGTTGGCGGGGGCCGCCGGAGAGGAGTATGCGGCGCGTCGGCTCGGCATGGCTGCGACCATCTTTCATTGGGGCCTTCATCCCTGGGCGACCTATGCCGTTGTCGCTCTGGGGCTTGCGCTCTTCAGCTACAACAAGGGATTGCCTCTGACCATGCGCTCGGTCTTCTACCCGATCTTCGGGGAGCGCATTTGGGGCTGGCCGGGCCACGTCATCGATACGCTTGCGGTATTCGCGACCCTGTTCGGGCTCGCGACCTCGCTCGGGCTCGGGGCGGAGCAAGCCAATGCGGGGCTCGAGTTCTTGTTTGGAATTCCCGTCACTAACGTTTCGAAGGTCGTCCTGATCGTCGGTATCACAGGGATAGCTCTCGCATCGGTCGTCGCCGGACTGGATGCCGGCGTCAAGCGCCTCTCCGAGATCAACCTGGTGCTGGCGTTTCTCCTGCTGCTCTTCGTATTTGCGGTGGGGCCGACGATGAAGATGGTGTCGGGGTTCTTCCTCAATCTCGGGGCTTATGCCGAGTACCTGCCGGCACTTTCCAATCCGTTCGGGCGTGACGACGATAATTTTCGCCAGGGCTGGACGGCATTCTACTGGGCCTGGTGGATTTCATGGTCGCCGTTCGTGGGCATGTTCATCGCCCGGGTCAGCCGGGGGCGCACGGTGCGCGAGTTTATCGTCTGCGTGCTGCTGATCCCGTCGTTGGTTTCCGTCCTCTGGATGACGGCTTTCGGCGGCACCGCGATCAATCAGCTGGTAAACGACGGATACACCGCCGTCGCCGATGCAGCGCTGGAACTCCAGCTCTTCATGATGCTGTCCGAGTTGCCGTTGACGGCGATCAGCTCGTTCATCGGCATCGTTCTCGTGATCGTCTTCTTCGTAACCTCCTCCGATTCCGGCTCTCTCGTGATCGACACGATCACGGCCGGGGGGAAGGTCGATGCGCCGCTGCCGCAACGGGTCTTCTGGGCCGTCTTCGAAGGACTGGTCGCGATCGCGCTTCTGCTCGGCGGCGGCCTCACCGCATTGCAGGCGGCTTCGGTCTCGACGGGTTTTCCGTTCGCGATCGTACTTCTGCTCGCCTGCTACGCCATCGTGCGCGGGCTTGCGAGCGAGCCGCGATAACACCGGCCGCCTCGCCTCGTTGACGCCGGGGAGGGGCGGCCATACGTTCGCTTCGCCTTCCGGTCCGGCCCTGTTCATCGGAGCATTTCTGCCGTGGCTATCCTTTTCAAGGCCAGCGTCGACAACGCCGATCTGTGGCGTCAGGAGATCGGCAAACGCTTGCCCGACGTCGACTTCCGTGTTTGGCCGGACTTCGGCGACCCTGCCGAGATCGAATATCTCCTGGCGTTCCGGGCCGAACCGGGCATGTTTTCCCGATTTCCGAACCTGAAGGCGGTGCTCGCGACCGGGGCGGGGGTGGACGGCATCCTCGGCGAGCCCGACTACCCCCGGGGTTTGCCGCTCGCTCGCATCGTCGACGATTGGATGACGAACCAGATCGTGCAATGGGTGGTGCACGCGGTTCTCCATTTCGAGCGGCGCTTCGAGGACTACGCCGCACAGCAACGTCGCTGCGAATGGAAGGAACTGGAGACCTGGAGCGAGCGGGTTCCGCGCGTCGGGATTCTGGGCTGCGGCGAGATCGGCGGTGCCGCCGGCAGGCTTCTCGCCGCCATGGAATTCGACGTCGCGGGCTGGACCAGGCGGCCGAGGGATCTCGGCCCCATCGCCAATTTCGCCGGAGAGGAGGGCCTGATCCCGTTCCTGCGCCGGTCAGACCATCTGGTCTGTCTGCTGCCGTTGACCGAAGCAACGGCGGGCATCCTCGATGCGAGAACGCTTGCCGAGTTGCCGCGCGGCGCCTTCGTCATCAATGCCGCCCGCGGCCGGCATGTCGTGACGGAGGACCTGATGGCGGCACTCGATTCCGGCCAGGTGGCGGGTGCCTTTCTCGACGTGACCGATCCGGAGCCGCTTCCGCCGGATCATCCGCTCTGGCGGCATCCGAAGGTGCTCATCACGCCGCACGTCGCGGGTATCACAAACCCATACACGGCGGCGGCGCAAATCGCGGAGAACATCCGGCGGATCAGATCCGGCGAGCCGCTGCTGAACGAAGTCGACACCCGCTCCGGCTACTGACGCTAGCGTCCGTAGCGCTCCGCGATCAGGCCGTAAAGTGCGCGGATCGTCTGTGCCTCGCCGCCACGTGGCCGGCCGGGACGCGACTTCGGATTCCAGGCCATCATGTCGATGTGGGCCCACTTCGTGCTGCGGCTGACGAAAGCGTCGAGATAGAGCGCGGCCGTGATCGCGCCGGCAAAGCCGCCCTCCGAGACGTTGTTCAGGTCGGCTACATCGCTGTCCAGATCCTTCCGATAACCCTCCCAGAGTGGCAGGCGCCACATCGGGTCGGATTGGAGCTCGCCGTGATGCATGAGATCCAGCGCGAGATCGTTGTCGTTGGTGAAGACTGCCGGAAGGTCCGGGCCGAGCGCTACACGGGCAGCCCCCGTCAAGGTGGCGCAATCGATCAGCAGGTCCGGCTTCTCGTCGTCCGCGTCGGCGAGCGCGTCACAGAGGATGAGACGGCCTTCGGCATCCGTATTTCCGACCTCCACCGTGATCCCCTTTCGCGTCCGGATGACGTCGAGCGGGCGGAAGGCGTTGCCGGAGACGCTGTTCTCCACGGCGGGAATGAGGACGCGCAGGCGCACCGGCAAGTTGGCCGCCATGATCATGTGCGCAAGCCCGAGCACGTTGGCGGCACCGCCCATGTCCTTTTTCATCAGCCGCATGCCGGAGGCGGGCTTCAGGTCGAGGCCGCCGGTGTCGAAGCACACGCCTTTGCCGACTAGCGTGACCTTCGGGTCGCCGCCCTTGCCCCAACGGAGGTCGATCAGGCAGGGCTCGCGATCGCTCGCCCGCCCGACCGCGTGAATCGTCGGATAGTTCTGCGCGAGGAGGTGATCGCCGGAGATCACCTTCAACTTGGCCTTGTGCCGCTTGGCCAGGGTCTTGGCGGCGTCGGCCAGGTCCGATGGTCCCATGTCGGACGCGGGGGTATTGATGAGGTCGCGAGCCAGGAACACGCCCTCGACGGTTCGAGTCACCAGCGGTTGATGCGCAGCACCCGGCCAGACCAGGGTGGCGAAGCTCTCCTCCTTCTCGCGATATCGCCGGAAGCTGTAAGTGCCCAGGGCCCAGCCGAGCGCGAGCCGGGTCGCGGCCTCCGGGTCGACATCGCGGTCGATGCGGTACACGCCCCCGGCGAGCTTCCGCGGAAGGTCGCTGTAGGACCAGATATCGTCGACCGCCTTCACCCCGACCAGCACCTTCGAGAGGCGCCCATTGTTGTCGGGCAGCCGCGCGATCGCACCCGGTTCGGCGGTGAAGTGGCTTGCTGCCAGCCAATCCGCTACCACTTGCGGACGGCCCTCGACCCAGGCGGCGAATTCGCCGCGTGTCAGCGGCATGAGCGGCACGGCGCCCTCGTCGGAGGAGGTCAGAAAGTCGAGCAAGACGGTACTCCACAGCTGGGGATGGCGCGGACCCGGAATTGGCCAGGGTTCCACCATGATCCCAGCCGCACTAAGCGGTTTTGAGGGGAATTGGAAGTCCTGATCTGATATCCCGGCTCATCCCTGTCGCATTTGTCGGCTCCTTCTTCTTCCGGCTCACCTTCAGAGGTGCAGCGGCACTCCTCTCCGCTGCAGCGAGAGAGCGGCGTGCAATGCGGTTTGTTGGCAGCGGTGGGCGCGGGTATTTTGACTGCATCTGCATGTCCGAGGGGGAGTCCATGTCGCCACCGCCGACGACCGATATAGAGATCGCCCGTGCCGCCGAGATGTTGCCGATCGCCGAGATCGCCCAGAGGCTGGATATACCGCCGGACGCGCTCGACCTCTACGGGCCAACCAAGGCGAAGCTCACGTCGAGTTTTCTGAACCGTCTCGACACGCGCCCGGACGGGAAGCTGATCCTCGTCACCGCGATGACGCCGACGCCGGCGGGTGAAGGTAAGACCACCACCAGCGTCGGTCTCGGCGACGGGCTGAACCGGCTCGGCCGCAGGACGGCGATCTGCCTCCGCGAACCGAGCCTCGGGCCTTGTTTCGGCATGAAAGGCGGCGCAGCCGGCGGCGGCTATTCTCAAGTGGTGCCGATGGAGGACATCAACCTGCACTTCACAGGTGATTTCCACGCTATCAGCGCCGCGAACAACCTGCTCGCCGCCATGATCGACAACCATGTCTACTGGGGCAACGAGCTCGGCCTCGACGTGCGGCGGATCGGCTGGCGTCGCGTTCTCGACATGAACGACCGCGCACTCCGCGACGTCGTTGTCTCGTTGGGCGGCGTCGCCAATGGCTTCCCGCGGGAGTCGGGATTCGACATTACCGTCGCCTCCGAGGTGATGGCGATACTCTGCCTGGCGCGCGATCTGCCGGACCTGGAGCGGCGTCTCGGCAACATCGTCGTCGGCACCGCGCGCGACGGGAGGCCGGTGACGGCCCGGGATCTCAAGGCGGACGGGGCGATGACCGTGCTGCTGAAGGACGCGATCCGGCCCAACCTCGTTCAGACGCTCGAGAACAATCCCGCTTTCGTGCACGGCGGGCCTTTCGCCAACATCGCCCATGGCTGCAATTCGGTGGCCGCAACACGTGCGGCACTCAAACTGGCCGATTACGTCGTGACCGAGGCGGGCTTCGGCGCCGACCTGGGCGCCGAGAAATTCTTCGATATCAAGTGCCGGAAGGCTGGCCTCCGGCCCGCGGCAGCCGTGGTCGTGGCTACTCTCCGTGCGCTCAGGTTCCACGGCGGCGTGCCGCGCGAGGACCTGTCGCAGGAATCTTTGGCGGCGGTCGAGCGGGGGCTCGAGAACCTCGATCGTCATCTCGACAACGTCAGACGGTACGGCGTGCCGGTCGTCGTCGCGGTCAATCGCTTCGCCACCGATACCGAGGCGGAGCTGGAAATTGTCCGAGGGTTCTGTTGCGATCGCGGCGTGCCGATCTCGGTCTGCACTCACTGGTCCGATGGCGGGGCGGGAGCCGAGGAGCTCGCCGAGATGGTCGCCGAGACCGCAGATCGGGGAGAGGCGGACTTTAAGCCGCTATACCCCGACTCCATGCCGCTCATGGAGAAGATCCGGACTGTGGCACGGGAGATCTACCGGGCATCCGATATCGCAGTGCCCCCGCGAGTGCAGAGCCAGCTCCGCGAGTTTGAGAATGACGGCTTCGGCTGGTTTCCGGTGTGCATGGCGAAGACGCAGTACAGCTTTTCGACCGAGCCGTCGCTGAAGGGGGCGCCGACGGGTCACATCGTCGAGGTTCGGGAGGTGCGTCTCGCGGCGGGCGCGGAGTTCGTCGTCGTAATCTGCGGCGACATCATGACCATGCCAGGGCTGCCGAGGGTGCCAGCTGCCGAGGGCATTCGGCTGGATGGCTCTGGCCAGGTCGTCGGGCTCTCCTGAATGGGATAAAATTTTGTGGAACGCTCTCCATGGGCCCGGGTTCCCGCCGCAGAGGCGCCTCGGACGGGAATACTCTTGAAATGTTCTAAGGTAGGGCCTATGTTAGGTCTCCACGCTCGGCACAATCGAATCCAAAAGTCGCAGAACGCGCGAGGCGGCCGGACTCAGGGGAGTCGGGGCGCCGATATGCGCCGAGCCTTTCAAGGGAGCGATCCTGCACGGATGAAGAAGACAGTGCTACCGACTTTGGACAACAACCTTTCTCTCTATCTACGCGACGTCCGCCGGTTCCCGATGCTGGAGCCGGAGGTGGAGCGCGATCTGGCCGTCCGTTGGCGCGACGATCGCGACGAGGACGCGTTGCGGCAGCTCGTCGGCAGCCACCTGCGGCTCGTCGTCCGCATCGCTCGTGGATATAGTGGCTATGGCCTGCCACTCAATGATCTTATTGCCGAAGGCAATGTCGGGCTGATGCAGGGCGTCACCAAGTTCGACCCCGACCGGGGCTTCCGGCTCGCCACTTACGCGATGTGGTGGATCCGCGCGTCGATCCAGGAATACATCCTGAAGTCGTGGTCGCTCGTGAAGCTTGGCACGACCGCGTCTCAGAAGAAACTGTTCTTCAATCTTCGACGCCTCAAGGGCCGGCTCAATGCCATCGACGACGGTGATCTGACGCCGGAGCAGGTGGAGAAGATCGCGACGGAGCTCGGCGTGTCGGAGAACGACGTCGTCAACGTCAACCGACGCCTGGCACGAGGCGATCACTCGCTGAACGCGCCGCTCTCTGCGGATCGCGAGGGCGAGTGGCAGGACTGGCTGGTGGACGACACCGAAAACCAGGAAGTCATGCTCGGCAACCGGCAGGAGCTGCTTCGCAGGCGCGATCTCCTGCAGGACGGGCTCAAGCGTCTCACCGATCGGGAGCGCCATATCCTGACGGAGCGCCGCCTGAGCGAGGAGCATGTCACGCTGGAGGATCTGAGCCGCCAGTATGGCATCTCGCGTGAGCGGGTGCGCCAGATCGAGGTTCAGGCCTTCACCAAGCTGCAGAAGGCGATCCTGGCCAAGCAGGCTTTCAACGACAACGATAACGACGCGCTGGCCGCGGCCTAGTCAGCGCGTCGGCGGAGCCGCGCGGCATAGAAGCCATCCAATCCGCCTTCTGTTTCCAGATGGCAGGGCAGGGTGCGGAGGTCGCCCTCGCTCGTCAAAAGCTCGGAGAGCCCTGCCACTTCTTCCGCCGACACCGGCACACGCTCTACATCGCCATTCCGCTCCAGAAAGGCCGAGATTCGGTCCGGCCCTTCTTCGGCTTGCAGCGAGCAGCATGCGTAAACCAGCAGACCCCCCGGCCGTGTCAGCCTGAAAGCCGCGTCCAGCAGGCGGTCCTGGCGCGAGACGAGGCGGCTGACATCGGCTTTCGTCTTCAACCACGCTACGTCTGGGTGCCGGCGGATGGTGCCGGTGGCGGTGCACGGGGCATCCAGCAGCACCGCATCGAAGCGTTCCTGCGTATCCCATTTGCTGGCGTCGACCGCTATCATCTCGGCGGCGAGGCCGAGTCGCGCGAGGTTCTCCGCAACGAGCCGGAGGCGTTTCGCCGATATGTCCACGGCTGTGACCTCGGCGCCGGCAGCGGCGAGTTGCGCCGTTTTGCCGCCCGGTGCCGCGGCGAGATCGGCCACTCTCCGGCCGTGCACGTCGCCGAATAGGCGAACGGGAAGGGCGGCTGCGGCGTCCTGCACCCACCAGGCTCCTTCCGAGAATCCCGGTATGTCCGAAACCAGCCCGCCGGCGGCTCGCCTGAGGCTGCCAACGGCCAATTCTACCGATCCGGTCTCCCGCGCCCAGTGCGGCATTTCTGCGGGCTTCTTGACGATGAGGTCGAGCGGGGGATCTCGCAGGTGTGCTGCCGCGATGCTGCGGGCAGTTTCGGCGCCGTAAGCCTGTTCCCAGCTCTGCCACAGCCACGCCGGCGTGTTCAGGTGGGGAGCATCGTCGTCCTCGACCAGAGCCGCACCTTCCCGAGAGATGCGCCGCAAGACCGCGTTCACCAGCTTCGCAAACGGAGACGCATTTCGGCGGCGGGCGATCTCGACCGCGGTATCCACCGCCGCATGCGACGGAACATCGGCGAACAGGAGCTGGGCGGCGCCAAGGCGCAACAGATCCTGGACGAGTGCAGCTTTCGCGGGAAGAGGACGATCGAGCAACTGGGCCAGCACCGCGTCTAGCTGCCCGAGCCGCCTTAAGGTGATCGTGACGAGGCGGCGTGCGAAGGCTCTGTCGCGCGTCGGAAGTTCACCGAACCGACGCTCCGTCGATAGGGCGATGTCGAGGGGCTGCCGTCTGCGAACTACGGTTCGGAAGACATCCAGCGCGGCTTCCCGCGCCTCGATTCCTGCATTTCCGGTCGAGGAGGTGGCCTCCGCGGGCACCGATCAGCCCCACGGGCCGGCCGCGCCGGCCATCTCGCGCAGGAGGCGGATGCGAGTCTCCATCGGGGGATGGGTGGAGAAGAGACTGTCCAGCGATCGTCCGTGCAAGGGATTGACGATGAACATGTGGGCGGTCGCCGGATTGCGCTCGGCGACTTCGTTGTCCACCCGCGCCGAGATCTGCCCGAGGCGCTCCAGGGCGGAAGCGAGCCAGAGCGGGCGCCCGCAGATCTCCGCGCCGATCCGATCCGCCTCGTACTCCCGGGCGCGCGAGATCGCCATCTGCACCATCATCGCCGCGATCGGGCCGACGATCATCACCAGCAACACCCCGACGATCCCCAATGGATTGTTGCGGTTGTCGCCGCCCATGGCGCCGAAGAAGAAAGCGAAGTTGGCGAGCATGCCGATGGCGCCGGCTATAGTCGCCGTAATCGTCATGGTGAGGGTGTCGCGATTCTTCACGTGCGCGAGCTCGTGCGCCATCACGCCGGCGATCTCTTCGTGGCTGAGGTGCCGGAGCAACCCCGTGGTCGCCGCGACCGCGGCGTTCTGCGGGTTCCTGCCAGTTGCGAAGGCGTTCGGCTGATCGTTCTGGATGATGTAGACCTTCGGCATCGGCAGGTCGGCCCGAGTCGCGAGCTGGCGAACGATCCCATGCAGCTCGGGAGCGGTGCGCGCGTCCACCTCCTGCGCGTTGTACATGCGCAGGACCACCTTGTCGGAATTCCAATAGGCGAACACGTTCATGCCGGCGGCGAACACCAGCGCGATGATCATGCCGCCTTCGCCTCCCAGCATGAACCCGATGCCGAGAAACAGCGCCGTCATCGCGGCGAGCAGCATGTAGGTTCGCATGTGGTTCAGCATCGAAACATTCCGTCAGAGAGTGCACGGCGGATTACGGCAACGGTAGAAGTGGGGGTTGCGCTGAGCGCTTCAAGTACTTGGCAAATGGGCGATCTGTGCCATATTGGCGGACATGAGCACGCCCGATTTCACCGAGCGCAAGGTTGCCCCGAAAACGGGGAATGAGACCGATAGCGCTGCCGCCGATGCGGAGCCCGAGCCTGGACAAAAGGGTCGCGAGGCGGCGAAGCCGGTCGAGATCGGCGGCCCGAAGGGGCCGGATCCTACCCGCTATGGCGACTGGGAGCTCAACGGTCGTTGTATCGACTTCTGAGCCGGCGACGCCGACCGCTTGAAGCTCGCATGGGCCACTGATGGCCTTCGTGCTCTCCAAACTGCTGTGGGTGCTGACTCGCCCGTCGCATCTGCTCCTCCTCCTCATAGTGGCCGGCACCCTGCTCCTCTTCACCAGGCACCGGCGCCTGGGAAGAGCGGCGATCACTGGCGGAATCCTTGTGGCATTCGCAGTGGCGGTGCTGCCGCTCGCTTCCTGGCTCGCGGCGCCGCTGGAAAATCGGTTCGCCGTCCCCCATCCGATGCCTGCACAAATTGACGGGATCGTGGTCCTCGGCGGGGCGGTAGAGCTGTCAGGACAGGAGATCGACCTCAACAGCGCCGGCGATCGGCTGATCGGCCTGATGGCACTGGCGCATCGCTATCCGGACGCCCCGATCGTCTACAGCGGCGGAAGCGCCCTGATCGCGGGGAGTGAGGTGAGGGAGGCGGACCTCGCGAAGCGGGTGCTCGAATCGGTCGGTTTCGAACCGGCTCGGATAACCTTCGAGCGCGAGGCCAGGAACACGCATGAGAATGCCGTCTTTTCCAGGAGACTCGTGGAGCCGGGGCCGGAGGAGGTCTGGCTGCTCGTCACTTCCGCCACGCACATGCCGAGATCGGTCGGCTGCTTTCGCAAGGCAGGTTGGCCGGTCGTCGCCTACCCGGTCGACTATCGTGTCCACCCGGAGCGAGCCCTCGAGCATCGGATCGACTTCGCGGGCAATCTCGTGATGTTCGAGGCGGCAATGAAGGAATGGATCGGCCTCGTCGCGTATTATCTACTCGGCTACACAAATGCCCTCTTTCCGGGGCCGGACAACGCCCCCGGACGTTCCCCGACCCCGCTCGTCTCGTCTCTCTGATTGCGCCAGCCACTTAGAAGGCGGAGGCACTCGGCGTGAGCCGATGGCTCAGATTGCGCCGCGCTCTCGAAACGCGTTGATCTCGGCATCTCCGTAGCCGAGTTCCCGCAATATCTGGTCGGTGTGTTCGCCAAGCTCGGGGGTCGCGGTTCGGATCTGCGAGGGCGTTCGGCTGAGCTTCACCGCCTGATTGACCAGCCTGACCTCTCCCAGGGTCGGATGCTTCACTGCGACGGCCATGCCGTTGTGCTGCACCTGCGGATCGGCGAACACCTGGTCCATGGTATAGATCGGGCCGCACGGGCAGCCGGCCTCGTTGAGGATCGAGATCCATTCCGCGCTGGTACGCTTCTTCGTGTATTCGTTGATGGCCGCGTTGAGCGCCTTCCGGTTCTCGGAGCGCTTCGCGCCGGTGGCGTAGTCGGGATTCTCCAGCAGCTCCGGTGCGTCGAGCGCCTTGCAGAAGCGGGCGTAAATCTCCTGGCCGGCGACAGCGATATTGATGTGCCCGTCGCTGGTTTCGAAAACGCCAGTCGGAATGCTGGTGGGATGATCGTTGCCCGCCTGCTTCGGAACCTCGCCGTTCATCAGATAGCGGGCCGCCTGGAAGTCCAGCATCTGGATCTGAGCGTCCAACAACGACGATTGCACCCACTGGCCTTCGCCCGAAGTCTCGCGCTCTATGATGGCTAGGAGGATGCCCTGGGCGCAGAACATCCCGGCACAGAGATCCGCTATCGGAATTCCGACGCGCACCGGGCCCTGGCCGGGGAGGCCGGTGATCGACATCAGGCCCCCCATTCCCTGGGCGATCTGGTCGAAGCCCGGGCGCTTCTCATAGGGGCCGTCCTGGCCGAAGCCGGAAATGCTGCCGTAAATGATGCGAGGATTGATCTTCCGCAGCGTCTCGTAGTCGATCTTCAGCCGGTATTTGACGTCCGGGCGATAGTTTTCCACCACCACGTCGGCCGCTTCTACGAGCTTGTAGAAGATCTCGCGTCCCTCGTCGCTCTTCAGGTTCAGCGTGATCGAGCGCTTGTTGCGGTGCAGATTCTGGAAATCGAAACCATGGCGAGGGCCACCCAATCCCTCGCCGCTTCCGGGCACGGCAGGTGTCTCGACCTTGATGACGTCCGCTCCCCAGTCCGCGAGCTGGCGCACGCAGGTAGGGCCGGCGCGGACGCGGGTGAGATCGAGAACCTTGTACTTCGAGAGAGGAAGACGACTCGCCGGCACTGTTGATGCTCCAGGATCTGCGATGTTCAGGCCCGGGAGAGGTTATCCCAGGCTGGGCCCCGCGGTCCAACCTCGATCCAGGCGAATGTCACGATCGTTTCACCACCAGCCTGTAGGCGACCAGGATGATGATCGCGCCGACGATCGCGCCGATGAAGCCCGCTCCTTCGCCCGCCTCGTACCATCCGACCGCCTGACCGAGCCACGTCGCGACGAAAGAGCCGGCAATGCCCAACAGGATCGTGATGATGAACCCCCCCGGATCCCTGCCCGGCATGAGCAGCTTGGCGATGATTCCTGCGAAGAGGCCGATGAGGATGGTGCCGATGATGCTCAATGTTCAGGACTCCCCCGAATGTCGCGCAACCTGCCGGGACCATCCCAGCCACGCTTGTGCCAGGGGAAACGCGCCCGCGCCCGATCGGTTCGCAAGCGATGGTGCGGTGGAGATGGACTTTTCCACGGATTCTTCGTGTCTGTAGACGGACTGGGGTTGATTCTGCTATTGGGGCGCGCCTCCGTCGATTACACTAGATACGGTATGCGGCACTAGGGGAAGCGCTATATCTCTGGCCGCAGCGTGCTCGATCCGAAACGAGGAAGCCGAAGTGCCGCAGGCAACAGCCGACAGGAAGGACATGCAGCACACTGGCCGGGTAATGCCCTTCCAGATCCGCGGCCGCAGCTTCACCGCCATCGTGCTCGAGCTTACGGGCGCCGCCGACGGCGAGTTCTATGCAGCGCTGGACGAGAAGCTGAAGCAGGCGCCGCATTTCTTCATGAACGCACCCTTCGTGCTCGACCTCGACAAGGCCACGGGCATTGCGCGGTCCGGCGATATGATGGGGCTGGTGCGTGAGCTTCGCTCCCGCAAGCTCTCTGTCATCGGTGTCCAGAACGGCACCTTCGAGCAGAATACGGCGGCACTCTCCGCGGGGCTCGCGCCGTTGCAGGGCGGTCGCGAGGTGCGGGTCGAGGGGGAGAATGCCGAGGTCGACGAAGCGTTCGAAGAGGAGATCTCCGGCAGCGAAGAGGCGGCCGCGGTTCTCGTGACCGAGCCGGTGCGATCCGGCCAGAGGATCTTTGCAGACCGCGGCGATCTCGTCGTCGTGTCCTCGGTCAGCTCTGGGGCCGAGCTGATCGCGCAGGGGAACATCCACGTCTATGGCAGCCTCCGAGGCCGCGCGCTCGCCGGGGTGAACGGCGATGCCCGGGCCCGCATCTTCTGTCAGAGCCTCGAGGCGGAGCTCATAGCCATTGCCGGTCTCTACAAGACCAGCGACGATCTCGGCCCCGATTTCGAGCGGAAACGCGTGCAGGCGTACCTCGAAGATGACGTCCTTCGCGTCGAGCTACTGAAGTAACCAACCGAGCCTGGAGAGGACCATTGGCGAGAATCATCGTAGTCACATCCGGCAAGGGCGGCGTCGGCAAGACCACGTCGACGGCGGCGATCGGCGCCGGCCTCGCGATGAGCGGGAAGAAGACTGTAGTGATCGACTTCGATGTCGGACTGCGCAACCTCGACATGATCCTGGGTTGCGAGCGCCGGGTCGTGTTCGACTTCATCAACGTGATCCATGGAGAGGCGAAGCTCCACCAGGCGCTGGTCAAGGACAAGCGACTGGAGAACCTGGCGGTGCTCCCCACCTCGCAGACCCGGGACAAGGATGCGCTGACGCGCGACGGCGTCGAGAAGGTGCTCGACCAGCTTCGGGACGAATACGACTACATCGTCTGCGACAGCCCCGCAGGCATCGAGCGCGGCGCGCACATGGCAATGTACTACGCCGACGATGCCGTGGTCGTGAGCAACCCGGAGGTTTCGTCGGTGCGCGACAGCGATCGCATCCTTGGCCTTCTCAGCAGCAAGACCCGGCGAGCCGAGCGTGGAGAGGAGCCAGTGAAGGCGCAGCTCCTGCTTGCGCGCTACGATCCCGCGCGCGTCGAGAAGGGCGAGATGCTGAAAGTCGACGACGTGCTCGAGATCCTGGCAATTCCGTTGCTCGGCGTGATCCCGGAAAGCCAGAGCGTGCTGAAGGCGTCAAACCTCGGCATGCCGGTGGTGCTCGACGAGAGCTCGAATGCCGGTAAAGCGTACCTCGACGCCGTGAAGCGGCTGATGGGCGAGCAGATCGAGCACCGAGTCCTCGCGCCGGAACGCCGTAGTTTCTTCCAGCGTCTGCTTGGGAGGACGGCATGAACCTGCTCAATCTCTTCCGTCGCTCCCGTGAAGGATCCGCCGGGGCGGCGAAGGAGCGGCTGCAGATTCTGCTCGCGCACGAGCGTGTCGACAGCGAGGCGCCGGAATATCTGCCGATGCTCCAGAAAGAGCTCATCGCGGTGATCGAGAAATATCTGGATGTCGACGACGAAAAGGTCGAGGTCCGGCTCGAGCGCGGCCGTGAGCTGTCGACCCTGGAGGTGAACATCGAGCTGCCCGGCGCCGAAAAGCTGCAGGGGAGGGCGAGAGGGCGCCCGACCGCCGGGACGTTGCTGCAGGCGTAGTGAAGGCGGGCCGAAATCCCGCGCGTGCATTCATCGTTGCGTCTGCCGCGAGCCTGCGCGAGAGACTGCGGATGTTTCGGATGTCCCGTTTCGATTTGGGTTCGCGGGCATCGGTGATATCCGTTCCGAAGCTTGTCGCCCCTATAGAGGCTGCCCCGCATGCGCTTGCTGGCGCCGCTCGGACGAACCTTCGCGGTCTTTTCGCTCCTCTGGTCGGCGCCGACGGGCGCGGTTACGCTCGAGCAGTATTTCTACGGTTTCTCCGACCGCGATCGGGGGGTGTACCTCACGGGCGTGCTCGATTTCTTCGCCGCGGATTCCAGCCGAGATCCCGAGTACAGACAGTGCGTCAAAGAACTCGGGCCGACCGGCATGCACGCAGCGATCTCGCAGATAGTGCGCGAAGATCCGCGGCTTCTCAGCTTCGACGCTTCACTCTGGCTTCTCTATGAGGCCAGCCGACAGTGCAACACTTCGGCCGCCGACGGTGTAGTGCCCGATCCGAGATCGATGCTTCCACCGAGGGCGGAGGAAGCCGGCGTGCCTGACCTGGCTACCGACGCCGCGGCGGAGGATGCGGACGATTCTCCGGCCCCCGGTGGATTGTGGCCGCTCCGCGACGATTGGCCGTACGCTGCCGGCGGGCTGGCGCTGCTTCTCTTCGGCGGCCTGCTCGGCTCGATCTTCACGAGCCGGCGGATGCGGCGCGGACGCCGCGCTTCTCCGGCCCGCCCACCTGCCCACTCCAGCGAACGTGGATGAACGCCTTGGAAAGAACGGCTGACTGGCACCAGGCGAACCAGAGGGTACTCGCCGCCGGCATCAACGCGGTGCGCCAGGTGCTCGAGTTGGTGGCGCACGACCCCGCGGATCCGTCGGCGATCGGCCTAGTCGACGCAGCGATCGTCGAGGCCGAAGCATCGATGCCGTTGCCTTCTTCGCTGAATGAGCTGGTGAGCCGTTTCGGGCTGACCTCCTTCGAGCGTGACCTGATCCTTCTCTGTGCGGGCATGGAGCTGGACCCGGCCGTGACGGCGGCATGGCAGCAGGCGACCGGAATCCCGGGCGCGGTTCTGCCCACCTTCGGAGTGGCGCTCGAAGTTCTGCCGAGCGCTCACTGGAGCGCCATGACACCCGGGTCGGTCCTCCGCCGGGCACGTCTGCTCGCACTGGGGCAGGGGCCGACGCTGGGCACTCGTCCTCTACGGATCGAGGAGCCCGTGCTCCATTTCCTCAACGGGCTTCCGGAGTTGGACGCGCGGCTCGACGGCGTCGTGACGCCGCATCGGGACCGTCTGCCGATGGCAACGTTCCAGCAGATCGCGGCGCGGCGGATCGTCGCCAAGCTGAGCGCGACGCGCAACGCGGGCGGTGCATGGCCGGTCGTCACGTTGCGGACCTACGATCGGATCGCTGCCCTGGCGGTCGCGGCCGACGCGGCGGCCGGCATCGGCGCCGAGCTCAGCCGGTTGTCGCCCGAGGCGCTGCCCGTCGATCGCCAAGCCGCCGCTGATCTCGTCGATCTTTGGGATCGCGATTCCGTATTGCTGAACTCGGCCTTGTTCGTCGACCTGACGGGAGAAAGCGACCCGCAGCGGCACAGATCCGTAGTCAGGGCGCTCAACCGGCAACGGGGCCTGCTCTTTCTGGCTTCGGGCCTCGAGGATCGAGGCCTCACCCGCCCGACTTTCGGGGTTGAGCTGCGCCGCCTCACGGCAGAGGACCGGCGCTCGCTCTGGCAAGGCTTCCTGGCCGACGCGGAAGTCTCGCCTCGCGCGATGGATGCTATCGCGGAGGCATACCCCTTCGACGTCACGACGATCGCAGAGGTTGCCGAGGAGATCCGCTACAGCGCCGAGGCGGAAGCAGACGGTGATCTCTCCGTCGTGCAGGCGCGGGGCCGGGAGCGGATGCGCGCGCTGATGGAGCCGATCGCACAGCGCATCGACGTCGTGGCCGACTGGAATGACGTCGTACTGCCACCCCTGCAACTCGAGATGCTCCAGTCGATGGCGGCGCAGATCAGGAACCGCCCGCGGATCTCGCGGTTGTGGGCGCCGCGGAGCACACCCGCAGACGGGCCAGCGGCGCTCTTTCTCGGTGAGCGGGGAACCGGCAAGACGCTCGCGGCGGCCGTGATCGCGAGCCAACTTCGGCGCGACCTCTATCGGATCGATGCTGCCGATTTTTTTGGCTCCGGCGGGCGAGGGGCGAGCCGCCGGTTTGCGGATGTCCTGAAGGCGGTCGCGGGAGCGGCGATCGTTCTGCTCGTCGATTTGCCGGACGATGCTCTGCTCGACCGGAGTGATGAGGGCGTGGAGCTCTATCTGGCTCGGGCTCGCGGGCTGATCGCGCTGGCGGGTGCGATGCCCGTAATCTTCGAGAGCCGGGAAAGCAGCGCTGTGCCCCAGTCGTTTATGCGCGACATGCGCTTTGTCGTACGTTTCCCACATCCGTCCGCCGATCTGCGTCGGGAGATCTGGCGGCGCGCGCTTCCGGAAGCTGTCGAGCGGGAGGCGATCGACGAAGAGAAGCTGGCGCGACTGCCGATCGCCGGCGGCAGCATCCAGACCATCGCCTACGAGGCGGCATTGCGGGCAGCGGAAGAGGGCGGTCCCGTGACAATGGCTCATCTGGAGCGGGCGGCGCGGGTCGAGTATGCGAAGCTCGGCAGGACGCTCAGCTCGATCGAGACACGCGGCTGGACCGCGCCGGCCACGGCCCAACAAGACGGCGAGAAGGGAGAGAAACGATGATCATCAAGGAAGTCCGGACCACGCTTCTCCACGTGCCGTTCGTCGAGCAGCCGCGAATGATGGGTGCGCCGATGGAGCGGCCGCGCGAAATCGTCGTCGTGGAGATCGAAACGCAGTCGGGTCTCGTCGGCATGGGATACCTGATGCTGCTGGGTGGCGGCATCGGAACGGTCCGTGCCTGCCTGAACGAACTCATGGTGCCGCGGCTCATCGGGCGCGACGCGACGGCGGTGGAGGCGATCTGGCGCGACCTCTGGCACGCCACCTACACGATCGGGCGCATGGGCATTACGGTGCTGGCGCAGTCGGCGATTGACATCGCCCTCTGGGATCTGGTCGGGCAGAAGGCGGAGCTGCCGCTGCACCGGCTCTGGGGCCACTACAGGAGCGAAGTGCCGGTATACGGTAGCGGCTGCTGGCGTGGCCTTGGTGGCGACGGAATGGCCGAAAAGGCCCAAGCCTACGTCCGGCAGGGTTATCGGGCGGTCAAGATGCAGGTGGGGCATCTCTACGACGCCCGTACCGATGTCGAGAACGTGCGGAAGGTGCGCGATGCCGTCGGACCCGACGTCGACATCATGATCGACGTCAATATGGCCTGGAGGGCAGACACCGCGATCCAGATGGGCCGCAAGTTCGAAGAGTACGATGTCTACTGGCTCGAAGAGCCGGTTCGGGCGGAAGACTTCAAGGGCTATGTCCGCATCGCGGAGGCGCTGGACCTTCGTATCGTTGGTGGAGAGACGCACTTCACCCGCTACGATCTGCGTCCCTTTCTGGAACATCCGAAGCTGCCGATCCTGCAGCCGGACATGATCCGGGGCGGACTCACCGAATTGCGCAAAATTGCGGCACTTGCCGATACATGGGGCATGCAGATCGCGCCGCATCTCTACGACGAGCTGATGATTCAGGTGATGGCTTCGATCCCGAACGGGCACATGCTGGAGCACATGGGCTTCATGGACGACCTCTGGGTCGAGCCGGTGCTGCCCGAGAACGGCGTGATACGAGCGCCCGAGCGGCCGGGTCACGGTCTCCGTTTCAAGCCCGAGATCCTGCGGGACTGCGCCGTCGACCCATGATTCCGGCCGCGACGATTTGTATGTTGAATTGCATGCAGCGGCTGGCGCATTCTTTGCTCCCAAGACCGGTAGAGAAACCGGCGGCCTGGTGAGAAGCGCGAACTCATCGCGACGATTCAAGTCTGGTTAAGGTGGAAGGGGTCATCCTCAGTCCATGAAACGTTTGCGCGCACTGACAGTGCGCCCGCGTGTCGGCGGGGGCACACGAGATCGGGGCCGGTCCGGAATCTGGCTGACGGCATTCCTCGTGGCGATCCTCAGTGCTGTTGCCCTGCCGGCGCGAGCGCAGCCGGGCTTCGACAGCATCGTCGCCCAGTTCGAGGAGGTTGCTTTCGGGAGCGAGCACGGAAACCGGATCTCGGTCGTCCGGAAGTGGACGGAGAACCCGGGTCTCGCGCTGTTCAAGCTGCCCGACTACGACATCACGCCTTATATCGAGTCGATCGGGCGGCACCTGCAGGTTCTGTCCGACCTGACCGGCATCTCTGTCTCGCTGGCCGATGCGCCTTCGGAAGCCACGCTACGGCTCGGCTTCTATCCTCGCGCAGAGTTCGTGAACATGCCGGGCAGCAGCGACGACCCAGAGTTCGTCCGATGGGTCTCGACCAGTGCCTGCATCGCGCTGGCGGTGTCAGATCGCGACAATCGGGGCAGCATCGCCGCCGGCGCGATCGCGATCGGGACGGACATTCCCGAGAGTCAGCGCGAGCATTGCATCCTCGAAGAGCTCATCCAGGTGATGGGGCTGCCGAATGATGCCTGTCACTACCGGCCGTCCCTCTTCTGCGAGGATGACCGGGTGTTCGAGCTGACCGCCGCCGACGAGATCCTCCTGCGGACGCTTTACGACGCACGGCTGGTCGCGGGGACGCCCAAAGAGGCGGCTATGCCCGTGGTGCGCAGGATCGTCGCTGAGTTGATGGAAGAGCAGATAGCCCAGGCCCACTAACGGGCGGGAGCCGGCTCACTCCCTGGACCCTCCTGCCGAATGTCGGCTACGCGAGCGCCGGCACGATGTGCGTGTCGGTAGGCAGGCGAATGATCATCCGCTTCATCAGACGGTTCTGGTCGTCCGCGAACGCATCGCGGCGATGGAGCGTCACGGCATTGTCCCAGAGCACGAGATCCCCGACGCGCCAGTGATGGTCGTAGACGTTACCGGAGCGGGTTGCGATGTCGCGGAGCTCTTCGAGGAGATCTTGCGCCTCTTCAGCGGGCATCCCGACGATTCCGGTGACGGTGCCGGGATCGATATACAGGGACTTGCGACCGGTCTGCGGATGGAAATTGACGAGGGGATGCCGGACATCGGGTGTCGAGCGTATGCGCTCCGCATACGACATGTTCACCGTCTGCCCGTCCGCCGACCGGATCACCGATCCCGTGCGCGCGGCGTAGCTGAAGATGCCGACCAGCCCGTCGAGCCGCCGCTTGAGCCGGTCCGGCAGTGCCTCGTAGGCGCCGTAGAGGTTTGCCCAACTCGTACGGCTTCCGGCCTCAGGCACAACCTGCGCATAGAGGAAGCAGCCCGTCACCGGATCGGCGTTGTAGGATTGGTCGGTGTGCCAGTGGAGCTCCTTCGACGCGAGGCCGCCGATGGGATCACCCAGGGCGTTCCGCATGTTGGAGACGATCGACACCTCGGCTTTGCTGGAGTGCCAGCTTCGCTCGATGTAAGCCTCCGGCCCGCCCAGCACGCGGCCGAACGCGATCAGTTCGTCTTCGGTCAGGGCCTGGCGGCGAAAGACGAGGATGGGGTGTTCGCTGAAGGCCTCGCGGATCGCATCGCCACTCGCCAACTCCCAGAGGTTGGCTCCTCGCACCTCGCGCGCGAATGTGCCGTCGATCGGCAGCAGCTCCATGATCCTCTTCCCGGTGACGTAATCCGACCAGCGTCGAAGCGTATGCGGCTCCCGCCACCTTGTAAATTGATCAGACCCGGCTCAGGCGCAGCCTGGCATCGACCGAGCCGGGGCAAACATCGTCCACGGCTAGGCTGTAACTCCGCCCGCCATTGACTGGCATGGTCTATTGTGACATCCGGTCGGCCTCGGCCTGATCTCAATCCTTCGTTCGGGAAAGGACGCGACGGCATGACTTCTGACTCGGCCTTCAAGGCAATTCTGCTGGAAGAGACGGACGGCAAGGTCTCTGCCACGGTTTCCGAGCTCGGGAACGATCGTCTGCCTGCCGGCGACGTCACGGTTCGCGTCGCGTACTCCACTCTCAATTACAAGGACGGCATGATTCTGAACGGGCTCGGCCGTCTGGTGCGGCAGTACCCGCACGTCCCCGGCATCGATCTCGCCGGGACCGTCGAAAGCTCGGAATCGGATGCGTTCAAGCCAGGCGACCAGGTCGTGTGCACTGGCTGGCGTGTCGGCGAGGTTCATTGGGGCGGCTACGCGCAGCGGGCCCGCCTGAAGTCCGAATGGCTCGTGCCGCTGCCCGAAGGCCTCGACCTCAAGCGTGCGATGGCGATCGGCACGGCCGGCTTCACGGCGATGCAGTGCATCCTCGCGTTGGAGCAGCACGGGCTCGAGCCGGGGGAACAAGGCGAGGTTCTGGTGACTGGCGCCGCCGGCGGTGTCGGCAGCGTGGCGGTCGCGATCCTCGGCAAGCTCGGCTACAAGGTCGTCGCCTCCACCGGCAGGCAGCAGCTCGGCGATTACCTGAAGTCGCTGGGCGCGAGCAGCATCGTCGATCGCAAGGAATTGTCCGAGCCGCAGAAGCGGCCGCTGCTGTCCGAACGCTGGGCGGCCGCTGTCGACACGGTCGGCAGCACGACACTGGCGAATACCCTCGCCGGCATGAGGTACGGCCGAAGTGTGGCAGCCTGTGGTCTTGCCGGCGGCAACGACCTGCCGACCACGGTTCTCCCGTTCATCCTGCGCGGCGTCAACCTGCTCGGCATCGATTCGGTGATGTGTCCGATGCCGCTCCGACGCGAGATCTGGTCCCGGCTGGCGCGCGACCTGCCGACGGACAAGCTCGACGAAGCGACGAGCGTGATACCGCTGGCGGATGTCGTCGAGGCCGGGGGCCGGATCCTCAAGGGAGAGGTTCAGGGCCGCGTCGTCGTCGACGTTAACGGCTGATTACCGACTTCACCGCTAGGATCTCCGGAGCCTGATCGACATCTGCATCGCTCCGGAGATTCGTGCATGAAAGCTCTTCTGATCGCGGCTGTGGTGGTTGCGGTAGCAGGCTGTTCGGACATGCGCAACGCCATCCATCCCGGCGAGACCAGGATGCTCACCCGCGACTTCCTGCCGCCCGAGGTCGAGCACGCTCCGGCGCCGCTTTACTGCTATCGCACCCTGGCCGCGCAGGAGTGCCACAGCGTGGCGCTCGATGGACAGCAAAACCGGATGGTCGGGCATTACGGGGCCGCGCCGAGAACGACGTCCCACTGAAGCGCAACGCCCGAGCCGCCTCGCTCGAGCTACGTCGTAACCGACGCCCGCCGCTTCTCGAGTACGCCCATCACCTGCTCCCGTTCCTCGGGTGTCATGCGCCCCCAGGTGGCGATCTCCTTCAGGGTTCTGAAGCACCCTTCGCAGAAGCCCGACTTCGGGTCGACGCTGCAGACGCGAATGCAGGGCGACGTAATCGGCATAGGTTGAGGCAAGGCATCGATTCCGGTGGCGGATTGCGGGTTGCTGGAGCCGTCGGCGGCCGCTCATGATACAGCATAGCGGATAACATCGAATCATCGGAGGACGGCATGGAACAGCTCGGCCATGGCTTCTACTGGAACGACATGACCATAGGCCGCCGCTGGAAGACGATCGGCCGCAGCATTTTCGAAGCTGACGTAGTCACCTTCATCGCCGTCACCGGCATGCAGGAGATGCTGTTCAACAACCTAGAATATATCGAGCACGAGTCCGCCACCGGCAAACGCATCGCTCCGGGTGCGCTCATCTTCTCGATCGCCGAGGGGCTCGTCATGCAATCGACCCTTCAGGGCACCGGCATCGCCTTCCTCGGCATGGATTTCGACATCAAGGGCCCGGTCGTCGTCGGCGACACGATCCATGTCGAGATCGAAGTGGTCGAACAGCGAGCAGCGAGCAAGGGGAACCGTGGCCTGGTCCGCACACGCAACGAGGTCAAGAACCAGCGGGGCGAGGCGGTGCTGGTCTATTCGCCGCTTCGACTCATGAAAGGACGCGACTAGGCAGTCGGCGATGCGGACGCCGAAGAGCGTCCGCGGCCTGGAGGATCTCGGCCGCGTTCGCCTGTCCCGGCACTTCTTCCTCCGCGACTTCCTCTACAGCGAGATCGCCGCCACCTTCGGCATCCGCAACGTGCCCGACGATCCGGATCTCACGATCGCTGCCGGAAGGCAGCTCTGCGAGCTGTTGCTCGAGCCGCTGCACGAGACCTTCGGCGGCATCGCCATCCGTTCCGCTTACCGCTCGCCTGCCGTCAACGAATACGGCAATCGGCACGGTTACAACTGCGCGACCAACGAGAAGACCTACGCCGCGCACATCTGGGACCGCCGCGACGCCGACGGATGTATGGGCGCCATGGCCTGCGTCGTCGTACCCTGGTTCCTCGACCGCTACGAGCAGGATCGAGACTGGCGGCCGCTGGCCTGGTGGATTCACGACCACCTGCCGTACAGTCGGCTCCAGTTCTTCCCGAAGCTGGCCGCCTTCAACATCGGCTGGCACGAGCGGCCGCGGCGGACGATCCACAGCTACGCCGATCCGAAGGGTTTCCTGACTAAACCGGGCATGGCGAACCATGCGGGGAGTCACGCCGCCGAGTATCCCGGCTTCCCCCCGTTTCGCCCCGGCAGACCGCTATAGAGGAAAGGAGCTACGTCTTGCGCCTCGAAGGAGTGAAGCTCGAGCCCTACTGGTGGGAGGAGGCGCCGCGACCGCAGTTGCCGGTCGCATCTCTTCCGAAGGAGATCGACGTCGCGATCGTCGGCTCCGGATATACCGGCTTGTCTGCGGCACTGACGCTCGCGCGGCGTGGCCGTTCGGTCATCGTCTTCGAGGCCGAAGATGCGGGTTTCGGCGCGAGCTCACGCAATGGCGGCGGTGTCGGCTCAGCCCCTTACAAGCTCGGCTTCGAGAAGACGGTGGCGCTGTTCGGCCATGATCGGGCGGTGGCGCTCTGGAAGGAAGGTGTGGCCAGTGTCGACTACATGGCCGACCTGGTCTCCCGGGAGCAGATCGCCTGTCATTTCGTGCGGTCCGGCCGCTTCGTGGGCGCCCACCGCCCACGCGATTACGACACCCTCGCCCGGGAGGTCGAGCTGCTGCGGCGGCACACCGGTTATGAGGTACACATGGTGCCGCGTTCGGACCAGCACGCCGAGATCGGCAGCGACCTCTATTACGGCGGCCGCTTCAACGTCGGCGACGGCGTGGTTCATCCGGCGCTCTTCCACCAGGGGCTCCTGGAACGCGTCCTTAATGCCGGCGCTATCGTGGCATCCCGGACACCGGTGACCGATGTCGAACGCGACGGCCCCGTTTTCCGCGTCTCGACACCGCGAGGCACGGTCCGCGCAGGCGACGTGATCGTCGGTACCAACGGCTATACCGGCGGTGCGGTGCCGTGGCTGGAACGGCGGTTCATCCCGGTCGGCAGTCAGATGATCGCCACCGAGCCGCTGGCGCCTGAGTTGGTCGGTAAGCTCCTGCCGCGTGGTAACATGGTGGTCGATACCAAGCGCACCGTGCACTACTACCGTGCTTCGCCCGACGGACGGCGGATCCTGATGGGCGGTCGGCCGCTGTTGCGCGACGCCCCCTGGGATGTCGCAGGCGTCGAGCTCAGGACGTTCATGGTGAAGGTCTTCCCGGAGCTCGCCGGCACCAGAATCACCCATGCCTGGGGAGGGCGCCTCGGTTTCACGTTCGACAAGCTACCGCACATCGGGGTCCGCGACGGCATCCATTATGCCGGCGGCTATCTCGGGTCCGGGGTGGCGATGTCCGTCTGGCTCGGCCGCAAGCTCGGTCTCAAGGTTCTCGGCGATCCGGAAGGAGCGAGCGCGCTCGACGGGCGAGAGTTTCCGACGATGCCGTTCTATCGCGGGAAGCCGTGGTTCCTTGCGGCGGTCGCCGCCTACTATCGCGCTCGCGACGCGATCGGGTAGGATTCGCGATCGTCGGACGTTTCGCAGAGGAGAAGGACTGATGAGCCAGGTAGCTGTCGTCGTCGAATTCCACGTGAAGCCGGAGCATAGGCAGGCCTTCGAGAAGATCATCCGGGATCATGCGCGGAAGACGCTGGAGACCGAGCCGGGCTGCAAGCGCTTTGACGTCATGATCCCGCGAAAGGAAGACGGACGCGTGCTGCTCTGCGAGGTTTACGCGGACGACGCCGCGTTCAATGCACACTCCGAAATGCCTCGGCTGATGGAAGTCCGGAACGCCTACAAGGACATGATCACCGACCGTAAGCTCACCATCTGCACGCTGGAATAGCTTCTCGCGACGCGTGCTCTTAACCGGGCATTAGGAGCGGATGTCGTTAGCTTCCGGTGAGCTGTCACAGGCACAACGTGACAGCAACGACCGGGAGGCTGACGATGAATTGCACGGACGAGAGGCCGATCTCGGCTTTGCTCCTGTCGGCCCGGGAGGGGGCCGACGAATGTTCGCGGAAGCTGCGATCGGCCGGCGTCGATACCCTCCATCTGGCGTTCGACGAACGAAGCGCCCTTGCCGTCGTGCAAGATCAGCCGATCGACGTCGTCGTCTGCGACGGTGACGCCGGCTGGGCCCAGTCGATCGGGATCGCCAGCGCCGTCCGTTCAATGCCGGACGAGCAGCGACCGTTCCTTCCGATAATCGTGCTGGCTTCCGCGCCCTCGGTCCAGAAGGAGGTCGCGGCCCGCAACGCAGGGGTTCATCGGGTCGTCGAGAAACGTGCCTCGCCCATCTGGCTGGGGGAAGAGCTCCGCGGCGTGCTGAGTCGCCCTCCGGTTTTCGTTCGTGACGGCGGCTACTTCGGGCCGATCCGCAATTTCTGCATCGCCTCGGGCTCGGCGGCAGAGGCGGTGCGATGAGCAGGGTCCTCGTCACTGCAGACAGGTGGGGCGCAGAGCCATCCGGACGGGCGGACGGACCGGATCTCGATCTCGCGTCGATCGAGCGGGCAAACGAGGCCATGGCACGGCTCAAGGAGGAGTACGTCGCCGAATGGGCCCCGGCATCGCTGGCCGAGATGGAAGCGCTGGTAGACGAGCTGACCCGCTCGTCGCCGCCGGGTGTCTTCGCCCAGCTCTACCGTCACGCGCACGACATGAAGGGGCAGGGTGCCACCTTCGGCTACGGCCTCATCACCCAGATCGGAGAAGCGCTCTGCAGGCTTACCGCCGGCCGCGACGCCGGGAGCGAAGCCGAGATCTCTCTTCTGCGGGCGCACCTGGCCGCCGCCAGGCGCATCCTGAACGAGCGGCTGGAGAACAATGGCGGCGCAGCGGGCGAGCGGATTATGGAGAGGCTGGCCCAGCTCCGCCGGCGGACCGCGCACTGACGGATCGGGGCGGGCCCGGTCTCAGTGGGCGTCCGCCCAGTTCTCGCCGAAGCCTGTCTCGACAATCAGCGGCACGCTCAGCTCCGCCGCCGCCTCCATGACGGACCGCACCGTCTCAGCGGTCTCGTCCTTCTCTTCAACCGGCACCTCGAACAGCAGTTCGTCGTGCACCTGAAGCAGCATCTTGGCCTGGAGGCCGCGCTTTTCGAGGGCACGCGGTAGCCTCGTCATCGCCCGCTTTATGATGTCGGCGGCCGAGCCCTGCAGCGGCGCGTTGATCGCGGCCCGCTCGGCGAAGCTGCGCCGCGCGGGGTTCTTGTCGTGAATGTAAGGTGTGAAGCACTTTCGGCCGAAGATCGTCGTGACGCAGCCGTGTTGGCGCGCGAAGCCCTTCGCCCGATCCATATAATCGCGGATGCCGGGATAGCGCTCGAAGTAGGCGTCGATATAGGCGCGTGCTTCCGCCTGCGGGATCGAGAGCTGGCGCGCGAGGCCGAACGGGCTGATGCCGTAGATAATCCCGAAATTGATCGCCTTGGCCTTGCGGCGCGTCTGCGGATCCATGCCCTCGATCGGAATGCCGAACACCTGGCTGGCGGTCATCGCATGGATGTCGTGGCCGGCGTGAAAAGCTTCGCGCAGCGCCTCGATCTCGGCGACATGCGCGAGGAGCCGCAGCTCGATCTGCGAGTAGTCCGCCGACAGGAGTACGGTTCCTTCGTCGGCGACGAAGGCGCGGCGGATTTTCCGACCCTCCTCTGTGCGGATCGGGATGTTCTGCAGGTTCGGGTCGCTGGACGACAGGCGTCCAGTGCCCGCCACCGTCTGGGCGAAGCAGGTATGAACCCGGCCGGTGGTCGGGTGGATCTCCTCGACCAGCGCGTCGGCATAGGTGCTCTTGAGCTTGGAGAGCTGGCGCCATTCCAGCACCCGCGCCGGCAACTCGTGCCCCTGAGCTGCCAGATCCTCGAGAATGTCGGCCCCGGTGGCGAAGGCCCCGGTCTTCACTTTGCGGCCGCCGTCGAGCCCCATCTCCTTGAACAGGATCTCCCCGAGCTGCTTCGGCGAGCCGATGTTGAAAGTGCGGCCGGCGAGCTTGTAGATCTCGTCCTCGAGCCCGGCAAGCCGCTGCGTGAAATCGCGGCTGAGACCGCGGAGTTGCTCGCGGTCGACCTTGATACCGAAGTGCTCCATGCGCGCGAGGATGCCGACGAGCGGCCGCTCCATCGTTTCGTAGAGCGCGACCATGCGCTCTTCGATCAGGCGCCGTTTGAACAGACGGTGAAGCCGGAGCGAGACCTCCGCGTCCTCAGCGGCATAGTCGAGTGCCCTTTCGATCGGCACCCGGTCGAAGGTAACCTGCGCCTTGCCCTTGCCGGCCACGTCCTCGTAGCGGATCGTCTGGTGCTTGAGGAAAAGCCCGGCGAGCTCGTCCATGCCGTGACCATGGCGCGCACCGTCCAACACATAGGACAGCACCATCGTATCGTCGATCGGCGCCATCCGGATGCCGCACGGCTCGAGCACGAGCATGTCGTACTTGATGTTGTGGCCCACCTTCAGGACCGAAGGATCTTCCAGCAGCGGCTTCAGCATCGCCACCGCGGTGTCCTTCGCCATCTGCCTCATGCTCGCGGTCTGAGCGCCATCGAGGCTGAGATCGCCTTGGCCGCTGCCATTGACGCTGTGGCCGATCGGGATGTAGCAGGCCCGTCCCGGCTCGACCGCTAGCGAGACGCCGACGAGATCGCAGCGAAGCGGATCGAGCGACGTGGTCTCGGTGTCGATCGCGACGATGCCGACCTCGGTGGCACGGGCGATCCAGGCCGCCAGCGTTTCGGCATCGGTGACGAGCTCGTAGCGTGCCATTTCCGGCGCCGAGATTTCCGGCTCCGTCTTGGTGACGCTGCCCGCCTGCGCGAGCTTGGCCTCGACGCGAGCAGTAATCGTCCGGAACTCCTGCGCTCGCAGAAAGCCCAGCAGCGTCTCGGGATCTGGCTCGCGGATGTCGAAATCGTCGATCGACTCCTCGAGCGGCACCTGGTCGTCGAGTTTCACCAGCTCGCGTGAGATCCGCGCCTGCTCGGCGAACTTCAGCAGGTTCTCCCGCCGCTTGTTCTGCTTGATCTCGCCGGCGCGGGCGAGGAGCGTGTCCAGGTCGCCATATTCCTCGATGAGCTGCGCCGCGGTCTTGACCCCGATGCCAGGGACACCGGGCACGTTGTCGGTCGAGTCGCCGGCGAGCGCTTGTACGTCGACGACTTTCTCGGGGCCGACGCCGAAACGCTCCCGCACCTCGTCGGGACCGATCGTCTTGAGTCGCATCGGGTCGTACATGCAGATGCCGTCGCCGACGAGCTGCATCAGGTCCTTGTCGGAAGATACGATCGTCACCGACTCGCCCCGTGCCGCCGCCTGACGGGCATAGGTGGCGATGATGTCGTCGGCTTCATAGCCTTCGACCTCGATACACGGGACATTGAAGGCGCGGACGGCTTCCCGGATCAGCGGGAATTGCGGCTTGAGCTCGTCCGGAGGCTCAGGCCGGTTCGCCTTGTAGTCGGCGTAGATGTCGTTGCGGAAGCTGCGCGCGCTGGCATCGAAGATCACGGCGATCGCATCCGCTTCCATATCGTCGAGGAGGCGGATCAGCATGTTACAGAAGCCGTACACCGCGTTGATCGGCGTGCCGTCCGACTTCGTCATCGGCGGCAGGGCGTGAAAGGCGCGGAAGATGTAGCCGGAGCCGTCGACCAGGAAGAGTCGTCGCGGCGCCGCTTTGTCGTCGGCAGATGTCGTCATCATGACTCCCCGGTCCGGCTGCCCGGAACGGCCATGCGCGGTGCCGGAAGTCGCCGGCTCAATGCGCTGGTTCGGGGCGGGCCTTGCCGTGTTCCAGAACGTAGCGGCGGCTGCAATACGGACACATCACGTCGCCGCGCCCTTCCATGTTGAGAAACACGCGCGGATGGCCGAGCGCCCCACCGCCGCCGTCGCACGGGACGATCTCCTCGTCCACGAATATGATCTCCAACGGCTCCATCTGGTCGTTCAGCCTCCGGGCGTCCAGCTCGGCACATGCGCAATGCCGCGCGTTGACCGTCGCGGCGCGCGGATGATACCGGTTGAGGCGAAAGGTTCAACATGTGCGGAGCCGTGACGCTGCGATTCGTATGGGGGCGCCATCGGCGGCGGAGCGTCGGAGGCGGCGTGGCGGCACGCATTCTCACCCTCGTCCTGGGCCTGGTGCTGGCGGGCGGCTGTGCGCCAACCTTGAAAGGGCCCGGTCCTTTGGTCGGCGAAGCTCGCATCGAGGGGGAGTTTCTCGTCGCCGAGGACGGGGCACGGCTTCCGTTGCGCGCATGGCTGCCGACCGACGGGATTCGGGCGGTCGTGCTGGGTCTCCACGGTTTCAACGACTACAGCAACGGCTTCGCCTTGCCTGCCCCGGCATTCACGGACGCCGGCATTGCGCTGTACGCCTACGATCAGCGCGGCTTCGGGGATGCGCCGCATCGGGGCTACTGGCCCGGTGCCGACGCGCTCGTAGCCGATGCCGCGGCGGCAGTCCAAGCGCTCCGCGCCCTTCATCCGCACGCGCCGCTCTACGTCATGGGCGAGAGCATGGGCGGTGCCGTGGCGATGCTGATGGTGTCGGGCGAGGTGCCGGGCACCGAATGGGCGATCGCGCAGTTGGACGGCATCATCCTCCTCGCGCCTGCGATCTGGGGCGGGGAGGGGTTCGGTACCTTCAAGCGGGTGGCGCTCGAGATCGCGGCTCACACCCTGCCTTGGTACACGCTGACAGGAGAGGGCCTCGACATTACGCCGTCCGACAATATCGAGATGCTCCGTGCGCTCGCGCGCGACCCGAAGGTGATCAAACGGACCCGCATCGATGCGATCTACGGACTGGTCGATCTGATGGACAGGGCCGTGACGGCCGCTCCCCGACTATCCGCGCCCGCGCTGATCCTCTACGGCCTGAAGGACGAGATCGTTCCGAAGGAGCCGACGTTCGATGTGCTGCAATCTCTTCCGGAGCCGCCGGAAGGACGCTGGCGCATCGTCGTCTACGAGGAGGGCTATCACTTGCTGCTACGCGACCTGCAATGGGAGCGCGTGGCGGCGGACATCCTGGCTTGGATCGAAGACCCCGACACCGATCTCGGTGGCGACAACGGCACAGCGCTCGCAGCTCTCAGGCGCAGCCTGGGCGACGACAATGCTCTGCCCGCGAAGGCCTTTGCGTCCGGCGGTTCTTTGCAGTAACCTCCGCCGCCTCACGAGAAAGCGCCCGTAGCTCAGTGGATAGAGCGTCGGCCTCCGGAGCCGAAGGTCATAGGTTCGAATCCTATCGGGCGCGCCATTTCCCGACTGTCCGGATCGGACACATGGGTGACACACCGTACCGTGGCGGAGGACAGTGTGTCGCAAACCGGTCCAGACCGCAGCCTCCGCACGGAACGAGCAGGGGGCAGATAGGCCCCCAGCCCGCGATTCCCTTCACGACACGCGCTATCGACTGGCAGCTTCGAGCCGATCTCGCGCATCTGCGGGGAGGTCCAGGTCGACTGCGCCCAGAATCTCGTCGAGCTGTGCCAGGTTGGTGGCACTTACGATCGGGGCGGTCAGCGCCGGCCGGGTGAGCAGCCATGCGAGCGACACCTGAGCCGGCGGCGCGTTCAGCTGCCGTGAAACCTCGTGCAGCGCCGCGAGGATGCGCTCGCCGCGCTCGTCGAAGTAACGTTCGAGGAAACGCTTCCGGCTGCTCCGCTCCACATCCGCCTTCGAGCGGTACTTCCCCGAGAGGAAGCCGCTCGCCAACGCGAAATAGCCGACCGCGCCGAGGTTTTCCTCCCGGATGATGGGAGCGAGCGACTCCTCGAAGTCGCGACGGTCGCAGAGGCTGTAGGCGGGTTGAACGACCTCATAGCGGGACAAGCCTTGTGCCTTCGACACGGCGAGCGCCTGCCGCAGGCGGTCCGCCTTGTAGTTCGAGGCACCGATGGTCCGGACCTTGCCCGCCTCGACCAGTCGCGAGAAAGCGCCAAGCGTCTCCTCCAGCGGCACGTTCTCATCGTCGATGTGGGCGAAATAAACGTCGATATGATCCGTCCTGAGGCGACGGAGCGAGTCCTCGACCGCCGCTTGGATATTGGCAGCCGATAGCCCCTTGCGGTGTTCCGACATGCCGACCTTGGTCATCAGCACGATGTCGTCGCGGCGTTTGCGCTGCGCCAGCCACTCGCCGATGATCGTCTCGGATTCGCCGCCTTTGTTGCCGGGTGCCCACGCCGAATAGACATCCGCCGTGTCCACGGCGTTGAAGCCTTTCTCGAGGAAACGATCCAGCAGCTCGAAGGATCGACCCCGATCGGCGGTCCAGCCGAAGACGTTTCCACCGAACACCAGCGGAGCGATGGCGATGCCGGAGCTTCCGAGCTCACGTTTTTCCATGATCCCTGTCCTTTCCGTACTTCGATTGGGCTATGGCCGCTGAATGGCATTGTATCTTGTGATGCCGTCAGCAGGGTGAATGCCATTCGCCGAGGAACGGGATGAACAGGCATGACTTTCTGGTTGTCGCCCGCGTTATGTATGGGCGGATATATCGTTGCATCGCACTCGAGGCATTGGTTGAATGGCGCCCCTGAAGGTGCGGCACTCTCAGAGCGGAGGACACGGTGCATCCTCGACGGCGTTCTCGTCCGACCGGTCCCATAGCGGCATGGCTCGCGGTCACTCTGGCGCTGGCTTGCGACGCTTCGAGCGCCTGGGCGGGGGAGGCACGGCTTGCGGTCGCCGCGAACTTCACCGAGGCCGCCAAAGAGATCGCCGATCTGTTCGAGCAGACAACCGGCCATAGAGCCGTGTTCAGCTTCGGGTCGACGGGTCTGCTCTACACCCAGATCACCCAGCAGGCACCGTTCGAAGCATTCCTCGCGGCGGATCGCGAGCGGCCGCGAAAGGCGGTAGATGAAGGCTTCGCGGTGGCCGACAGCCTGTTCACCTACGCCACCGGCAAGCTCGTGCTCTTCAGCAAGGACACAGCCCGCGTGACCGGCCCTAATGCTCTGAAGGAAGCGGGATTCGCGAAGATTGCGATCGCTAACCCCCTTACCGCCCCTTATGGAGCCGCGGCGGTGGAAGCCATGAAGGCGCTCGGTGTCTACGATGTGCTCCAGCCGAAGATCGTGCAGGGCACGAATATTGCGCAGACCTACCAGTTCGTCGAAACCGGGAACGCCGAGGTCGGTTTCGTCGCCCTGTCACAGGTCGTGCGCCACGAGGAGGGATCGCGCTGGCTCGTGCCCGAGGATCTGTACTCGCCTATCGCTCAGGATGCCGTCTTGCTTAAGCAGGGAGAGGACAGTGAGGCGGCATTGGCCTTCATGGCATTCCTCAGGGGACCCGAAGCGCATGCCGTGAAGGAAAAATACGGCTACGGCGCAGGTGAGTGACGGCACGCCACGATGCTCGCCTTTTCGGATCTATGGTCGCCCGTCCGGCTGACGCTCGAACTGGCCACCATCACGACGATCGTACTGCTCCTCATCGGCACGCCCGTCGCCTGGTGGCTCGCCCGGTCGAAGTGGCGATGGAAGGAGGCTGTGGCAGCGGTCCTGGCCTTGCCCCTCGTGCTCCCACCGACGGTGCTGGGCTTCTATCTGCTGTTGGCGCTCGGTCCTTATGGACCGGGAGGGTGGATCGGATCGATCGTGGGCCTGCGGTCGCTGGCCTTCACCTTCGAGGGACTCGTCATCGGTTCGGTCGTGTATTCGATGCCGTTCGTCGTCCAGCCCATCCGGAACGCATTCGAAGCGTTCGGGGACCGACCCCTGGAAGTTGCGGCCACTTTGCGCGCACCGCCCTGGGACAGCTTCTGGTCTGTGGCGGTGCCGCTGGCCAGACCCGGCTTCCTGACCGGGGCGGTGCTCGGGTTCGCGCACACGGTCGGCGAGTTCGGCGTGGTGCTCATGATCGGCGGCAACATACCTGGCGAGACGAAGGTCTTGTCGGTTGCCATCTACGACTACGTCGAGACGCTGCAATGGGCGCAGGCGCACATCTTGGCAGCGGGAATGCTCGCCTTCTCCTTCATCGTCATTCTCTCAGTGATGGTTCTGGAGAAGCGGCTCGGAAGAGCGGGCGAATGACCGCAGACCGCCCGACGATCGACGCCGCGTTCTCAGGGACGCTGGGCAATTTCGTCCTGGACGTCGCGTTCCGGATACCCGCACACGGCGTCAGCGGTCTGTTCGGCCCCTCCGGCTGCGGCAAGACGACCGTGCTGCGCGGCATCGCCGGCCTGAGCCGGCTTTCGGGCCATCTGAGAGTGGGGGACGAGGTGTGGCAGGACGATGCTGCCGGCCGTTTTCGCCGGCCGCATCTGCGCCCGGTCGGCTATGTCTTTCAGGAAGCGAGCCTCTTCCCGCATCTATCGGTACGGAGAAACCTCATGTTCGGAGCGTGCCGGGCGGTTGGCGAAGCCGGCGGAGCGTTCGACTTCGACGATGTCGTAGATCTTCTGGGAGTCGGCGAGTTGCTGGACCGCTCGCCGATGGCGCTTTCCGGCGGCGAGAGACAGCGGGTCGCGATCGGGCGCGCACTCCTGTCGCAGCCGCGCCTGCTGTTGATGGACGAGCCGCTCGCTGCATTGGACCGGTTCACCAAGGAAGAGATTCTGCCGTATCTGGAATCCCTGCACGAGGCGCTCTCGATACCGATCATCTATGTGAGCCACGATATCGCGGAGCTGGAGCGGCTGGCCGACACGCTGGTCCTGTTCGACAGAGGACGCGTCCGGGCGGTCGGCCCGTTGACGGAGCTCGAGGCCGATCCTTCTCTCCCGCTCCTGCAGGCGCCGGAAGCCGCAGTGACGCTCGCCGGCCGAATTGCCGCGATAGACCAAGACTATGCGCTGACACATTTCGCGGTGAATGGCGGCACGCTCGTCGTGCCCGGCCGGATCGGCGGCATCGGCCAGCAACGTCGGCTACGCATCCGCGCCTCCGACGTGAGCTTCGCCCGGGTCCGCCCCGTCGACACGACGATCCTGAACTGTCTTCCCGCCCGCGTCAGGTCGATCACTCCGCAAGCCGATGGTCGAGCGCAGGTGAACGTCATCGCTGCGCTGGGAGACGACTGCAGCGGCGCCGAGATCGTTTCGCGGATCACGCGCAAGTCGCGAGACGCGTTGGCGCTGGAGCCCGGGGAGCGCGTCTTCGTCCAGATCAAGAGCGTCGCCTTGCTCGCATCGGGAGCCGCGCGGACGATTGCGCAAGGTTGAAGCGGATGTGTGAGTCTTCCACCACCGTCATCTACCGTATGTCCGGGTCGCCAACACGCTGGTTCGAGGGATGGCAACGTTAAGTCTTCGGATCGACCTCGGGCCGAACACGCGTATCGGTCCGGGCAAGATCCTGCTGCTGGAGCGCATCGACGAGACCGGCTCGATCTCCGCTGCCGGGCGATCGCTCGGCATGTCCTACAAGCGGGCGTGGGACCTCGTGAACGACCTCAACACCTCCTTTGTGCAGCCGGTCGTCTCGGCCCAGGTCGGAGGGAAGAGCGGAGGCGGTGCGACGTTGACCGACTTCGGGCGCGACCTTGTCGGCCATTATCGGGCGATCGAGGCGAAAGCGGAGCGATCGGCAATTCCGCATCTCGAGGCGCTCGAAGCCGCACGCATCCGTTCCCGACGCGACTGATCGTCCCATCCGATCGATGGTCCTCGAAATTCGGTATATTCGAACATACATAGCGTCAACACGATCGCGATAGCACTGGATGGACGGAGGGATCGATGGCGCACTATCCGGACCTGAAGCTCTATATCGGTGGCGAATGGCGCAGTCGCGACGGACAGCCGGTGTTGAACCCGGCGGACGAAAGCGTGCTCGCCACTGTTCCGCACGCGACGCGGGCCGACCTCGACGACGCTCTCGAGGCTGCTGCAGAAGGTTTTCGCATCTGGTCCCGCACCTCTCCGGACAAGCGCGCGGAGATCATCATCGAAGCCTCGAGGCTGATGAGGAAGCGCGTGGAGGAGATGGCCGTGGCGATGACGTTAGAGCAGGGCAAGCCGATCCAGCAGTCGCGTGCGGAGATCGTACGTGGCTGCGAGATCCTGGAATGGGATGCCCAGGAAGGCCGCCGCGTCTATGGCCGCATCATCCCGGCCGCGCCGGGAATGAGGCACTCCGTCCTGCGCCAGCCGATCGGTGTGGTCGCGGCGTTCTCACCCTGGAACTTCCCGATGAGCTCGCCGGCACGAAAGGTCGGCGGCGCTCTCGCTGCCGGTTGCTCGATCATTTTGAAAGCGTCCGAGGAAACCCCGGCTGGGGCGGTGCAACTGGTGGAGGCGTTCGAAG
>JAJUGE010000025.1 GCA_029268305.1 Alphaproteobacteria bacterium
CCGCGCCTTGGGTGCGCGCCAGTCGGCGCGCGTGTAGCGCTCCAGCGCGCCGAGAAAGAACTCGAACTCTTCGGGACTGAGATCCCGGGTGCCGATCTGATCGATCGAGCGGATTCGCCACCGATCCTCAAGCACCGTCTGCACCTTGAGGAGCGGTGCCCGGAACCGGTCGAACAGGTGCCGGGCGAAGTTCCGGAACCTCGAATCGCTGCACTGGCCGAAGCAGACCGTCAACGTGAAGGCGGCGCGGGGCGGCTGAGCCAGTTTCCCCACCTCCTCCCGCAGCGTCGCGTTCAGCTCCGGCAGGTCGTCCGCATAGAGCGTGCGGCGCGACAGGTTGAGGATCGTCCCTACCGCCGGCACCACCTTCTGCCCGCGCGCCTCCGCCAGCAGGGAGCAGTAGTAGCCGAGCTCCATGTAATCGAACGAGCCGGAGAGGTTGATCACGCGGGCGTGACGGTTGGCGAACCGCTCGGCACCGATGACATAGTCGCGCGGCGTGACGGCGACGGCCGCCGCCCTGGCCCATTCGAGGTCCGCGTCCGTCTCGACGATGACGATCGTCTCCGCCATTAACGGGGCTCCGGCCGGCTGACGATCACTGCCGCCCGCAGCCGGGCACTGCCATAGCGCGCCATCCGCTCGAATTCTCCGATAGCGACCGGGACGTTGATCCCGTCGGTCTCGCTCTTGTGGCCTTCGGAGTCGACGTAGGGATCATGCATGTAGACGAACTTGTCGTCGTGGCCGGTCATCACCACCCAGTGCGGCTCCTTCGTGCGATACAGCCGAAACGAGCTGATCAGAACGATCGGGATCGCGCCCGCATCCATTCGTCTTATCAGCTCCCGGACCGAGAGGCCCTTGTGGGCGATCGGAATTCCGGCTTCGGCCGCCGCGGCGCGGAAGTCTTCCTGGACCAGCCGCATGATCTCGCGCTTCTGTTCGCTTCGCACCGATTCCAGGAACAGGGGCCCCTCGCCGGTGACGTGGACCTCGGCCTCGAGCCCGTGCTTGCGCGCGGCCAGCGCGAGGCCGAAGGGGTCGCAGCCGCCGTGGCCCGAAGTCATGTAGACAAGCGTGCTCTCGCGCCACAGCCGGATCTCCAGACTGCGATCGAGCCGGATTTCGGGTATCAGCGCCTTCAGCGCCATCATCAGCGCGGCAGGCCCGCAGGTGAAGTCGGTCGTCTGCCCGTAGAACGGCACGCGTGCCAGCTCCGGGACGTCGCCGCCCGCCAGATCCTTCTGCATACGGATCGCGGGGCAGCCGTCCTCGTAATAGTCTTCGACGCGCCCGAACTCCTGGTAACCGGCGCGCTCATAGAGGGCGCGGCTTTGCGGATCGTCGGCACGGACCTCCAGCCGCATCACCGCTCGGCCGTCCTCCCGCGCGGCCGCCTCGGCGGCCGAGAGCAGTCGCCGCCCCAGCCCGAGGCGGCGATGATCGGGATCGACAGCGAAGGAGTAGAGGCGGGCGAGCGCCGTCGATCCGTGCAGCAACACGAGCGCATAGCCCGCCACGTCGTCGTCCGCCTCGCCGACCAGGCAGATCGCATGGCCACGCGTCAGGAGGTGATGAAAGCTGCGGCGCGACAGGCGGTCGTACTGGAACGATCGCTCTTCGATGCGGAGCAGTGCCGGAAGATCCGACAGGGTGGCGGGACGTACCGAGGGCGGTTTCCCGCGCCCCGCTTCCGCGATGCTGGCCACTGCTGTCATGCCATCCGTCTCCGCCGGCCGGTGGCGGCGGCAATGCCCCCTCCGGAACCCGATTGACATATCGCTGTTGATTCGGGCGCCATCAACCATCGGGAGGTTGGGCATGTGGAAGCATTCCCCGGCCGGACGGTCCGTCGTATTGAGATCGGTGTCGGCCGGCGTACTGGCGCAGGTCGCGGCGATCTCGGTCTCGATTTCAGGTGCCGGGAACTCGACGGTCGCCGACCAGGTGCTGACGTATGACGGAACCGAATATGTGTGCACGGGCGTAGCGGAGACGCGCGATGATCCGCGCTGGCAGCGCTATCCCCTGAAGCTCGTCTTCGCCACCGACAAGGGCGAATACCTTGCCGACGTGCGCGTGAAGATCGAGGACGCCTCGGGAAATGTCGCCCTGGAGGCCGCCTGCGACGCTCCGTGGCTGGTCGCAGATCTCCCGGCAGGGAGCTACAATGTCACCGCCACCACGAAGGGGGGGCTCACCGAGACAGTCTCTGTGCAGGTGACGGGCGGCGAGCAGGTCGAGACCACGCTTCGTCACCCGGAAGCCTCGGCCAAGTAGCGCCGCTTGGCGCGTGTCGTGATACGCGTCGGCATCTCCGGCTGGCGATATCCCCCTTGGCGCGGCGACTTCTACCCCAAGGGGCTGCCTCAGCGGCGCGAGCTCGAGTATGCGAGTCAGCGTTTCGCCGCGATCGAGATAAACGGCACCTTCTACTCTCTGCAACGCGCGGCGCTCTTTCGCCAGTGGTACGTCGAGACACCGGACGGCTTTCGCTTCGCGGTCAAGGGCGGCCGGTTCATCACCCACATGAAGCGGCTGGTAGATGTGGAGTTGCCGCTCGCCAACTTCTTCGCCTCGGGTGTTCTGTGTCTTGAGGAGAAGCTCGGCCCATTCCTGTGGCAGCTTCCCCCGCGCCAGCAGTTCGATCGAGCCCGGCTCGAGGGGTTTCTGCACCTGCTGCCGCGTGACACGACGGCGGCGAAGCGTCTGGCCCGCCGCCACGACCGGCGGCCGAAGGAGCCGGGATGGCCGACCGAGGGGCCGGTGCGGCCGATCTTTCATGCGCTGGAGGTGCGCCACCCAAGCTTTTGCAGCGAAGAGTTCATCGAGCTGTTGCGCGATCACGAGGTGGCGCTCGTCGTGGCCGACAGCGTGGAATGGCCGCTGCTCGAGGATGTGACCTCGGATCTCGTCTACGTCCGTCTGCACGGCTCGGAGGAGATCTATGCGAGCGGCTATGACGAGGCGGCTCTGCAATTCTGGGCGGCGCGGGCCAGAGCCTGGAGCGCGGGGAGGGAGCCGAAGTCGCCGCGAAAGGTGTCTCGCGGAAAACCGCCTCGCCGGAAACGGGACGTCTATGTCTTCTTCGACAACGACATGAAGGTGCGCGCGCCTTACGATGCGCAGAGGCTGATCGAAATTCTGTCGTGACGTGCCGCCGGAGCTTTGAGGCCCGGGTCTAGGTGCGCACGGTCTCTCCGGCGCCGACCACCTCCAGGTCGAGGGCCGCAGCGAGCAGCGCCCGGGTATAGGCGTCCTCCGGATTCTCGAAGATGCGCTCGGCGGGTCCTTGCTCGACCACCTTGCCGTTGCGCATGACGATCAGGTCATCGGCGAGCGCCCGCACGACCTTGAGATCGTGGCTGATGAACATGTAGGCGAGGTTGTGGCGCTGCTGCAGGTCGCGCAGCAGCTCGACGATCTGCGCCTGGACTGACATGTCGAGTGCCGAGGTCGGCTCGTCGAGGACGACGAAACGCGGCTTCAGCACCATGGCCCGCGCGATGGCGATGCGCTGGCGCTGGCCGCCGGAGAATTCGTGCGGGTAGCGGTCGGCCATGGACGGATCGAGTCCGACCTCCTTCAACGTGCGCTCGATCAGGGAGCGCCGTTCCGCCTTGGTGCCGCCGAGGTCGTGTACTTTCAGGCCTTCGCCGACGATCTGGCCGATGGTCATCCGGGGAGACAGACTGGAGTAGGGGTCCTGGAAGACGATCTGCATCTCGCGCCGAAGCGGACGCAGGCTCCCCGACTTCAGGTGGGAGATGTCCTTGCCGTCGAACCAGATCCCACCCGTGCTGCGCTCGAGCCGCAGCAGGGCGAGGCCGAGCGTCGTCTTGCCCGAGCCGCTCTCGCCGACGACCCCGACCGTATGACCTGCGCGAATGGTGGTCGAAATGCCGTCGACCGCCTTCACGTGGTCGACCGTGCGCCGAAGGACGCCCGCCTTGATCGGGAACCAGACCCGCACGTCCTCTGCGCGCATCGCTTCGGGCGCGTCGGCCTTCGGGGCCCGCGGTCGCGGCCGGGGCTCGGCCGCCAGCAGCTTGCGCGTGTAGTCGTGCTTCGGCGCCTCGAAGATCTGACGGGTTTCGCCGGTCTCGACGATGAGGCCCTCGGTCATGACGCAGACCCGGTCCGCCATCTTGCGCACGATGCCGAGATCGTGGGTGATGAGCAGCATCGCCATGCCGAACCTCTGCTGGAGATTCTTCAGCAGGTGCAGGATCTGCGCCTGGATCGTGACGTCCAGCGCCGTCGTCGGCTCGTCGGCGATCAGCAGGTCGGGCTCGTTCGCGAGCGCCATCGCGATCATCACCCGCTGGCGCTGCCCGCCCGACAGCTGGTGCGGGAACGCGCCGAGACGCCGCTCCGCCTCCGACAGGCCGACCAGCCGCAGCAGCTCCAGCGTCCGCTCCCGCGCTGCGGCCGGCGTCAGCCGCTTGTGCAGCATCACGGTCTCGCCGACCTGCTTCTCGATCGTGTGCAGCGGGTTCAGCGAGGTCATCGTCTCCTTGAAGATCATCGCGATCCGGTTGCCGCGAACCTTCTTCATGGTTCGCTCGGGCGACCCGACCATCTCCTCGCCCTGATAGAGGATCCGGCCGGTGGGATGGCTCGCGACCGGGTAGGGGAGAAGCTGCAGGATCGAGAGGGCGGTGACCGATTTGCCCGAGCCGCTTTCGCCCACCAGCGCCAGAGTCTCGCCTTTGGCGATGTCGAACGAGATGCCGCGGAGGGCTTCGATCGTCCCTTCCTGCGTACGGAAGGAGACGCGAAGGTCCTCGACCGATAGCAGGCGTTCGCTCATGCGAGCACCCGCTTCCGTGGATCGAAGGCGTCGCGCACCGCCTCGCCCACGAACACGAGCAGGGTCAGCATGACGGCGATGGTGAAGAAGCCAGTGAGGGCGAGCCAGGGCGCCTGCAGGTTCGCCTTTCCTTGCGCCAGCAGTTCACCGAGCGAGGCGGAGCCCGGCGGCAGCCCGAATCCGATAAAGTCGAGCGCCGTCAGCGTCGTGATCGAGCCCGACAGGATGAACGGCAGGAAAGTGAGGGTGGCGACCATGGCGTTCGGCAACAGATGCCGGAACATGATGACCGGTTCCGACACGCCGAGCGCCTTCGCCGCGCGCACGTAATCGAAGTTGCGCGCGCGCAGGAACTCGGCGCGGACGACGCCGACGAGGCTCATCCACGAGAACAGCAGCATGATCAGTAGCAGCCACCAGAAGTTCGGCTCGACGACGCTGGCGAGGATGATCAGGAGATAGAGGACCGGCAGGCCCGACCAGATCTCCATGAAGCGCTGGAACAGGAGGTCGGTCCAGCCGCCGAGATAACCCTGGATCGCGCCGGCGGCGACGCCGATGATCGTGCTGAAGAAGGTGAGCACGAGCCCGAACAGGACCGATATGCGGAAGCCGTAGATCAGTCGGGCCGTCACGTCTCGCGCCTGATCGTCGGTGCCGAGCCAGTGCGCCGCGTCCGGCGGCGACGGTGCCGGCTCCGGCAGCGCCCAGGCGACGGTGCGGTGGTTGTAGGGCACGAGTGGATGGATCATCCAGCCCTTCTCTGCGATCCGCTCCACGACATAGGGATCGCGGTAATCGGCTTCGGTCCCGAACTCGCCGCCGAAGGTGGTCTCGGGATAGGCCTCGAAGATCGGCATGTAGAACGCGCCGTCGTAATAGACGAGCACCGGCTTGTCGTTGGCGATGAATTCGGCGAAGAGCGTCACCACGAACAGAACGAGGAAGATCCAGAGCGACCAGAACCCGCGCCGGTTGGCATGGAAGTTCGCGAGCCGCCGGCGGGTGAGCGGCGAGAGCCGGATGCCCAGCACGCGCCTGTCCTGCTCCGGCCGTGCGCGAAGGGCGGCGGTCGCATCCATCCCTCAGGCCCGCCGCGCTTCGAAGTCGATCCGCGGATCGACGATCGTGTACATGATGTCACCGATCAGGTTCATGACGAGACCCAGCAGCGAAAAGAAGAAGAGCGTCCCGAACATGATCGGATAGTCGCGGTTGATCGCCGCCTCGAAGCCGAGCAGGCCGAGGCCGTCGAGGGAGAAGATCACCTCGATCAGCAGCGATCCCGTGAACAGGATGCTGACGAAGGCGGCGGGGAAGCCGGCGATCACCAGCAGCATCGAATTGCGGAAGACGTGCCCGTAGAGCACGCGGCGCTCGCTCAGTCCCTTGGCGCGCGCGGTGATGACGTACTGCTGCTGGATCTGATCGAGGAAGGAGTTCTTGGTCAGCATCGTCAGCGTCGCGAAGCCGCCGACGACCATCGAGAGGACCGGCAGCGTCATGTGCCAGAGGTAGTCGAGGATCTTGCCGCCGAGACTGAGCTCGTCCCAGTTGTCGGAGACGATGCCGCGCAGCGGAAACCAGTCGAGATAGCTGCCGCCCGCGAACAGCACGAGCAGCAGCACCGCGAACAGGAAGCTCGGGATCGCATAGCCGACGATGATGATGCCGCTCGTCCAGACGTCGAACCGGCTGCCGTCGCGGACCGCCTTCGCGATGCCGAGCGGGATCGAAACCAGATAGGTGATCAGCGTCGTCCAGAGGCCGAGCGAGATAGAGACCGGCATCTTTTCCAGTACGAGGTCGATGACAGGCCGGCCGCGAAAGAAGCTCTCCCCGAAATCGAACGTGAGATACTGCCCCATCATCAGCAGGAAGCGTTCGACCGGCGGCTTGTCGAAGCCGAATTGCTTCTCCAGCTCCTCGATGAAGGCCGGATCCAGGCCGCGGGCGCCGCGGTATCCGCCCCCCTCGCTCTGGATGACGCCGCCGCCGCCGCTGGCGAAATCGCCGCCCGCCCGCGTTACCCGCTGGGTCGCCGGGCCACCGATCTGCGTCAGCTCTGCGATCGCCTGCTCCACCGGCCCGCCAGGCGCCGCCTGCACGATGATGAAGTTGATGATCATGATCCCGAGGAGGGTCGGGATGATCAGCAGCAGGCGCCGGATGATGTAGGCGATCACGGAGCGCCCCCGGTCATGCTCCGGGCCGTCATGCCGGCCGCCTCATGGCGCGCCGCACGAGAAGGAAGCCGACGAGCAGCAGACCACCCAGGGCCGCATACCACCCCGCGCCGGGCGATCCGCCCTCTTCTTCCGAGGCCGCTTCGGCCAACGCGCCACCCCTGCGCAATGCTGCCGCCTTCTCCGGATCGAACCACCAATAGCTGGTGTCGGTCCCGTTCTTCGGCGTGATCTCCGGCTGCTGGAACTTGTCCCAATAGATGATCCGGTCCACGCGGGAGTGCCAGTTCGGAATGACATAATGGTGCCAGAGCAGCACGCGGTCGAGGGCGCGCGTCCGCGCCACCAGGCTCTCCCGGTCGGGGGCGGAGATCACCAGGTCGATCAGATCGTCCACGACGGGGTCGCTGACGCCGGCATAATTGCGGCTCCCCGGCTGCTGTGCCGCGTCCGAGCCCCAGAAGTCGCGCTGCTCGTTGCCCGGCGAATCGCTCTGTCCCCAGACGCTCACGATCATGTCGAAGTCGAAATCGCGCAGCCGGTTGATGTATTGCGACTGATCGACGAGCCGCACGCGCGCATCGATCCCGAGACGCCCGAGGTTGCGCACGAACGGAAGCACGATCCGCTCGAAGGCGGGGCTGACGAGCAGGATCTCGAACGACATCGGTCGTCCGGTCTCGGCATTCACGAGCCGCATGTCGCGGACAACCCAGCCGGCTTCCTCCAGCAAGGCGAACGCGCGGCGCAGGTTCTCCCGCGGCCAGCCGGTGCCGTTGGTCGATGGTGGCTCGTATACCTTCGTGAAGACTTCGGGTGGCAGACGATCGCGGTACGGCTCGAGAAGCTCCAGCTCGCGCGGGCCGGGCAGGCCTTCGGCGGCGAGCTCGGAGTTCGAGAAGTAGCTCTTGGTCCGCGCATAGAGACCGAAAAAGAGGGTTCGGTTGGTCCACTCGAAATCGAAAGCGTAGGCGAGGGCCTGCCGCACACGCTCGTCGGAGAATATCGGGCGGCGCGAATTCATGACGAAGGCCTGCATCCCCGTCGGCCGCTCGTGCTCGAACTCGGTCTTCTTCAATGCCCCCGAAGCGACCGCCGGCGTGTCGTAGTCCAGAGCCCATGCCTTCGCCTGGTTCTCCAGCCGGTAGTCGATGGCGCCCGCCTTGAGCGCCTCGCGGATCACCGTCGCGTCGCGGTAATAGTCGGTGCGGATGATGTCGAAATTGTTCTGCCCGCGATTGACGGGCAGATCCTTGCCCCAATAATCCTCAACCCGCTCGAGCGTGACGAAGCGACCCGGCTCGAAGTCGGCGACGCGATAAGGACCGCTGCCGAGCGGCGGCTCCAGCGTCGTCCGCGCGAAGTCGCGGCTCTCCCAGTAATGCTTCGGCAGGATGGGGAGCTGGCCTGCGATCAGCGGCAGTTCCCGATTGTCGCCCTCGGCGAAGGTGAACCGCACCTTGCGCTCGCCGAGCTTCTCCGCCTCGACGATGCTCTGATAGTAGAAGCGGTAGAAGGGGTGCCCCTTCGTCTTCAGCGTCTCCAGCGAGAAGATCACGTCGTCGGCGGTGATCGGCTCCCCGTCATGCCAGCGCGCCTCGGGGCGCAGGGTGAAGATCACCCACGAACGGTCGGGCGGGGTCTCGATCGATTCGGCGATCAGCCCGTATTCGGTGAAGGGCTCGTCGGCGCTGCTGGTCATCAGCGATTCGATCGCAGCTCCTGCGCCGGCGGCGGGTGTGCCGCGCGGGATGTACGGATTGAAGCTGTCGAACGTCCCCTCCGCGCCGAGGCGCAGCTCGCCGCCCTTGGGAGCATCGGGATTGACGTAGTCGAAATGGGAAAAATCCGGCCCGTATTTCGGCTCGCCGTGCATGGCGATCGCGTGAGCGGGTTCGCCTCGCGCCACTCCGGAGGCAAAGACGGTCAGGAGGAGGGTAACGGCTAGGATCGCCCGCACGGGTTCTCGCGTCTGGTAGAGCTGATTTGCCATCTTGGCGATCTGGGGCGGTGCCGCAAGGCGTTATGCCCTGACTTCGACAGGCTCCCGGCCAGGCTTCTCAAGCGTTCAGGCGCTCGATCGCCGCGGCATGGACGCGGCGATCCCCGGCCGCGACCACGCGCCCGTCGCTCCCGGGGCCGAGCGGTCGACCCTGCCAATCGGTGATGATGCCGCCGGCTCCGGCGATCACGGGCACGAGCGCCATGAAATCGTAGGTCTGCAGCTGCGCCTCGACGACGAGGTCGATGAACCCGGATGCCAGCAGCGCATAATTGTAGCAGTCGCCGCCATAGTGGCAGGCGCCGACACTGGCCCGGATGCGCTGGAAGGCGCCCTCGTTCTCACCCACGAACATGTCGGGCGTGGTCGTGGCGAGCAGCGCCTCGGACAGCGACGGGCATTCCCGGGTCGTGGCGACTTGGCCGTTGAACGTGGTCGGCTTTCCGTCCGTGCCGATCCACCGCTCGTCGAGGGCGGGCATGTCGACCACGCCGATCGTCGGGACGCCGGCCTGCTGGAGGGCGATCAGCGTTCCGAACAGGGGCTTGCCGGTGATGAACGCCTTCGTTCCGTCGATCGGGTCGATGATCCAGACGTGCTCGGCGTCCTCGCGCAGGGCGCCGAACTCCTCGCCGACGATGCCGTGGTCGGGGTAGGTCTCGGCGATCAGGCTCCTGGCCGTGGTCTCCGCCTCCCGGTCCGCCAGGGTCACCGGAGACGAGTCCGCCTTGGTTTCGATCGCGATGCGGCTCCGGAAGTGCCGCCTCACGACGGGGCGGACCGCATCGGCCATCCGGACGGCGAAAGCGGTCAGCCGCTCGACCGTCGCATCACCCGATTCCGGCGCTCCCGTCTCTCTGGCCACCGCGATGCATTCAGTCGAGCGGCGGCGGGGAGTCGGCCATGGTGCGCATGTAGGCGATGATCGCCGCGCGCTCCTCCGGCTTCTTCAGGCCGGCGAACGTCATCTTGTTGCCGGGAATATAGCTGCGCGGCTGCTCGAGGTACTCCGAGAGCGCCTCGTAGGTCCATTCGCCACCGTGCTCCTCCATCGCCTTGGAGTAGCGGAAGTCTTCGCGATGGGCGACCGGTCCTCCGATCACGCCCCAGAGGTTCGGTCCGACGCGGTTACCCGCATCCTTGTCGAAGGTGTGGCAGGCGACGCACTTCCGCGCCACCTTGGCCCCGTCTTCCGGGGTCGCCTCCTTGATCATGGCGACCAGCTGATCGGATCCCGCGCCATCTGCCGCGGCGCCGGCCGGCGCCTCCGCCTGCTGCTCGGCCGGTGCTTGTGCCGGCTCGGTGTTCTGTTCCGCGGCGGGCGCTTCGGCTGCGGGCTGCTCCGTCTCGCCCTGCGTCTCGGACGGCTGCTGCTCCGACTGTTCCTGCTCCGACTCTTGCTGCCCCTGGGGCTGCTCCTGCTCGGACTGTTGCTCCGCAGCGGGCGCGGTCTCCCCTTCCTGGGCCTGGGGCTGGCCTTCCTCTGCCTCGCCCTGCTCGGACGCCGCAGCCTCCGGCTGCTCTTGCTCCGCAGCGCCCTCGCCTTCCGCAGGTGCCTCCGCGGCACCTTCCTGCTGCTCGGCCGGCGCTTCGGCAGCCGCCTCCGGCAGCGGCAGTGGGTCGTCGCTCAGCGAACGGAGGTAGGCGATCACGTTCGCGCGCTCCTCGACCCGGCTCAGACCAGCAAAGGCCATCTTCGTGCCAGGCAGTGCGGCGCGAGGATTGGCGAGGAAGGCGTCGAGCTCTTCGTACGTCCACTCGCCTTCCGCTTCGGCCATGGCCGCCGAGTACGAGAAGTTGTCGAGATGCGCCTTCTCGGCACCGACCACGTTCCAGAGGTTGGGGCCGACGCGATTGGGGCCGCCCTGCTCGAAGGTATGGCAGGCCGCGCACTTGCGGGCGGCCTTCTCGCCTTCTTCGACGCTGGCGGAGGCGAGGAGGGGCCCGATCGACTGAGGCTCGGCTTCCGCCGGCGCACCATCCGATTCCGCTTCGGCGCCCGAAGCGACGATGACGCTCTCTTCCATGTGCGGCTCGGGGATCAGGATCCGGGACACGAAGCCGGTAAGCATGGCGATGACGCCGGCGAGTAGAATCGCACCAGCGACCTTATTGAGCTCGAATCCGTCCATTATCCCGTTCTTTCCCTTGGCCCCGAAAGCCCGCGAACCGCGCCCCCCGGGCGAGCGCGGCGCAGATTACCCGCCCCGCCCAGCCCGTTCAACACTCAGGAATTCGATGTTTGGCTGCGCGGCGCGGGACACTATTGTCTCGTCGAATGTAGCTTGCCATGCGGCGATCGGTCGCGCGGCGGGCTATTGCATCTCGAGAGTCGCCGCACATGCCGTCATCCCTGTCTCCCGTCGTCGTCATTCCCGCGCGCCTGGCCTCGACGCGGTTGCCGCGCAAGCCTCTCGCCGACATTGCCGGCCGGCCGATGATCGTGCACGTCATGGAGCGGGCGGTCGCGGCGGAGGTAGGACCGGTCCTCGTGGCGTGCGCCGAGGAAGAGATCGCGGCGGCGGTGCGGGCGGCCGGCGGAACGGCGGTGCTCACGGACCCGGATCTTCCCTCCGGCTCGGATCGCGTGGAGGCGGCGTTGCACGAGTTCGACCCTTCCGGTCGGTTCGATGCCGTCGTGAACGTGCAGGGCGACCTGCCGACGATCGATCCCCGCTCGATAAAGGCTGCCCTGTCCCTCCTGTCGGACGGCGAGGTCGAAATCGGCACGATCGCCGCCGTTATTCGCGACGAAGCCGAGAAATCGGACCCGAACGTCGTCAAGGCGGTGTTCGCGCCGCATCGCGCGGCGGACGGCGTCATGCGAGGTCGTGCACTCTATTTCAGCCGGTCGACGGTGCCGGCGGGCGAGGGGGCACTCTATCACCATATTGGCCTCTACACTTACCGGCGAGAGGCGCTTAGCCGTTTCGTCTCGCTTCCTCCGGGCCTGCTCGAGCAGCGTGAGCGCCTGGAACAGCTTCGTGCCCTTGAGAACGGCATGCGGATCGACGTGGCGCTCGTTGACACCGTTCCCCTCGGCGTCGATACTCCGGCCGATCTCGCGAGAGCGCGGGAGATCCTGGCGCCTGCCGCAGGCGCTCACCGCCGCGCCCAGTAGCCCGTATGCCCGACCAATCCGATCCGAACCGGACAATAGCCTTCCAGGGCGAGCCCGGCGCTTATTCCGACCTCGCCTGCCGCAGTGCGTATCCGGATATGAAGAGCCTGCCCTGCGCGACGTTCGAGGATGCGTTCGCGGCGGTGGAAGAAGGGCGCGCCGCGCTCGCCATGATCCCGATCGAGAACTCCGTCGCCGGCAGGGTGGCCGACATCCACCACCTGCTGCCGGAGACGAGCCTCCACATCGTGGCCGAGCATTTCGAGGGCGTGCGCCATCAGCTGCTGGCGGTCCCCGGCGCCACTCTGGAGACGATCAAGCGGGTCCGCAGCCACGTGCACGCGCTGTCCCAATGCCGCAAGATCGTGCGGGAGCTCGGGTTGCAGGCGGTGGTTCATGCCGATACCGCCGGGGCGGCGGCCTACATCTCCCGGCTGAACGACCCCTCCGAAGCGGCGATCGCATCCCGACTGGCGGCGGAGACCTACGGCCTGCAGATCCTGCGGGAGGATGTCGAGGACCAGAGCCACAACACGACGCGCTTCATCGTGCTGGCGCGAGAGCCGTCGATACCGGATCCGCGGGCGGGCAAGTCGATCACGACGTTCGTGTTCAACGTGCGCAACGTCCCTGCCGCGCTTTACAAGGCGCTGGGCGGTTTCGCCACCAACGGCGTCAACATGACCAAGCTCGAGAGCTACATGGTCGGCGGCGCCTTCCACGCCAGCCGCTTCTACTGTGACGTGGAGGGGCATCCCGAGCAGCCCAACGTCAGGCTCGCGCTGGAAGAGCTCGACTTCTTCTCCCGGGACGTGAAGATCCTGGGCGTATATCCCGCCCACATGTTTCGCGAGAGCTGCTGACGGCCTTTCCGCCGACCGCTGTCTCGCTCGATTAAGTCCGGGTTTACACCTCACGACCTACAACGACCGCTCCAGGCGCGTCGCACCAGTTGCATTCGCCTGAGAGCGCGTGCGCCCGGGCCGCCGCCGGCGGCCGACCCGCGGACGCGCCGATGCCAACGAGGCCAAAGGCCCAGAGATCGGAGAACGTCCCGGATGCTCGCACTCAGGAAGCTCGCGCGGCTGGTCTCGAGGAAGAGGAACGCCCCCACCGCACAGCCTGCCCCCACCGAACGGTCCGAATCCGACCGACCGGGCCGCCCGCGGAGGCTCCGCCTTCGCCTCGGCATCAACGGGCGGCTGATCCTCTCTTTCTTCGCGATCGCCGCCACCACCGTCGCCTCGTGCGGCGCCGCTTGGCTGTCCTACAACGGGATCGAAGGCGCGCTCGACCGGCTGACGGGACGAAGCATCCCGGCGATCACCTCCTCGCTGCAGCTCTCGGAGACAACCGCCCGCATCGTCGCCGAGGCGTCCGAACTGGTCGAGGCGAGCACGCCCGAGCAGCTCGCATCCGCCGCCGACGCGGTGCGAAGCGGGGTTGGGGCGGCGCGGCGCCATCTCGAGGTGCTGGGCGCGAGCGGCGTGGCGCCGGGGCGGATCGAGGCGATCGAGGGCCAGATCGGCACGATCGCCCGGGTAATCGAGAAGCTGGACGCAGCGCAGGCCGAGCGGATCGGGCTGAACGCGAAGCTGGCCGACGGGATGTCCGCTGCCGAGCAGCTGCACCGGCAGTTCCGCAACGCCCTCGCGCTGGTTGCGGAAGATTCCTATTACAACATGACGATGGACCTCGGCACGGCCGCCATCGAAAGCGATCTTCAGTCCCTGAACCGGACGGTGGCCCGGGTCGCCGACCGGCAGCTGCCGACGTTCCAGACGATGGTAGAGCTGCGCGCGACTGCGGATTCGTTGTGGAACCACATGCGCGACGCGGCACGCGAGACCGATCCGGATGCGATCGAGCGGCTCGCCGGCGCCTTCGACATCGAGCAGAAGGGTCTCGTCAACCGGATGACCCTGCTCGATGAAGGCGAAGGCATCGAAGAGGTCCGCGCCAAGGGTGCCGCGCTCGCGGCCAGCGGCGCGGGCCCCGACAGCGTGTTCGCCGTGCATCTCGCGGCGCTCCGCACCCTTGCGGAAGCCGAGGCGCTGGTCGAGCAGAGCCGCGGGGCCGTGGCCAGCCTGCAGAGCGAGGTCGAGGCGCTGGTCCGCGATGCCGGCGACGCGTCCCTGGCGGCCGGTGAGACCACCAAGGCCGCGGTGCTGGCGGGCAAGACCTGGCTCCTTTCGATGGTCGGCGCCTCGCTGCTGATCACGGTCCTGATCGCGTGGCTCTATGTCCGGCGCAACCTGGTGGCGCGCCTGACGGCACTCGCCCGGAGCATGCGGGCGATCGCGGACGGCGATCTCGAGGCGAAGATTCCGACCGGCGGTTCGGACGAGATCACCGACATGGCCGCCGCCGTCGTCGTCTTCCGGGAGAACGCCGCCGAGGTGAAGGCGGCGAACGCCCGGGCCGAGGCCGAGCGGGAGAACGCGGCCCGGGCCCGCCGCGAGGAACTCAACCGCCTGGCCGGCGAGTTCGAGGCGTCGGTCAAGGGGGTGGTGGATGCCGTCTCCGTGGCCGCCGAGCAGATGCGCGGCTCGGCCGAGACGATGGTCGCCACCGCCGAAGAGGCGAGCCGGGAAGCGACCGCCGTGTCGCGCGCGTCGGAGGGCGCTTCGACCAACGTGCAGACGGTCGCCGCCGCGGCCGAAGAGTTGACCCGCTCGGTCGAGGAGATCGGGCAGCAGGTCGCCCAATCCACGAAGATCGCGAAACGTGCCGTCGACGAGGCCGGCAAGACCAACGTCTCGATGAAGGAGCTCGCGGAGACCGCCGACAAGATCGGCGAAATCGTCGGCTTCATCAACGACATCGCCGGTCAGACGAATCTCCTCGCGCTGAACGCCACGATCGAGGCGGCGCGGGCCGGCGATGCCGGCAAGGGCTTCGCCGTGGTCGCGAGCGAGGTGAAGACGCTGGCGAGCCAGACCTCGAAGGCGACCGAGCAGATCGCCGCCCAGATCGCCTCGATCCAGTCGGCGACGGCCCGTGCCGTTTCCGCCATCGCCGGAATCGGCGACACGATCGCCCGCGTGGACGAGATCGCCGCCGGCATCGCCGCCGCGGTCGAGGAGCAGAGCGCCGCCACCCAGGAGATCGCCCGCAACGTTCAGGAGGCGGCGGCGGGCACGCGGGACGTCTCGACGCACATCGGGGCCGTAAGCGGGACGACGGAGCGCACCGGCGCTGCCGCCGGCGAGGTTCTCACGGCCGCGGGCGGCCTGGCCGGCGAATGCTCGCATCTGCGCGAGGAAGTCGACCGATTCCTGAAGCAGGTCCGGACGGGCTGAAGCTGTAATCGCTTCCGGGATCTGCGGCTGTTCGGGCTCGGCGTTGACGCCGGGCCCGATGCCGCTCGTGGGCATTCGTCGATGCTTCTTCCCAAGCGTGAGTAATGGCGGCGGCTTTCCACCCGGGCGGCTCTGCGATGCCTTGGTCGCTCGGATAATTTCACCCTGAGACTACATTGAAGCCAGTAACGGTCTATCTTTTCGGTGAGGAGATTGACTTATCAGGTCATCGGTGCCAGCTAATCGCTTGTTCTGCCCAAGCAGAGGATGCAATGGAAGAGCCAAACGATCGCACCGACATTCTTACCCTCACCGCCGACATCGTCAGCGCCTTCGCCTCGAACAACAGCGTTTCTGCCGCCGAATTGCCGGATCTGATCCGGACCGTGCACGGCTCTCTCGAAGCGGTCGGAAAAGGCGAGACGGCGGAGCAGAAGGCCGAGCCGGCAGTGCCTGTCCGCCGGTCCGTGAAGCGGGACTTCATCGTCTGTCTCGAATGCGGCTCACAGCACAAGATGCTGCGCCGGCACCTGCGGCGCGAGCATGGTCTGACCCCCGAGGAATACCGGGACCGCTGGAGCCTGAAAGCGGACTATCCGATGGTAGCGCCGAGCTATGCGGAGAAGCGGTCGGAGCTGGCGAAGCGGATCGGGCTCGGCCGAAAGACCGGCCGTGCCGCCTCCGCCGCCAAGACGGCTTCGGCGAAGCGGCGGACGCGTGCACGCGGCAATTCGAAGCCGGCGGCGGCCGAGTGAGGATCTGAATCGGACGGGCTGCTGGTTCGGATCACCGACGCCAGAATCGAAAAGCCCCAAGGCCGGGCCTTGGGGCTTTTGGTGGAGCCAAGGGGAGTCGAACCCCTGACCTCTTGAATGCCATTCAAGCGCTCTCCCAACTGAGCTATGGCCCCGTGAGTTCGTCGTGCCGGCGGTGGCCGCCGGGACACAGACCAATAAAGGGCGGGGGCGGCGAACCGCAAGCGAAAAGTGCTTTACCGCTCAACGGTCGTCGTCGTCGCCCTCGTCCGCGTTCTCCAGGACGTCCGAGACGTCCTCGTCGTCCTCTCCGAGCTCCGACGCGTCTTCGATGAGGTCGTCATCCTCGTCCTCATCCTCGTCGATCGGCAGCGTATCGTCCAGGTCCTCCTCGCCGACCGCACGGCGCACCGCCTTCGGCTTGGGCTTCACGTCCGCCGGCGGCGTGCGGGGGCGCTTCGCGCGAAGCAGTGCTTCCAGCGAGTTCTCGAACCCGCACTTCGGGCAGGGCGCCGGGTCGCGGCCGAGATCGTAGAAGCGCGCACCGCAGCTCTGGCAAACCCGCTTGGTTCCCAGTTCAGGCTTAGCCAAGTGGTACCTCCGGAGTTTCGGCGGGTTGTCGAAAGGCGCCGTGCAATAGCCAAATCGTCCGGGCGTGTCAAAACAAAATCCGGCTCGGCACATGTCGGCTGCGTTTGCGGGATGTTCCGCCGGATGGCCGCCTGTGGTACAGACGGCGCCGCCCCACCTTCCGGGTTCGGGGAGAGCGTGTTTCGATGAGCGATTCGATGGTGCAGGCGAGCGAAGAGCGTAAGACGGGATCGGGCCCGGCGCGGAACGCGGCGGTGCGATCCCGACCGGTGCGCCCGCGGGGCCTCTCCGGCGCCGTCGACGTGCCCGGCGACAAGTCGATCTCTCACCGGGCGATTATCATGGGCGGCCTCGCCGTCGGCGAGACGAAGATCGAGGGCCTTCTCGAGGGCGAGGACGTGCACCGCACGGCTGCCGCTCTGCGGGCGCTCGGCGCCGACGTGCGCCGGCACGGCGCGGGAAGCTGGTCTGTGCGCGGTTGCGGCGTCGGCGGTTTCGGCGAGCCGGACGACGTGCTCGAGATGGGCAACTCCGGCACCGCTGCCCGGCTGCTGCTCGGCGCCGTCGCGAGCACGCGGCTGACGGCCTTCTTCACGGGCGACGCGTCGCTCCGCTCGCGGCCGATGCAGCGGGTCGTCGACCCCCTGTCGCAGATGGGTGCGCGGTTTCTGTCCCGTGGCGGCAGCAGGCTTCCGCTCGCGATCGTCGGCGCCGCCGACCCGGTGCCGATCGAATATCGACCGCCGGTCGCATCCGCTCAGGTCAAATCGGCGGTATTGCTCGCCGGGCTCAACTGCCCCGGCCGGACGACCGTCGTCGAGCCGCATCCGACTCGGGACCACACCGAACGGATGCTCCGGCATTTCGGCGCCACGCTGACCGTGGCGGACGAGGATGGCGGCCGCCGCATCACGCTCGAGGGTCAGCCCGAACTGGAAGGGCGCGAGGTGGTCGTGCCGGGAGATCCGTCCTCGGCGGCATTCCCGCTGGTGGCGGCGCTGATCGTTCCGGGCTCCGAGATCACACTGCGGAACGTCGGCCTCAATCCCGGCCGGGCGGGTCTGTTCGAGACGCTGGCGGAGATGGGGGCCGACATCACCATGACCGACCGGCGCGATGCCGGCGGCGAGCCGGTGGCCGATCTGGTCGTGCGCGCAGGCAGGTTGCGGGGCGTCGACGTTCCGGCGGAGCGCGCCCCCAGCATGATCGACGAATATCCGATCCTGGCCGTCGCCGCGGCGGTCGCCGAGGGCCGCACCCGGATGCGCGGGTTGGCGGAGCTTCGCGTCAAGGAGAGCGACCGCCTCGGCGGGATGGCGGAAGGGCTGGCTGCCTGCGGGGTCGCGGTGGCGGTGGAAGGGGACGACCTGATCGTCGACGGCGGGAGGCGGATCGCGGGCGGCGCGACCATCCGCTCGCGCCTCGATCACCGGATCGCCATGGCCTTCCTCACCCTCGGCATGGCGGCCGAGGAAGCCGTCTCCGTCGACGATGCAAGTCCGATCGCCACCAGCTTTCCCGGGTTCGCGAGCCTGATGAACGGCCTCGGTGCCGCCATCGAAGGCGTGTGAGGCGGAATTGGCGGCAGCCGCGCACGATAGGCTGGTGATAGCGGTCGACGGTCCCGCGGCCGCGGGCAAGGGAACGCTGGCACGACGGCTCGCGTCTCACCTCGGTCTGGCCTACCTCGATACCGGCCGCATCTACCGGGCCGTGGCGCGGCTGGTGCTGGATGCGGGCTCTGCTCCCGATGACGAACAGGCGGCGGTGGCCGCGGCCGAAGCGCTGCGCCCCCAGGATCTCGAGCGCGCCGATCTTCGTGACGAGGCGACCGGCGAAGCGGCGTCGGTCGTTGCCGGCATTCCGGCCGTCCGCACGGCTCTGCTCGCGTTCCAGCGCCGCTTTGCCGAGGCGCCGCCGGAGGGGGCCGTCGGCGCGGTTCTCGACGGGCGGGACATCGGTACCGTCGTCTGCCCGTGCGCCACGGTGAAGCTCTACGTCACCGCCTCGCCCGAGGAGCGCGCCCGACGGCGGCATAAGGAGTTGCGAGAGGCCGGTGTGGAGAGTATATATTCGCGCGTTTTGGCAGATCTAATCGCGCGCGACGAACGGGACAGCGGACGCTCCGTCGCTCCCCTGCGGCCGGCGGCCGATGCCGTGGTCCTGGACACCACCAGCTTGAATGCCGAGGATGCTTTTCAGGAAGCGCTTCGGCATGTCGAAGTCCGCTTGCGGCAACGAAGTTGAACTGGTTCGGCCGCGCATCGTTCTGCTGTACAAATCACCATCGGCACGCACGTGGCCGGGATGTTTCCCGTCTCGTGCGTGCACGATATTTGGAGAAATCGAGCTGATCCATGGCTGAAACCACCGCAACCCAAACCTCTCCCCAATCCAGGCCGATGGAAGACTTCGCGGCCATGCTGGAGGAGTCCCTTCAGGACTCGGAAGGCTTCGAAGGCACGGTCGTCAAGGGGACGATCGTCGACATCGACAACGACATGGCCCTGATCGACGTGGGGCTGAAGTCCGAGGGGCGGGTCGCGCTGAAGGAGTTCGCGGCGCCGGGTCAGAAGCCGGATCTGAAGGTCGGCGACACGGTCGACGTCTATGTCGAGCGGCTGGAAGACAGGAACGGCGAGGCGATGCTGAGCCGGGAGAAGGCGCGCCGCGAGGAGGCATGGACCCAGCTCGAGAAGGCGTTCGAGGCCGGCGAGAAGGTGACCGGCGTCATCTTCGGCCGCGTGAAGGGCGGTTTCACCGTCGACCTCTCCGGTGCGGTAGCGTTCCTGCCGGGTAGCCAGGTCGATATCCGCCCCGTCCGCGACATCGGCCCGCTGATGGGCACCCCGCAGCCGTTCCTGATCCTCAAGATGGATCGCAGCCGCGGCAACATCGTCGTCTCGCGCCGCTCGGTGCTCGAGGAATCCCGCGCCGAGGCTCGCAGCGAGCTGATCGCCAGCCTGAAGGAAGGCCAGGTCCTCCAGGGCGTCGTCAAGAACATCACCGATTACGGCGCCTTCATCGATCTCGGCGGCGTCGACGGGCTGCTCCACGTCACCGACATCGCGTGGCGGCGCGTCAACCATCCGAGCGAGGCGCTGCAGATCGGCCAGACCGTCGAGGTGCAGGTCATCCGCTTCAACCCGGAGACGCAGCGCATCTCCCTCGGCATGAAGCAGCTGCAGGCCGATCCGTGGGAAGGCGTGCAGTTCAAGTACCCGGTCGGCGCACGCTTCACCGGTCGTGTTACCAACATCACCGATTACGGCGCCTTCGTGGAGCTGGAGCCGGGCGTCGAGGGTCTGGTCCACGTCTCCGAGATGAGCTGGACCAAGAAGAACGTGCACCCGGGCAAGATCGTATCGACCAGTCAGGAGGTCGAAGTCCAGGTGCTCGACGTCGATCCGGACAAGCGTCGCATCAGCCTCGGCATCAAGCAGACCATGGGCAACCCGTGGGAGAGCTTCGTGGAGAGCTACCCGGTCGGCACGGAGCTCGAGGGCGAGATCAAGAACATCACCGAGTTCGGCCTGTTCGTCGGCCTGCCGGGCGACATCGACGGCATGGTCCACCTCTCCGACCTCGACTGGGAGCGGTCGGGCGAGGAGGCGATCCAGGACTACAGCCGCGGCGACACTGTCCGGGTGAAGGTGCTGGACGTGGACGTGGAGAAGGAGCGTATCAGCCTCGGCATCAAGCAGCTCGAGAACGATCCGTTCGAGACCGCGCTCGAGGGCATTCGCCGGGGTCAGGTGGTGACCGGCACCGTCTCGGCGGTGAACGAGAACGGCGTCGAGCTGGCGCTGCCCGGCGACGTCACTGGCTTCATCCGTCGCGCCGAGCTTTCGCGCGACCGCAGCGAGCAGCGTCCGGAGCGGTTCGCGATCGGCGAACGGGTGGACGCGAAGGTCACCTCGATCGACCGCAACGGCCGTCGCATCAGCCTCTCGATCAAGGCGCACGAGACCGACGAGGAAAAGAAGGCGATGGCGCAGTACGGCTCCTCCGACAGCGGTGCCAGCCTCGGCGATATTCTCGGCGCGGCCCTTCGAAACCGTCAGACGGAGGCGCAGTCGGACGAGGACAGCGACAAGGAGTGAGCGGCGAGGCCATAACAGGCCTTCCGGCAACGTGAGGTCGGAGCGTTCCGGTGTCGCTCGATATAGATGCGGTTCTGGACCGGCGGCGATTGAAGCGGAGGCTGGCGTTCTGGCGCACCTCCGCCATCGTCGTCTTCGTCGCGGTGGCCGTCGTTCTGGCGCAGTGGGCCTTCGGGGACCTCAATCCGTTGGGCCGCGGCGATCATGTCGCGCGGCTCAACGTGGTCGGCGTCATCGTCGAGGACCAGGACGTCCTTGACCGGCTCGATGAAATCGCCGAGGACGACGCCGCCAAGGCGCTCCTGATCTACATCGACAGCCCGGGCGGCACCGTCGTCGGCGGCGAAAGCCTGTTCAAGGCCTTCCGGCGTGTCGCCGCCGAGAAGCCGGTGGTGGCGGTGATGGGCACCACCGCCGCGTCGGCCGGCTACATGGTCGCGCTCGGCGCGGACTCCATCTTCGCCCACGAAGGCACCGTGACCGGCTCGATCGGCGTGCTGCTTCAGACGGCGGAGATCACCGATCTCCTGGAACGGCTCGGCGTCAACGCCGAGGCCATCAAGAGCGCGCCGCTCAAGGCGGTGCCGTCGCCGCTGGAGGAACTGACCCCGTCGGGGCGAGCCGCCGCCCAGGAGGTGGTCGATCAGATGTACGCGATGTTCGTAGAAATGGTGGGCGAGCGGCGTGGGCTCTCGGGGGATGAATTGCGCGCGGTGTCGGATGGTCGCGTCTTCACCGGACGGTCCGCCGTGACGCACCGGCTCGTGGACGCGATCGGCGGCGAGCGGGAGGCGCGCGAATGGCTGGAGAGCGAACACAGCATCTCGGCCGACCTCCCGTCGATCGATCGCGATGTCAAGCGGGACAGCAGCGTCATCGGCAGGCTGGCACGGGCTCTTGGCGGAAAAACGCTTTTTTCTGAGAGACTTATGCTTGACGGTCTGGTTGCCGTCTGGCACCCTGACCTCCGATCGTGATGTCGCTGGCCGATGCTCGCGCCACTCTCGGCGAAACTCTTTCCGACAGGGTATCGGGCGCGGCAGGGGCGAGCGATCGGGGAGGCGCCCGAATGACAAAGTCCGAACTGATCGCCCGGTTGGCCGAGCGAAATCCACATCTCTATCAACGCGACGTGGAGCGGATCGTCTCGACGATCTTCGACGAGATCACCGAGGCGCTCGCGCGCGGCGACAGGGTCGAACTGCGGGGCTTCGGCGCGTTCTCGGTCAAGCACCGCGAGGCCCGCACCGGCCGCAATCCGAGAACCGGCGAGACCGTTCAGGTCGAGGCCAAGGAGACGCCGTTCTTCAAGACCGGCAAGGAGCTTCGCGAGCGCCTGAATGCGGAGCGCTGACATGAGCTGCGAAGGGGCTCCGACTCGATGAGGTTCGTTTCGTGGATCGTGACGGTAGTGCTCACGATCCTTCTCGTCTGCTTCGCCCTGGCGAACCGCGACACCGTCAGCATCGGCCTCTGGCCGCTGACCGAGCGGGTGGATCTCCGTCTGTTCGTCGCCCTCATGCTCGCCGGTTTCATCGGCTTCGTCGCGGGCGGGCTCGTTGCCTGGAGCGCGCAGAGCCACTGGCGACGGATCGCGCGTGAGCGCGGCCGGCGTGTCCAGATTCTCACCGAGCAAGTCCGCACGCTGGAAGCGCGCCTCGCGGAGCGGCGCGAGCCGGAAGCCGCGCCGGCACTGCCGGCTGCATCCTCCAATCCGCCGTTGCGCCAGGTGGCGGGCGAGAGGGGCTGAGGCCCGTCCGAGGGCCATGCCCGTTCGCTAGGTGCGGGCGGCGGCTGCCTCTTCCCGCATCTTCAGCTTCATCTCGACCACCTTGTAGATGTCGAGACCGGTGATATCGACGATGTCGTGCAGGGGCAGGGCGGTCTCGCGCAGCAGCACCCGGGCGTGGACGTAAGGGTTGCGCCGCCACTTCCCGGAGGAAGCGCGCGAAGGCGGGCGCCGCGGCGCCGGCTGATCGGCATCCAAGCCACGTTCACGGGCGGCGCGCAGGGCGGCCTCTCGGCGCGCTTTGTCCGCCTGCAGCTGTGCGTCCATCATGTGGACCGCGCGGGCGAATGCCGATGCCGCTCGTGCTGCGGCGGCAGTGGCCTCGTCGCGGCGCGGCGGAGGCGGCGGGGGAGCGGGCTCTCCCCGGGCCGCTTCTTCGAGGGTCATGCCGTGACGATCGGCCAGTCGCGCCGCGGCCGCGAGCGCGTTCTCGCGCTCGCCCGCATAGGGGCTGCGGGCGGCGAGCTCCAGGAGATTGCGAAACCGCTCCTGTTCGGCTTCTGTGAAACGGTCTGAAATCGTCTTCGCCCTGACTACCGGATCGCCGACGGCTACCTACATTAAGCAGCCGACCACGTTAAGCAGCCAGGCCGCGGCTGCGTTCCGACGAAGATAGTGACCCCCGATCCGTTACGCACGGGTGAAACGCACTCCCGGCCTCGGGTGAGACGGTGGACGGGTGTCTCGGGGGCGTGTAAACCGCTGCCGCTCTTTGACGCGGAGATCTGAATGCATCCACAGGCGGATCGAGTCTTCTGCGCCGTCGATACGGCCGACGAGGCGGTTGCCGCCGATTTGGCCGGCCGACTCGCGGAGGTCGTCGGCGGTGTCAAGCTCGGACTGGAATTCTTCCTCGCCAACGGGCCGGCGGCTGTGGCGCGGGTGGCGGCGGGAAGGCGCCTGTTCCTCGACCTGAAGCTGCACGACATCCCCAATACCGTGGCGGCCGGCGTTCGCTCGGTGGCGCCGTTGCGGCCGTTCTGCCTGACGCTGCACGCCTCGGGAGGCGAGGCGATGCTGAAGGCGGCGGCGGCCGCGGCGAAACAGGCTGCGGCGGACGGCGGGTCTCCCCGCATGCGCCTCCTCGGGGTGACCGTCCTGACCAGCCTCGGCGAGCCGGATCTGGCCCGGCTCGGCCAGGTCGGACCGATCGCCGATCAGGTGCGCAGACTGGCCGAGCTCTCGCGCGAATGCGGGCTCGACGGTGTGGTCTGCTCGCCGCACGAGGTGGCGGACCTGCGCGCACGCTGCGGCCCCGATTTCCTGTTGGTAACGCCTGGTGTGCGTCCGACCTGGGCAGCCACGGACGACCAGCAGCGCGTCATGTCGCCGGCGGAGGCGGTCGCGGCCGGCGCCGACTATCTCGTCATCGGCCGACCGATCACGCGCAACCCCGATCCGGCGGCTGCGGCCGCGCGGATCGTGCGCGAACTGGCAGCGGCCTGAGCCATGTCGGTCGAGGCAAAGATCTGCGGCATCAACTCGCCCGAGGCGCTCGCGGCAGCGATCGACGGCGGCGCCCGCTGGGTCGGGCTCGTGTTCTATCCCCCGTCGCCGCGCTCGCTTCGGCCGGCCGCTGCAGCGGCGCTCGCGCGCGAGGCGGCCGGGCGGACGATTCGCACGGGGCTGTTCGTGGACCCGGACGATGCGCTGCTGGAAGCGACTCTGGCGGAGGTCCAGCTCGATCTCCTGCAGCTCCACGGAGCGGAAGCACCGGAACGGGTGCGTACGATCCGGGCGCGGTTCGGGCTGCCGGTGATGAAGGCGATTCCTGTCGCGGGCCCCGAAGACATCGAGGCAGCCCATCGCTGGGCCGACGTGGTCGATCGGCTCCTGTTCGACGCCAAGCCGCCGCGCGACATGAAGGACGCTCTTCCCGGCGGCAACGCGCTCTCGTTCGACTGGGAGCTGCTCGGCGGCACCCGCTGGCCCGTACCCTGGATGCTCTCCGGTGGGCTGACGGCAGAGAACCTGGCGGAGGCGGCGCGGATCAGCGGCGCCCCCGCGGTCGACGTCTCCTCCGGCGTCGAGGCGCGGCCGGGCGTGAAAGATCCGAAGAAAATCGCGGAGTTCCTGCGCGTCGCGGCATCACTGAAATGACACGGCTTCCATTCCCGGTTGGAAAAGCGTTGATCCGCCGCTATTTTCCCGCCCCACGGGCAGTCTCGCAGCAGGTGAAACGAAGATTTTCATGAAACCCGAGCCGCTGAATACATATCGGGCCGGGCCGGACGAACACGGCCACTTCGGCATCTATGGCGGCCGCTACGTCGCCGAGACCTTGATGCCGCTCATCCTCGAAGTGGAACGGGCGTATCGGGACGCACAGCAGGACCCCTCATTCCAGGCTGAGCTCGACTATTACCTCAAGCATTATGTCGGCCGGCCGAGCCCACTCTATTTCGCCGAGCGCCTGACGCGGCACTTCGGCGGCGCGAAGATCTATTTCAAGCGCGACGAGCTGAACCACACCGGCTCGCACAAGGCGAACAACTGCATCGGTCAGGCGCTGCTCGCCCGGCGCATGGGCAAGCGCCGCGTCATCGCCGAGACCGGCGCCGGCCAGCACGGCGTCGCCGTCGCCACCTTCTGTGCGCTCTTCGACATCCCCTGCGTCATCTACATGGGCGAAGTCGACATGGAGCGACAGGCGCCCAACGTGTTCCGGATGCGTCTCCTCGGTGCCGAGGTGCGCGCCGCGAAGTCGGGCTCGCGCACTCTCAAGGACGCGATGAACGAAGCGTTGCGCGACTGGGTGGCCAATGTCGACACCACCTACTACCTGATCGGCACCGCCGCCGGCCCGCATCCCTATCCGGAGATGGTGCGGAACTTCCAGTCGGTGATCGGCCGCGAGGCGCGCGAGCAGATCATGGAGGCCGAGGGGCGGTTGCCCGATACCCTCGTCGCCTGCATCGGCGGCGGCTCGAACGCGATCGGTCTGTTCCATCCGTTTCTGGACGATCCGTCCGTGCGCATCGTCGGCGTCGAGGCGGCGGGTCACGGCATCTCGACCGGCCAGCATGCCGCGTCGATCACTGGCGGAGCGCCCGGGGTGCTGCACGGCAATCGGACCTATCTGCTTCAGGATGCGGACGGGCAGATCGCCGAGGCCCATTCGATCTCGGCGGGTCTCGACTATCCGGGGATCGGCCCGGAGCACGCCTGGCTGCGGGATTCCGGCCGGGTCGACTATGTCTCGGCAACCGATGACGAGGCGCTCGACGCCTTCAAGCTTTGCACGCGGCTCGAGGGCATCATTCCCGCGCTGGAGCCGGCGCATGCGCTGGCGCATGTGGCGCGGATCGCGGGTGAGCTGCCGTCCGATCACCTGATCGTGATGAACATGTGCGGCCGCGGCGACAAGGACGTGCCGAGCGTCGCCAAGGCACTCGGTATGGATAACGGGGCATGAGCGCGGGCGAGGGAAGGTTGGAGCGGCGCTTCGAGGCGCTCCGGGAGGCCGGCCGCGGCGGCTTCGTCTCCTATATCAGTGCCGGTGATCCGGACCGCGAGACCTCTCTCGCGATCCTGCGCGGCCTGCCCGCTGCCGGCGCCGACGTGATCGAGATCGGCGTGCCGTTCACCGACCCTATGGCCGACGGTCCCGCCATCCAGGCGGCCAACCAGCGCGCCCTCCGCGGCGGCATGACGTTGCGCGGCACGCTCGAGATGGTGCAGGAGTTCCGCCGCCAGGATAACGACACGCCCATCGCCCTCATGGGCTATTTCAACCCGATCTATCGCTATGGCGTGGAAGCCTTCTCCCGGGACGCGGCCGCGGCCGGCATCGACGGTCTGATCGTCGTCGACCTCCCGCCCGAGGAGGACGCGGAGTTGCGGGTGCCGGCTCTTGCCGCGGGACTGCGTGTGATCCGCCTCACCGCGCCGACGAGCGACGACCGGCGCCTGCCGCGCATCCTCGAGGGCGCCGGCGGGTTCATCTATCACGTGGCGATCACCGGCATCACCGGCACGACCTCCGCATCGGCGGATGCCGTGGCGGCGGCGGTAGAGCGGCTGCGGCGGCACACTGACCTTCCGCTCGCGGTCGGCTTCGGCATCAGGACGCCGGAGCAGGCGGCCGAAGTGGCGCGCGTCGCCGACGCCGCGGTCGTCGGCTCGGCGCTGGTGCAGCGAATCGCCGACTGCCTCGAGCACGAGAAGCCGGAGCCGGAAGAAATCGTCGAGAGCGTGCTTTCGCTCGTGCGCGATCTCGCCGGCGGCGTGCGGAGCGCGCGCGCATGAGCTGGCTGACCAATTTCGTTCGGCCCAAGCTGCAGCAGCTCGTCCGGCGGGAGACCCCGGACAATCTGTGGCATCAATGCCCGAGCTGCTCGCAGATGATCTTCCATCGCGAGCTGGAGAAGCAGCTGCACGTCTGCCCGCACTGCGGGCACCACATGCGTCTCGACGCGAAGCGCCGGCTCGGCATGCTGTTCGACGAGGGCCAGTACGACCTGGCCGAGCTGCCGCCGGTTCCGGTCGACCCGCTCAAGTTCCGCGACACCAAGCGCTACACCGATCGCCTGAAGGAGGCGCAGAGCAAGACCGGCTACCAGGATGCTGTGCTGGTGGCGTCGGGAAGGATCGGCGGTCATGGGGCGGTCGTCGCCGTCTTCGATTTCTCCTTCCTCGGCGGCTCGATGGGTGTCGCCGTCGGCGAGGCGCTCCTGGAGGCTGCGCGGCTCGCGGTCCGTGATCGTGCGGCGCTGATCGTCGTTCCGGCTTCCGGCGGTGCGCGCATGCAGGAAGGCATCCTCGCGCTGATGCAGATGCCCCGCACCACGATTGCCGTGGCCGAGGTCAAGGAAGCCGGTCTGCCTTACATCGTCATCATCACCGACCCCACCACCGGCGGCGTCAGCGCTTCCTTCGCCATGCTGGGCGACATCGCGATCTCGGAGCCGGGGGCCGCCATCGGCTTCGCCGGTCAGCGCGTCATCCAGCAGACGATCCGCGAGACCCTGCCCGAAGGTTTCCAACGCGCCGAATACCTGCTCCAGCACGGCATGATCGACATGGTCGTGCCGCGGTCGGAGCTCGCCGCGACCGTCGGACGGGCGCTCGGTCTGCTGTGCCAGCGTCAGGTCGAAGAGCCGCTCGACCTGACCGACATGGAGATACCCGCCGCCCCGGCAGAGGGTGCCCCGGTCGCGGAGGCATCCTCCGAGGAAGCGGGCGAGAACGAACCCGAAGGCGCGATCGACGGCGCCGAAGAGGAAGAGGCACGGACCGCCGCGCCACGCAGTTGAGCCACCCCGACGCCATCCTGGCGCGCCTCCTGCGCCTGCACCCGAAGCTGATCGACCTCTCGCTCGGCCGGATCGAGCGCCTGCTGGCCGGGCTCGGTGACCCACACCGCCACCTGCCGCCGGTCATCCACGTCGCGGGAACGAACGGGAAGGGTTCGACCGTCGCCTTCCTCCGCGCAATGCTCGAGGCGGCCGGCAAGACCGTCCACACCTACACCTCGCCCCATCTCGTTCGCTTCAACGAGCGCATCAGCGTCGCCGGCCGGGATGTCGACGACGAGGCGCTGTCCGCGCTGCTGCTCGAATGCGAGGAGGCCAATCGGGGTGAGCCGATCACCTTTTTCGAGATCACCACCGCGGCAGCCCTGCTCGCGTTCGCGCGGACGCCGGCAGACGTCGCTCTGCTGGAGGTCGGTCTCGGCGGTCGGCTGGATGCGACCAACGTCGTCGAAAGGCCGGCGGTGTGCGCGATCACCCCGATCGGGCTCGATCATCAGCAGTATCTCGGTGACACGCTGACGCAGATCGCGGGCGAGAAGGCCGGGATCCTGAAGGCGGGGGTGCCGGCCGTGATCGCGCCGCAGCCGCCGGACGCGGCGCGCGCGATCGATGCGCGGGCGGATGCGATCGGCGCGCCGCTCCACCGCGCGGGCCGGGAATGGCGGGTCGCACCGGCAGGTGACGGTTTCGAATACGCCGGCAGTAGGTGGCGGCTCCAGCTCCCGTTGCCGGCGCTTCCCGGCCGACACCAGATCGACAATGCGGGGACGGCGATCGCCTGCCTCGAACGTTTCGAGCCGGGCATCGTCTCGCCCGAAGCCATCCGCGAAGGCCTCGGCACCGTGCGTTGGCCGGCGCGGCTGCAACGGCTCGGCAGCGGACCGCTGCAGGCGTTGCTTTCCTCCGGATCGGAGCTGTGGCTCGACGGCGGCCACAACGCCGCCGCCGGAGCGGTTCTGGCGGAGATGGCGCGCGGCTGGTCCGACCTGCCGCTTCATCTCGTCGTCGGCATGCTCGACACGAAGGATGCCGCCGGCTTCCTCGCGCCGCTTGCGCCTCATGCACGCTCGCTGCGGGCGGTACCGATCCCCGGGGCCGAAGCCGGGCTTTCGGCCGAGGCCCTCGCGCGCGCCGCCCGGTCGGTGGGTCACGACGCTTCCGAAGCGCCCACGGTCGCCGACGCGATCGCCGCGATCGTCGCCGAGGCCGGCAAGCTGGTCCGCATCCTGATCTGCGGCTCTCTCTACCTCGCCGGTGCGGTGCTCGCCTCCGACGGGTGATGGCTCAGTACCACGGCCCCGAGAAGCGCCATCTCGGTGGCCGGACAGGGGGACCGAAGCGCCGGTCTATCCCCAGTACCGGCGGCAGGTTGTCCTGGGGCGGCGGTTCCGAGGGGCGGAGCGCCAGGAGCCGCTTGATCCGCTCTTCGGTCGGCGGATGCGTGCGCAGGAGCGAGGGATCGGGGATCCTCCGGCCCGGCATGAACAGGTCTTCCCAGATCCGCCCCTGGCGTCGCTCGAGCTTGTTCAGCGCCGACGCCAGCCCGACCGGGTCGCCGGTCAATGTCGCAGCATCCAGGTCGGCTTCGTATTCCCGCGTGCGAGAGAGCGCGAGCTGCAGCAGGCTGCCGGCGGTCGGCGCCAGCCACAGGAACAGGATCAGGAGCCAGGGGAAACGCACCTCGCCTGCGATCGCGAGCGGCAGGCTCAGGAACGCGATGAACACGCCGACATGCGCCATGGTGGCTGTCAGGCGGGACATCGTGTCGGCGAGGCCCATCACCCAGAGATCGCGGTTGCGGATATGGCTGATCTCGTGCGCGAGAATGCCGGCCATCTCTCGCACGGTCATGGCGCGCAGCATCCCGTCGGTGAGGGCGATGGAGGAATCCTCCGGGCTGCCGACGGCGAACGCGTTCAGGATCTGGCTCGGGATGTAATAGAGCTGCGGCGTCTTCGGCAGCCCGGCGCGCCTGGAGAGTTCCTCCGCCAGGTCCACCAGCTCCGGAATGTGCCGCCGGGTGATGGGGCGGGCGCCGTACATCGGCAGAATGACCCGCGGCGACACACGCGGGCTGAGGAGCAGCAGGAGCGCTCCGCCGATCGCACCCCAGATGATGCCTTCGGTGCCGAACAGCGCCCAGGTGCACAACGACACGATCGCGGTCATCCCCGCGAGGAGCAGCACCGAGTGGAGCAGATTGGCATTCTTGTGCCTCTGCCGCTCGGCCTCGTTCAGATAGCTCGCGGGTTGCCGCATCGCCGCTCCGACGCTGATGCTGGATGGATGACCTTGTCTGACCGATATATGGGGTGCGGCCGTTCCCGAGCGAACCCGCTGCGGTAGGTCCGACCAGGCGGCAGTATAGCGGACAAGCGGCTCAAGCGCCCTTCTGCGTGAACGCCAGATAGTCCGCTTCGACGTCTTCCATCGAGGCCCGGTAGAGGCGCTCTCCCGCTTCGACGCTGGCGAGCGAGGGATCGGACCCGATCCGCCCGTCGGGGAATTGGCGGCGATAGTCGGCGGCATCGCGAATCTCGCCCACCGGCGCGATCTTCGGTGTCATCTGCGCCTGCTTGACCGCGTCCGGATAGGCATAATAGCTGAGCGAGACTTCGGACGGTGTGGCGTGACGGCCTTCGGAGTCGCCGAAGAGCTCCTTCGACAGGGCCTTGACCTTGGCTCCCATGAACCAGTTGGCGAGCCTGCATCTGACCGGACGTCGGTCTTCCGGGGCCGTTCCGAGGCTCGATTGGGCATAGATCTCGGAGAAGGCGGCCGAGATGGTGGCGATGTTGCCGCCGTGCCCGTTCAGGAAATAGAAGCTGTCGAAGCCGTGCCGCGCCAGCGCGTTCACCACGTCGGTCACGACCGCGATCAGGGTGGTCGGCCTGAAGGTGATGGTGCCGGGAAAGGCCATGTGGTGCTGCGCCATGCCGATGCTGAGCGTGGGAGCGACCATGGCGCCGATCCGCTCCCCGACGCCGAAGGCGACGGTCTCCGGGCAGATGGCGTCGGTGCCGATCAATCCGTTGGGTCCATGTTGCTCGGTGGAGCCGATCGGGATGATGATGCCGGTGGAGCGCTGAAGGTAGCTCTCGACCTCCTGCCACGTGCAGAGCTGCAGACGCATGCTTGACCTTTCCGGACGGGGTAGGACAGTAAGCCGCAAACGTAGCCCACCGCGTGCAGGAGGCAAGGCGGCACGATCTCTGGCATATTGGGCTAGAAATGCCTGCAAATTTGCGCCGGGTTGCGACAACCCGGTTTCCGGTGGTGTGCTGAACGAATGAAAACGAAGTACGGCTTCAGGCAGCGGAAGGAATATCTCGACATGTGCGATCGCATCGGCAATCGCTGGGTCGAGGTGTTCGAGGGGGATGCGGAGCTCTACTCCTCCGCCTATTGGGACCTGCTGACCGAGATGTGGCGCCGCCAGGCTCCGGTTCGGAAGACGGATGCCGCCCGGTTCATGAAGGCGGTGAAGAGTCCGCACACCGCGGCCCGATACATCGAGACGGCGGTGGCGAAGGGACTGGTCATCGAGACCGCCAATCCCGACGATGCCCGTTCCAAGCTGGTCATGCTCGCCCCGGACACGCGCCGGCACCTCGACAGTTTCTTCGATGCCGCCGTCCGCGAGATGAAGAGCTCGCTGGAGCGGATCGAAGGCGGCTCCGACGTCCGATCCTGATCGGCGGCCGGGGTCGGGCGCGATCTAGGCCGGTGCCTCGACCAGGCTGGTCTGGAAGTTGGCCGGCAGAACGATCTCGATCAGCTCGAGATCGTCGGAGTGATCGATCTCCCGGTGGCGTATGCCGGGGGGCTGGTGCACGCAGTCGCCGGCCTCCGCCGTCACGGTGCCGGCACCTTCGTATTCGAACGTCACCCAGCCCTTCAGCACATAGTACATCTGGAACTCGACCGTGTGGTTGTGCCACTGCGGCTCCGGGTGGACGCCCGGCCGCGCCCGGATCACGTGCGCCACGGCCTTGCCGCCGGTCGCCTCGGTCATGCCGAGGTCCCGGTATTCGAAGAAGGCGCGAAGCCCGTCTCCCTTGAATGTGCCGTCTTTCGCCTTCGCGATATGGAACTTCATCGTCATCGCCGTCCTCCCGCTCGCGTCACGCCGGCTTCCGGATTCAGGATGACGCCGGTCCCGCGATCTGCCAAAGGAATCCTGCAACGAGCGGAGCGGCACATGCGCATAGAGATCATCTGCACGGGCGACGAGGTGCTGAGCGGCAAGACCGTCAACACCAACTTCAGCCACATCAGCCGGCGATTGCAGGAAGTGGGACTGTCGGTGGTCTGGGAGACCACCGTCGGCGACGACCGCGAAACCCTGCTCGAGGCGTTCCGGATCGCCGCGGGCCGCGCCGACTACGTGATCGTGAACGGTGGCCTCGGGCCGACGGTGGACGACCTGTCGCAGGTGGTCGCCGCCGAGGCCGCGGGTGTGGAGCTCGGCCTGCGGGAAGAATGGCTCGAGCGCATCCAGGGGTTCTACCGGGCGCGCGGGCGCGAGATGCCGCCCAACAACCGCAAGCAGGCGATGCTGCCGGAAGGGGCGGAGCTGATCGACAACCCGATCGGCACCGCCTGCGGGTTCGCGGTCGACATCGGGCGCGCCCGGTTCTTCTTCACGCCGGGCGTTCCGCGCGAGGTGCGGCGGATGCTGGACGAGCAGATCATCCCGCGCCTGCTGGAGCGGAGCGGGATGCGCAGCGTCGTGCGCCTGAAGCGCTTCCATTCGTTCGGCCTCGGCGAATCCCGCGTCGACGACCGGCTGAACGGCGTCGAGGCACTGGCGCCCGACGCCGCGGTCAAGCTCGGCTTCCAGGCGCATTTTCCCGAGCTCGAGACCAAGCTGATGGTGCGCGCCGCCGATCTCGAGACGGCTCTGCGCACGCTGGAGCCGATCGAGGCGGAGATTCGCGCCCGCCTGGGCAACTACATCCTCTGCGAGGACGACGACACGCTCGAAGGCGTGATCCTGAACCGGCTGGAGGCGATCGCCGGGCGCATCGCCGTCGCCGAGGTCGGCACCCGCGGCGGTGTCGGGTCCCGGCTCGCCGAGGCCGACGCGGGTCGTTGGATCTTTCGGCGCGGGGTTCTCGCAGTGAATGTTGCCGAACTCGCGGCGATTCTGGACCTGGACCCCGGCTCCGACACCCCGAAGCTCGCCGCGGCGGCCGCGGATGCGGTTCGTGGGCAGGCCGAGGCCTCGTACGGCCTCGCGGTGCTGATCGGAACCGGCGCGAACCCGTCGGAGGATGGCGAGGGCAAGGTCTATATCGCGATCGCTTCGGCGGAAGGCGTGGTGGAGCGGGCGGCGCACATCGTCGGCGGCGTCGACCGGACCCGTGCCGGCGGCGTGGAGATGGCACTCGATTGCATGCGCCGCCATCTCCACGGCTTGCCGGTACACGAGCCGATCGATTTCGAGCGGACCTGAAGGGCATCGGAGGACAGAAGGCATGACGGGTGAGGAGCGGCTGCTGGAAGGCGTCAGGGTGCTGGACGTCGCCAGCTACATCGCGGCACCGGCCGCGGCGATGATGCTGGCCGATCTCGGCGCCGAGGTGATCAAGGTCGAGCCGCCCGGCGGCGACGCCTACCGCGATCTCCGCAACGCTCCCGGCATGCCGCGGACGGAAACCGACTATGGCTGGCTGGTCGACAACCGGAACAAGAAGGGCATCGTCATCGACCTCAAGTCCGAGGCGGGACGGGGCGTCCTCTACCGGCTGGCGGAAACCGCGGACGTGTTCATCACCAACCTGCCGCTGAACGTCCGCTCCCGGCTCGGCGTGACTTGGGAGGACATCGCTCCGCTGAACGATCGCCTGATCTACGCCTCGCTCACCGCCTACGGCGAAGCCGGCGAGGAGGCGTCGAAGACCGGGTTCGACAGCACGGCGTGGTGGGCTCGGTCGGGGCTCATGGACCTAGTCCGGCCTTCGCCCGACGCGGCACCGACCCGTTCGCTGCCGGGCATGGGCGATCATCCGACGGCGACGGCGCTCTTCGCCGCGATCATGGCCGGGCTCTATCGACGCGAGCGCACGGGCAAGGGCGGCTTCGTCGCGACCAACCTCATGGCCAACGGCATCTGGTCGAACGCGGTTCTGGCGCAGGCGATGCTCTGTGGCGAGGCGTTCCAGCCGCGTCCGCCGCGCGAGGAATCGGCGAACGCGCTGGTCAACCCCTACCGCACCCGCGACGGCCGCTGGTTCTTCCTGGCGCTGGTGAACGAGGATCGGCAGTGGCCCACGCTCGCGGCCGTGGTCGGCGGGGAGGAGCTGGCCGCGGACCCGCGCTTCCGCACGCGCGAGGGCCGGCATGAGAACTCCCGCGAGCTGGTGAAGGTTCTGGACCGGCTGTTCCTCCAGCGCGACTGGAGCGAGTTGCGGCCGGCTCTGGAGGAGAAGGGCGTCACGTTCGGCGTGGTCGGACGGCTGCAGGACATCCCGGACGATCCGCAGATGCGCGCCGCCGGGGTGCTCGTGCCGATGGACGACCCCGCCGGCGGTGCCGAGTTGGTCGTCGCCAGCCCGGTCGAAGTCGGTGGCGCCGGGCACGTCGCCCCGGCGGCGGCCCCGGCTCTCGGGCAGCACACCCGCGAGGTTCTGGCAGCCGCCGGCTACACCGTGGAGGAGATCGCGCGGCTCGAAGAATGCGGCGCCGTCGCCTCTTGAGGGTGCGGCCGTTGCTGCTCGGGCCGCTTGCGGGTAGGTTTCAGACCCATCTCTTCGGGAGGCGCGGATGAGCGATTCCGTTCTGGTCGAGCGCGACGGTGCCATCGTCGTCCTGACGTTGAACCGGCCCGACGTGCTGAATCCCCTCGATCTCGAGCTGTCGGAGGCGCTGCGCACGGCGCTGCGTGCCGCCGAGGCCGATGCCACCGTCCGCTGCGTCGTCCTCCGCGGCGCCGGCCGCGCCTTCATGGCGGGAGGAGACGTGCGCGGCTTCCACAGGGAGCTCGGGCACATCGAGCAGGCCGCGGGCGATCTGATCGACTCGTTCCACGAGGCGATCGAGGTGGTGGTGCGGATGCCGAAGCCGGTGCTGGCCAGCGTCCAGGGCGCCGTGGCCGGAGCGGGCCTCAGCCTGGCGCTCGCCGCGGATCTCGCCATCGCCGCGGACGACGCCTTCTTCACGCTCGCCTACGCCAATATCGGCATCAGCCCGGACGGGGGTTCGACCTGGTCGCTGCCGCGCATCGTCGGTCGGCGGCGCGCGATGGAGCTGGCGATGCTCGCCGACCGCTTCGATGCGGCGAAGGCGCTCGATCTCGGCATCGTCAACCGTGTGGTTCCCGCCGACGGGCTCGAGGCCGAAACGGCGGCCCTGGCGAAGCGGCTGGCCTCCGGGCCGACCCGCGCCTATGCCGCCACCAAGATGCTGATCACCGGCTCGTTCGATCGGACCTTGCCGGGCCAGCTCGACCTCGAGCGCGAACGGTTCGTCGACGGCACCGCCACCCGCGATTTCCGCGAAGGCGTCACCGCCTTCGTCGAGAAGCGGAAGCCGGATTTCAGGGGGGAATGAGCATGCCCGGCCTCCGCGGCAAGACCGCCTTCGTCACTGGCTCGAGCAGGGGGATCGGAGCGGAGATCGCCATGCGCTTCGCCGAGGAGGGCGCGAACGTCGTCGTCACCGGAAAGACCGTCGAGCCGCATCCCAAGCTTCCGGGCACGATCCACGAGGTGGCGGCCGAATGCGAGCAGCGGGGCGGGCGAGCCCTCGCCCTGCAGCTCGACCTCCGCGACGAGCAGCAGATCTTCGCGGCGGTCGAGAAGACGGTCGAGACGTTCGGCGGCATCGACGTGCTGGTGAACAATGCGAGCGCCCAGACCTTCACCAAGACGCCGGACACGACGCCGAAGCAGTTCGACCTGATGTTCGACATCAACACGCGCGGCACCTTCTTCTGCGGCCAGGCGTGCTATCCCCATCTCCTGAAGTCGGACAACCCGCACATCCTGACCATCGCCGCCGCGATCAATCCCGATCCGCGCTGGTATGCCGAGCGGCTGGCGCGGACGATGTCGAAATACGGCATGGCGATGTGCACGATCGGCTGGGCCGAGGAGTTCAGGGAGGAGGGGATCGCCTCGAACGCGCTCTGGCCGCACTACGCGGTCGCCACCGCCGCCGTGAAATGGTCGAATCCCGAGATGTACGAGGCTTGCCGGCGGCCGCGGATCATGGCCGACGCCACTCACGAGATCGTCACCCGGCCGGCGCGGGAGTGCACCGGCAATTTCTATCTGGACGACGAAGTGCTGCGCGAGGCCGGCTGGGACGAGGCGCGCATCGAGGCCTACTGGATGCACCCGGAGAAGCGCTCCCGCACCTCCAGCTTCCTGGATTATGACGGCCGCGCCGCATCGTTCCGGGCCGACCGATGAGCGAGACCGAGGGCACCCGCGCCGGCGAGGTTCGCGCCTCCCACCGCTTCGACGAGAAGCGCCTCGAAGACTGGCTGAAGGCCGAGCTGCCCGAGGCGGGCGGTGGCCTCGAGGTCGAGCAGTTCAGCTACGGCCAGTCCAACCCGACGTTCCTGCTGCGCCTGAACAACGCCGAATACGTGCTGCGCAAGCAGCCGCCGGGCGAGCTGCTGCCGTCGGCGCACGCGATCGACCGCGAGTACCGCGTGCAGAAGGCCCTCTCCGGCACCGGCTTTCCGGTCGCGACGCCGATCCTCTATTGCGAGGACCGGGACGTGATCGGCACGCCGTTCTACCTGATGGAGCGGATGGTCGGCCGGGTCTTCACCGACAGCGCGTTGCCGGGCGTCGAGCCCGCCGATCGTGGCGCGATGTATCGCTCGGCGGCCGAGACGCTGGCGCGCCTGCACACCGTCGACGTGGATGCCGTCGGACTCTCCGACTTCGGCCGGCCGGGAAACTACTACGAGCGTCAGTTCAATCGCTGGTCCCGCAATTACCTGCAGACGAAGACGCAGGAGATCCCGGAGATGGACCGGCTGATGGCGTGGCTGCCGGAGCACATGCCCGCCGGCGACGAGACCAGCATCGTCCACGGCGATTACCGCATCGGCAATCTGATGTTCCATCCGAGCGAGCCGCGGGTGATCGCCGTGTTCGACTGGGAGCTGTCGACCCTCGGCCATCCACTCTCCGACCTCGCCTATTGCTGCATCCTGTTCCACACCACGCCCGAGGAGTACTGGGGCACGCTCGGCCTCGACCTCGCCGCCGAAGGTCTGCCGACGAAGCAGGAGTTCGTCGACACCTACATGGCGGCTGCGGGGCGTAGCGACCGCCTCACGAATGCGCACCAGGCGCATGCCATGTTCCGCTTCGCCGCCATTCTCGACGGCGTGCGCGCGCGCGGTCTCGCCGGGAACGCCGCGGCGGAAGACGCCGAGGAGGTGGGACGGCTCGCGGTGGTGATGGCGAAGCGCGGCTGGGAAGTGGCCCAGAGCTGAGCCCCGCGGGCCGGGATCAGCGATAGGCGTTGCGGATCAGCCGCCGCCGGTTGGCGCGTGCCGGGCGGGTGACGGCTCGAGTCCAGGCATCCATCGCGGCCATCGGCCCTCCGAACGGGTCGAGCGGGTTGCGGAGAGCGGCAGAAGCGCCCGCCATCCATGCCTCGATAGCGGCGTTCATCAGCGCCGGCGCCTTCTCGTCGACCATCAGTCGCCGCTCCGCCGGCGTGGCGGTGTTCAGGTAGAGCGACCAGGTCCGGATCGCCATGACCGTCGCCGCTTCGAACCAGAGCTGGGCGAAGCCGGCCGCGAGGCCGGTCGCCGGGAGGGGGAGTGACTGTCGCATGAAGTCCTGCTGTGGAGGGAGAGAGCGGAGCCGGTAAGCATTTCTCTTCGCATCCGGTTCCCTGCTGCGCCATCGACGGAACTCCGCGGTCGATCCGATGTTTCACGTGGAACAAAACGTGTACGAGAGGCCGACGATGAGCGAGAACCCGAAGCAGCACCCCGACGAGACGGGCTCCAATCTCGAGAAGGACCCGGAGGACTGGGTGACGCGCGACGAGCCGATGACCGGCGCGCAGGCTTCCTATCTGAAGACGTTGTGCGAGGAAGCCGGTGAGCCGTTCGACGACAAGCTCACGAAGGCGCAGGCCTCGAAGCGGATCGACGAGCTGAAGCAGCGCTCCTACCGGGCCGGCTGAACCGCGCGTCTGTCCCCTCGCGCTCCCATGCGCTACTCTGCGGCAGACTTCGCCCACCCGAACCGCAGAGTGCGCCCATGGATTTCGAATACTCGCCGAAGGTGAAGGAATTGCAGGCGCGGCTCACCCGCTTCATGGAGCGAGAGATCGTGCCGCGCGACTTGGACTGGCACCGCCAGACCGAGGCGGGCAAGTTCCCGCCCGACTTCTGCGAGGGCATCAAGGCCCGGGCCAAGGAGGAAGGCCTCTGGAACATGTTCCTGCCGGGCCTAAAGGACGACGAGCCCGGGACGCGCTGCACCAACCTCGAATACGCGCCGCTCGCCGAGATCATGGGCCGGATCTACTGGGCGCCGGAGATGTTCAACTGCAATGCGCCCGACACCGGGAATATGGAAGTCTTCCATATGTTCGGGACGGACGAACAGAAGGAGCGCTATCTCAAGCCGCTTCTGAACGGCGAGATTCGCTCGGCCTTCTGCATGACCGAGCCGGAGGTCGCCTCTTCCGACGCCACCAACGTCCGCACGCGCATCACGCGCGAGGGCGACGAATACGTCATCAACGGACGCAAGTGGTTCATCACCAACGCCGCGCACCCGTTGCTCGGCGTCATGATCGTAATGGGAGTAACCGACCCGGAAGCGGACACCTACCGCCGACAGAGCATGGTGATCGTGCCGCCGGACACGCCCGGCGTGCGCATCGCCCGCAACATCCCGGTGATGCACCACATTTCGCCCGAGGGGCACTGCGAGGTGGTGTTCGACAATGTTCGCGTGCCGGCGAGCAACCTGATCGCCAACGAGGGCGACGGGTTCATGATCGCCCAGGCGCGGCTCGGGCCCGGTCGCATCCACCACTGCATGCGCACGATCGGCCAATGC
>JAJUGE010000026.1 GCA_029268305.1 Alphaproteobacteria bacterium
CTCGCTCACGGCTACGCGCGCGAGGATCACGTCCTGGACGAAGATCTGCCGCTCTGGGTGCCGATCCCCGCATTGGCTGAGGTTCAGATCGCGCTGGAGCGTGCCGTTGCCGAGGTCACGCAGCTATCCGGCTACGACCTCAAGCGCATCATGCGGACCGGGACAGTCGCCAGCGTCGACAACCGTAACTGGGAACTCGGCGACCATATTGACGTCGTTCGGCGACTGTCGCTGTCACGTGCGATCGCCATCGACATGGAATCGGCTGTGGTCGCGGCAAACGGCTATCGTTGCAGGGTGCCTTACGGCACGCTCCTCTGCGTCTCCGACAAGCCGCTGCACGGCGAGATCAAGCTGGCAGGCATGGCGGGCCAGTTTTATCGTCAGCGGGTGGAGCAACACCTCGAAATCGGGCTTCGAGCCTTGGAAACGCTGCGGACACAGGAGCGCGAACGGCTGCACTCGCGCAAGCTGCGAAGCCTGGCAGAGGTCGCATTCCAGTAACGGACAGGGAGGAGCCGCAAATGACGGACGAGTTGCGGGTGCGCGAAGTCGTGCCCTCGGATTTCGAACAGTGGCTCCCTCTCTGGGAGGGCTACAACGCCTTCTACGAGCGGGTCGGACCGAACGCCGTGCCGGAGACGGTGACCCGGATGACCTGGGGCCGGTTCTTCGATGCCTACGAACCGATGCATGCGCTCGTCGCCGACAGCGGCGGACGGCTGGTCGGCCTGGTCCACTACATCTTTCATCGCAACACGACGATGATCGGCCCCGTCTGTTACCTGCAGGATCTGTTCACGCAGCGGGAGCAGCGCGGCCGCGGCATCGGCCGCGCCTTGATCGAAGGTGTCTACGCGCGCGCGCAGGCAGCGGGGTCGCCGCGGGTGTACTGGCATACGCACGAAACCAATGCGACAGCGATGCAGCTGTACGACAAGGTGGCGGACCGCTCCGGCTTCCTGGTCTACCGCAAGGCTCTCTGACGGGCCGGCACGGAGGGAATTCCGGTGGACGAGAACTCGCCCGCCTGTGTACCGTTTCCAACGGCGTGTCGCCTAACGACTGCCTGCGGTGACGAACCGAAAAGACAACAAGCTGGAGGAGGAACTGCCAATGCGCATCGTCAACCCGTCGTTCGGGCTGATGCCGCCCGAGGCGGAGCAGATCTCGACCCGGCCGGTGGATTGGGTGCACGATCCGATCGTGCTCTTCTCCAACTCCAAGCCGAACGCGCGCGAGCTCCTCGAAGGCGTCCGGGACAAGCTTGGCGAGATCCGGAACGTCGACGACGTCGGCTTCGTCTACAAGGACAGCGCCAGCCAACCGGCGCCGGCGGCAATCATCGATCAGGTCTCCGGAAAATATCGAGTCGCGCTGCTCGCATTAGGCGATTGAGGGTCCTGCTCGTCGTGGAGTTTCCATGACTCGGTAGAACTCGAAAAGCGCGGCGTCACCAGTATCGTGATCGCCACCGACACCTTCCGGCCGCTCATCCTGGCGCAAGCCAAGGCGCGGAAGGTCACTCCAAAGCTGGTCGTCGTGAAGCACCCGATCGGCGGCCTCAACGCCACGGAGCTATCCGGCCGGATCGATCAGGCCATGGAAGGCCTGAAGGAGATCATCGGCAGCTGAGGCATCGGCAGACCCGCAGGGGTACCCGGCGCCACTGGGCACCCCTGCCCCGGAGGGCGTGTGAATGCAGGATGATGTAGAGGAGCTGGAAGTCCTCGAGATCGGCGATCTCGACTTCGACCAGTGGAACGAGTACGCCATCGAGCAGGGGTGGAGCGACGGCATGCCCCTTCTGCCGCCGACGGAAACGGCCGTTGCCCGCTTCACGGCAGTCTCACGGGGCGACAACGAGCCCTTTCCGCCGATCTCGCCGCGGCGCGTGATCCCTACCCTCGACAGTCTCGCGGCCAATGCCGTGATGGCCGGCTGCCGGCCCGAATATTTCCCGGTCGTTCTGGCTGCCCTTCGTGGCGTGCTGGAGCCCGACTACAACCTGCACGGCTCGCTGGCGACGACGCATCCCTGCGCGCCGGTGATCATGGTCAACGGCCCCCTCCGAAAGCAGCTCGAAATCAACTGCTCGAGCAACTGCTTCGGCCAGGGCACGCGCGCGAACGCGACGATCGGCCGAGCGCTGGAATTGATCCTGCTGAACATCGGCGGCGCGAAACCCGGCATCATGGACCGGTCGACCCAGGGCTCGCCGGCCAAGTTCTCGTTCTGCTTCGGAGAGAACGAGGAAGAGAGCCCGTGGGAGCCCTATCACGTCCGCCGTGGCTTCTCGGCATCGGACAGCGTCGTCACCGTGATGTCCGGAGAGCCGCCGCACAACATCAACGATCATGCCAGCTTCTCCGCGGAAGGCATCCTCACCACGATCAGCCAGAGCATCGCCCAGCCCGGTTCTAACCTGATGTACGGCAAGGGCCCGTTCATGCTGGTCCTGGGGCCGGAGCATGCCGCGACGCTGAAACGCGACGGGCTGTCGATCGGCGACATTCAGCAGGAGGTCTTCCAGAGAGCGCGCGTACACGTGTCCCGCGTCTCGAAGGAGAACCAGAGGGAATATGCCGGCGCCGACCGGTTTCCGGAGAACGACTACTACACCGTCTGCCCGGGCCCCGAGGACATCCACGTGGCCGTTGCGGGCGGGCCCGGCAAACACTCCGCCTACATCCCATCGTTCGGCGGCACGGCGGTCTGCTCGGTCCGCGTCTCTCAACCGGCTTGAAGCCACCTCATGTTCGAGGCCGAAGAGCGGCCGCTCCTGGACGAGTCGATCTCCTGGGAGGATGCACAGCAGCGTCTCCGGGATGCGGGGATCGGCGATGGCCTGCCGCTGGTGCCGCCGACGGAGCGACGGCTGGAGCGAATGCTCGCCGGGATCGACGCCCCTCGCCGCTCGTACGGGCATCTTCCACCGCTGTTCGGAGAAATCACCCCGGCGCGTGTCGCCTACGACTGCGTGCTCGCCGGATGCGAGCCCCCTGAGTTGCCGGTCGTGCTGTCGGCTCTCACCGCGTGCCTGGAGGCGGAGTTCAATCTGCTCGGCATCCAGACCACCACCGGCACCCCGGCGGTGGCGGTCGTGGTGCACGGGCCAGTGGCTCAGGCGCTCGGCATGAACAGTGGCGGTAACTGTCTTGGCCCCGGCAACCGCGCGAATGCCTGCATCGGCCGGGCCGTCCAGCTCGCTCTGGTGAATATCGGCGGCGCGCGCCCCGGCGTGGGCGACATGGCGACGATGGGTCAGCCGGGGAAGTATAGCTTCTGCTTCGCCGAGAGCGGAGATTCGGGCCTTTCGCCGCTGCATGTCCGCCGTGGCTTCCGCGCCGACCAGAGCGCCGTCACCGTCCTCGGCGTCTCCGGCACGGCCGAGATCCTGCCTGCAAGCGAGCGCGAATCGCCGGAAGCGATCCTGCGGCCGGTCCTCGCGGCGATGGCCAGCGCGCGCGTCATGGGCGGCCCCGCCGTGCAGCGGCCGCCGGGCGAGCAGTTCTTTCTGCTTCCGCCGGAGCTGGCGCAACTTCTCCGTGGGCACGGCTGGGATCTGGATCGGATCAGGAACTATCTCTTTCGAGAGCAGTGCGAGATCGGGTTCAGCGATGCAGCCGATCGGTTCGCCGGGCCGATCGCTGACGGGCCTGAGCAGATCCATCCGGTCGTGTCGGGTGGCCCCGGAATCAAGATGACCTACCTACCCCTCTGGATGGGTGGCACCCGCTCCGTCACGACCCCGCTCGTGCCGCTCTGATAGCACACCGGCTCACCCTCAGCTCAGGCCGCCGCTCACGTCGATCGTCTGCCCGGTGACGAAATCCGCGTCCGTCGAGGCGAGGAAAGCGATGACCCGTGCCTGATCCCTCGCCTCTGCAATCCGGCGCAGCGGAACCCGCTCGACTTCGGCGGCTCGTTCCTCCGGCGTCCGCTTCTCCCAATGCGGACGCAGCCGCTCGGTCAGCGTCAGACTCGGAGCGATCGCATTCACATTGATGTTGAACGGCCCCAGTTCGATCGCGAGCTTCCGGGTTAGGGCTATGATGCCACCTTTCGCCGCGGCATAAGCGCTGCTGCTCGCGGCGCTGAGACCGCGTCCGGCGATCGAGGACAAGTTGACGATCTTGCCGCGCCGCGCGCGCTTCATTTCCGGCACCGCCGCGTTGCAGAACAGGAACGTCGAGTCCAGGTTGAAGTCGATCAGACGCCGCCAGTCCGCGAACGAAAGCTCGTCGACGGTAGCGGACGGTTTGCTCACGATCGTGCTGCCGCCGACCGCATTGACGAGAATGTCGATCCGGCCCCACTTCCCGATCGCATCCGCGACGACGGCCCGCACTTTGCCTTCGTCTAGCGCGTCGGTGCAGTGCGGCTCGACCCGTCCCCGCTCGGCAGCCATGGCCGTCTGGAGCGATGCGAGCCGGTCATCGTCGATGTCCACGGCCGCGACGGTAGCACCTTCCCGTGCCAGGATCTCTGCCGTGGCCCATCCGATACCGGCGCCTGCGGCCGTGACGATGGCGACCTGGTTGACGAACCGCATCTCCGCCCTCCCGCTGGACCGGCCGCGCTCGTCCGACTGTTAGAGCGGCTTGCCGATACGTTTGGCGATCTCTCCGACGAACCCGCGCCGAAACACCAGCACGCAGAACACGAAGATCACGCCCTGGATGATCGTGACCAGCGAGCCGTAGTCGGCGAGGTAGTTCTGCAGCCCGACGACGAAGAATGCGCCCACGATCGGTCCGAAGATGGTGCCGAGCCCGCCGATCAACGTCATCAGCACGACCTCGCCTGACATGGCCCAGAAGACGTCGGTGAGCGATGCGATCTGGAACACGAGCGCCTTGGTCGCGCCCGCCACTCCGGCCAGCGTAGCCGAGAGCACGAAGGCGAGCAGCTTGTAGTGCTCCACCCGATAGCCGAGCGAGATCGCCCGCGGCTCGTTCTCGCGAATCGTCTTGAGCACCTGTCCGAATGGGGAATGAATCGCACGGTAGATCAGGAGGAAGCTGGCCAGAAAGATCGCCAGGACGATGTAGTAGAAGACGTGGTCGTCGACCGTCGGAATGATGCCGAAGACCGGGGGTCTCGGCACCCCCTGTATGCCGTCCTCACCATGGGTGAACGGCGCCTGAACGTAGAAGAAATAGAACATCTGCGCGATGGCCAGCGTGATCATCGCGAAGTAGATGCCGTGCCGCCGTATGGCGAGCCAGCCGACGCAGAGTCCGAGAACGGCGGCGTATGCCGTACCCAGCAGGATCGAGAGCTCCGCTGTCAGGCCCCATTCCCTGGCTGCGTGCGCCGAGACGTAAGCGGCCGAGCCGAAGAAAAGCGCGTGCCCGAACGAGAGCAGGCCTCCATAGCCCAGCAGCAGATTGTAGGCACAAGCGAACAGTGCGAAGCAGAGGCCCTTCATCAGGAAGACCGGATAGATCGCGAAGGGCATCACCATCGCGAGCGCAACCAGGATGGCGAAGATGACGTATTGGTGGCGCAGGGAGGCCTGCGGCTCCACCCGGGGCAACGTCTCGATCGCAGCGGTGCTCATGATGTCAGGCTCTTCCGAAGAGTCCGGTGGGTCTCGTCAGGAGGACGAGGACCATGACGACGAAAATGACCGTGCTGGAGGCCTCCGGATAGAAGACCTTGGTGAGCCCCTCGACCACCCCTAGCACGAAGCCGGTAACGACGGCGCCGAGGATCGACCCCATCCCCCCGATCACGACGACCGCGAAGACGACGATGATGATGTTGATGCCCATCAAGGGGCTGACCTGATAGATCGGCGCCGCAAGCACGCCGCCGAAGGCGGCGAGCGCCACCCCGAAGCCGTAGGTCAGGGACACCATCAGAGGGACGTTGATGCCGAAGGCCTGCACCAGTGCCGGGTTTTCGGTCGCGGCACGGAGATAGGAGCCGAGACGGGTTCGCTCGATCATGAACCAGGTGCCGAAGCAGACGACGAGCGATGCGACGATCACCCAGGCGCGGTAGTTGGGCAGGAACATGAAGCCGAGGTTCTGGACGCCCGCCAACTCCGGAGGAATTCCGTAGGGCTGACCGGAACTGCCGAAGAACTCGCGGAACGTGCCCTCGATCACGAGGGCGATGCCGAACGTCAGCAGAAGGCCGTACACATGGTCCAGCTTGTAGAGGTGCCTGAGGAACACCCGCTCGAGCACGATGCCGAAAGCGCCGACGATGAGCGGCGCCAGCAAGAGCGACCACCAATAGCCGATACCGAGATAGTTGAGCAGCAGCAAGGCCGTGAAGGCACCCAGCATATACTGGGCGCCGTGCACGAAATTGATGATGTGCAACATGCCGAAGATCACGGCTAGGCCAAGGCTCAGCAGCGCGTAGAAGGAGCCGTTGATCACGCCGATCAGCAGCTGCCCGAAAAAGGCGGGGGCACTGATCCCCAATAGATCGAACATGGGACGGTCGCCCCCGTGGCTTCAGATACGGATTCTCAGTTCTTGACGAGCGGGCATTCGCCCTCCTCCAGCGGCCGGAATGCCTTTTCCGGCGGGACCGTCGCGATCAGCTTGTAATAGTCGTACGGTCCTTGGGACTCCGACGGCGCCTTCACCTCGAACAGGTACATGTCGTGCATGTGCCGTCCGTCGACGCGGATGTGCCCCTTGCCGAAAAGCGGGTCATCGGTTTCCAGCTCCTTCATTTTGGCCACCACGGCGTCGCCTGGACCGTCGCTGCCCAAGGCTTCCACAGCCTTCAGGTAATGGGTGATCATCGCGTAATAGCCGGCCTGGATGCTGTTTGGCACACGCCCGTCCATCTTCTTCTTGTAACGTTCGGTGAAGGCGCGGGACTTGTCGTCCTGATCCCAATAGAAGGCTTCGGTCAACTGCAGCCCCTGCGACACGTCGAGACCGAGGCTATGGATGTCCATGACGAAGACCAGCAGGCCGGCGAGCTTCTGCCCACCCTGCACGAGGCCGAACTCGGAGGCCGCCTTGATGGCGTTCACGGTGTCGCCGCCCGCGTTGGCGAGCCCGACGATCTTCGCTCCCGATGACTGCGCCTGCAGCACGAAGCTGGAGAAGTCGGAGCTGTTCAGCGGGTGTCGCACCGAGCCGAGCACCTCTCCGCCCGCGGCCTCCACCACCGCGGTCACGTCGCGCTCCAGTGCATATCCGAATGCGTAATCGGCGGTCAGAAAGAACCAGCTGTCGCCCCCCGCCTCCACCACCGCCGATCCGGTGACATTGGCGAGCGATGCGGTGTCATAGGTCCAGTGCACGGTGTTCGCGTTGCAGGCCTTCCCGGTGATGTCGGACGAAGCCGCATCCGAGATCAGAAACACCTTGTTCTTCTCTCCGGCGAGCTGCTGGACCGCGAGCGTCACCGAGGATGCGGACGCTCCCGCTATGACGTCCACCCCTTCCACGTCGAACCATCGCCCGCCTACCGACAGGCCGATGTCGGGCTTGTTCTGGGTATCGGCGGTCAGAAGCTCGATCCGCTTTCCCAGGACCTCGCCCCCGAAATCCTCGATTGCCAGCTCGGTGGCAGCGACATTTCCGGGACCTGTGTTGTCCGCATACAAACTGGACATATCCGTCAGGACGCCGATCCTCACTACATCTCCGGTGATCTCCGCGTACGCCGGAGCACCGATGAGAGCGAGGGCGACGACCGGCCCCGCAAGAAGCTTCATCTCCATGTCCGCGTCCTCCCTGTGCATCCCCGCCTTCATTGGGCGGTGGTTATGCGTTGGTCGACGCGCGTCGGCAGTCACCGACGCGCATCCTGATCGTGCTCATCCCTTTACGAGCGGGCACTCTCCTTCTTCCATCGGGCGGAAGGCCTCATCGCCGGGGATGGTGCGAATCAGCTTGTAGTAATCCCACGGCCCCTCCGATTCCGAGGGCGCCTTGACTTCGAACAGATACATGTCGTGCATCTTACGGCCGTCCTGACGAATGAGCCCCTTGCCGAAGAGCGGATCGTCGGTTTCCAGCTCCTTCATCTTGGCCACGACCGCATCACCGGGCTGATCCGAGCCCAGTGCTTCGACCGCTTTCAGATAATGCATGATGCTCGCATAGTGTCCGGCCTGAACGCTGGTGGGCATCTTTCCCTGGTGCCGCTCGGCGAAGCGCTTCGACCACTCCCGCGTCTCGTCGTTCTGGTCCCAGTAAAATGCTTCCGTCAGCTGCAGACCCTGTGCGACGTCGAGCCCCATGCTGTGCACGTCGGAGATGAAAACGAGCAGTCCGGCCATTTTCTGCCCCGCCTGGACGAGGCCGAACTCGGACGCCGCCTTGATCGAGTTCACCGTGTCGCCGCCGGCATTGGCGAGCCCGACGATCTTGGCCCCGGACGCCTGCGCCTGCAGTATGAAAGACGAGAAGTCCGACGTGTTCAGCGGGTGCCGGACGGACCCGAGAACCTCGCCGCCGGCTTCCTTCACCACTTCCGTCACGTCGCGCTCGAGCGCGTAGCCGAAAGCGTAGTCCGCTGTCAGGAAATACCAGGTGTCGCCGCCGGCCTTCACCACTGCCGACCCGGTGCCGTTGGCGAGTGCCGCGGTATCGTAGACCCAGTGCACGGTATTCGCGTTGCACAACTTGCCCGTGATGTCGGACGAGGCCGCGTCCGATACCAGGTACACGATGTTCTTATCGGCGGCGAGATTCTGGACCGCCAGCGTCACTGCCGAGGAAGAAGCGCCCGAGATGACGTCGACCCCCTCCACGTCCACCCAGCGGCCGGCGACCGATAGGCCGACGTCGGGTTTGTTCTGCGTGTCGGCCGAAACCAGTTCGATCGGTTTCCCGGCGACGGTGCCCCCGAAGTCCTCGATTGCCATCTGCGCGGCGACGACCGCTCCGGCGCCGTTGATGTCGGAATAGAGGCTGGACATGTCGGTCAGGACGCCGATCTTGACCACATCGCCCGATATTTCCGCCGCCGCCGGCATGGCGCCGAGCGAAACCGCCAAAGCAACCCCCAACGTTATTCTGCGCTTCATTCCGTTTCTCTCCCTCGTCTGCTGCATGCGGGCGGCTATCCCGTTCACACCCCGAGATGTTCGTGCAGTTCCGCCCTCCGCCCCTCTAGCTCTTCGACCGGAATCGTATCGACGATCCGGCCATGCTCCATCACGCAGAACCTGTCTGCGACTCTCTCCGCGAAGCGGAAGTTCTGCTCGACGAGCAGGATCGTGTAGCCCTTGCTCTTGAGGGCGCGGATCGAAGCGCCGATCTGCTGGATCAGCACGGGTGCCAGACCTTCGGTCGGCTCGTCGAGCAGGAGCAGCTTCGTGCCGGTCCGCAGGATCCGGCCGATCGCCAGCATCTGCTGCTCGCCGCCGGAGAGTTTGGTGCCCTGACTTCGTGCCCGCTCACGCAGGTTGGGGAAGAGCTCGTAGATCTCGTCGAGGTCCATACCGCCCGGATGAATCACCGGCGGCAGAAGCATATTCTCGCTCACGGTCAGGCTGGCGAAGATGCCCCGCTCCTCCGGGCAGAAGGAGATACCCAGGCGGGCGATGCGATGCGACGAGAGTCGGATCGTCTCGTTTCCAGCGTAGACGATCGAACCGGTCCGTTGCGGGATCATCCCCATGATGGACTTGAGGGTCGTGGTTTTGCCGGCGCCATTCCGCCCGACCAGACAGAGCAGCTCCCCCTCCTGAACTTCGAAGTTCACGCCGTGGAGAATGTGCGATTCACCGTAGTAGGCATGAAGGTCGGAGACGCGGAGCAGTGCCGTCGGAGTGTCAGTCATGTTCAGCTCCGAGATAGGCCTGGATCACCTCGGGGTTTTCCGACACCTCCTTGTAGCTGCCTTCCGCGAGCACCTGTCCGCGCGCCAGGACCGTGATGGTTTGCGCGAGATTGGCGACCACCGACAGATTGTGCTCGACCATCAGAACCGTCCGGTTTCGTGCCGCCTGAAGAATCAGCTCGGAGATGCGATCGATGTCCGCGTGGGCCATGCCCGCCATCGGCTCGTCGAGCAGCATCATGTCCGGGCTCAAGGCCAAGGTCGTGGCGATCTCCAACGCGCGCTTGCGTCCGTACGGCAGCTCACTCGCCTGCCGGTCCCATTCGTCGGCAAGCCCGACCGCCTCGAGCAACGCCATCGCGCGATCGTTAAGCTGGTCGAGAGTTCGCTCGGAGCGCCAGAAGTGGAAGGAGGTGCCGAGCTCCCGCTGCAAGGCTACCCGCACGTTCTCGAGAAGCGTCAATCCGCCGAACACCGCCGAAATCTGGAACGACCGGACCAGGCCGAGCCTCGCGATATCCGCCGGCCTCATCCCCGTGATGTCGCGTCCATCGTAGTGGACCTTGCCGGCAGTCGGCTCGATGAAGTTGGAAAGCAAATTGAAACATGTGGTCTTCCCGGCCCCGTTAGGGCCGATCAGGGCGTGAATCGTGCCCCTTCTGACCGAAAGATCGACATCGCGGACGGCCACGAACCCCTTGAAGTCCTTGGTCAGTCCTTCTGCCTTCAGAATGATGTCGTCGCCCGAGGCGACCATGCTTTCCGTCCCTGCCCTTGAAGCCACTTCTTTTGGTGGCGCCTTCTTCTGTCGATCTGGCCGACGTTTACATCGAGCTTAAGCGAGGTTTGGGAGCCTGGCAAACGCCGAGTTCGAGCAATCGGCGAGAGCCGGCGGAAGATGCTCGATCGGAACTAGCGCCCTCGCTGCCGTGTTTAAAGACGCGAATTGCGCCTGTCGGATCAGGAAGGGGAAGTCGATGCCAGGCAGAAAGAAGGGATCTCGGGGAGTGGCTGCGGCGCTGGCGAGCGTATGCCTGAGCGCGGCCACCGCACAGGCGCTCCCGGCGCCGGAGGCTCACCCTCGAGGAATGCCTGAGGGCCGAGCGCCCATCGTCGTGTTCTTCGAACCTGGAAGCAGCGAGATTCCGAACTCGGCACAGCCGCTCGCGAACAGGGCGCTGGCCGCAGCGCTGAAAAATGGCGAGTGGCACGTCACCATAGAGCCGTTCGTCGATTCGACTGCGGGAGAGCAGGTCGAGGCAATCGCGGAGGAGCGTGCGCGGAACCTCGTTGCCTTCTTTGCCGCAAACGGCGTTCCTGAATGGCGGGTCGAAGCTGGACCGGTCCGGGGCACGCGGAGCGAAGATCCGGTCATCGGGATCGACGCCAATAGAGTCGAGATCAGCTTCCAGTTCGACAACTCCGCCGCCATCGCCCAGAGGTAGGCGAGACTTCGCCTTCCTCCGGGTCGCAGGCGAGCCTCTTTAGCGGGCCGGATCGGTCGTGATCACACCGCAGGCGATCCGGTCGCCCGCATTACCCGCTGGATCGCTCGTGTAATCGTCCGCGCCTGAGTGTACGAGGATTGCCGACCCATCGTCGTCGATGAGGTTTCCATCCTCGTCCGGGTCGAGCGAAAGCTGCGGATTCAGCACCTCGATCTGCAGATCCCCCGATGCCGGGACGTGAATGTTGGGCATGTCGCCTGCATGCATTCCGTCAGGGTTCATCAGGCCGTGCGATGCATCCGTCGGATTGAAGTGGCCACCCGCGGATTTGAAGGGGGGCTCGCACTCTCCCGTCTCGTGGACATGAAATCCGTGAACGCCTTCGGGCAGTCCGCGCAAGGTCGCTACGAGGAGTACGCCGTGCGGGGTCTGGCTGAGGCTGACGGCCCCATGATCCTCCCCGTTCAACCCCTGAAGCTGTGCTGCGGCGGTCGCCGGTTCCTGCGCCGAGGCAGCCGACATGAGAAGGCCGGCAGCCGCAAAGCAGACCGACGCGATCGATGAACGCATGAAGGACTCCTGTAATGAGAGCTGACATGCGGTCAACCGAGTGGCGCGGCGGATGTTCCGCCTCCCTCGTTTGGGTCTCAGACGGGCAGCGGCGGCTCTATCCCGTCCGGCAGTGGAACCTGAGCCACGTTCAGCGTCATCGCCACCATCACGTAGTAGCCGCAGAGACCGATAATCTCGGCTACTCCCCGCTCGCCGAAAGCCCGGACAGCCCTTTCATAGGTCTGATCCGAGACACCGTGCGTCTCGTGCAGCTCGGTACAGAACGTATAGAGCGCCTCCTGCTCCTCGGTCTCGAACTCCGGACGGCGGCGATGGGCGATCGCGTCGATGATCGAATCGGGAAGTCCGCCTTCGCGCGCCAGGCGGGCATGGGCATACCACTCGTACTGAGCCGTCCAGGCGCGTGCCGTGATGATGATCGCCATCTCCGACAGCGCCGGCGGAAGCGATGTCTCGTATCGCAGGAACGCGCCGAGACGCTGTGCCCGGTCCGCAAGCTTCGGACTGCGAAGCAGGGCATTGAACGGTCCGCGCACACCTCCCCGCGGCCCGCCGGCTATTTCCTCGAAGACCTGGCGCTGCTCCTCCGTCAGATCCTCTGGGGCAAGCGGGGGGAAGCGTTTCATGGGCGTGTCTCCGTCATTCCGGTTGTCGTCGCCTGCCCCTCGATCGGGCAGTACATCTCGCTCGAAGTGAGGTTCGGTCAGGAAGATCGGGGAACGGGCGAGGTCGATGAAGCTCTGTTCGTCGGCCATCAGATCGGCCCCGGCCGCACGTCCGGCGCTCGATCCCGTAGCGGTCAGGAAAGAATCGAGATCGGGCCAGTAGACTTCGGCTACACCGTCGTAAGGCTCCGGCCCGCCGCGGCTCGCGGCCACCGCGTCGGCGAGAGGCCCCTCGAGGGCCCGAAGCTGAACATAGCGGATCGCGCCAAGCGCCTGCATGCGTTCGGCGACGCGCGGGCCGTGATCTTCACGCCAATAGCGCTGGAACTCGCTGCGCGAGAGATGCGGCTGCCGTCTGAGGCAGAAGATCAGTTTCAGCATCGCACCTTACCGGTTGCCGGGACCTGGCGTCATTCGGTCTCGACGATTCGATCCAGCTCCGCCATGTGAGGGCGAACGGCGGAGCGATCGGCTTCCGAGACTTCGAACATCTTCATCTGACTGGCCATCGCCTCCAACTGGCTGAGCGCCATCTGCTTCTGGTCGGCCGGCATGTCGGAGCTTTCGACCTGCTGGCGCGCCTCGGCGAGCTGCTGCGCCACGTTCTCGTCCATCCGCCCGCCACCCTGGGAATCCTCGGCCGCCATGACCGCGTAGGCCATCATGATTCGATTGGCAGAGTCGATCCACTCCTCCGGCCCGGCGAACCCGTGCCCACGCACGAGCGTGGCGAACTCGTCGTACGCGCCCGCAGCCTTCATTTCCTCCAGCACACCGGCGAAGACTTCGTTACGCGGTCCGGCCGCCGCCCTGTCGCGCTTGTCGAGCTCGTACTTCTGCGCGAGCTGCTTCGCCTCCGGGTAGGAGGAGATGAACCCCTTCACGTCCGCGGCGGTTAAGGCGTCCTCCTGTGCGAAAGTGGGATGAAGGACGCCGAGGGCCATAAACACACCCAAGAGGATCGACGCCAAACTGCGGATCGGTGCCAAGTTCGATCTCCAGAATCACGAAAAGAGGCATCTTGCCGGTGGCCGCCACGGCCGGACGGGCTACCATCCAGAATCGGGTGTGCCCGGCAGCCACTTTAGGCGATAGCATCGGCGGAGGACAGGCCTCCGGGCCGGGCCATATGGCGTGGAATGAGGATGATCGGCTCGCCCTCCGAACTGCGCGTGCTCGGCGTCGAGGAGATGTACGCGTGCGACCGTGCCGCCATCGACGGCGGCATCTCCGGCGATCGGCTCATGGAGGCCGCTGGTGCGGCCGTCGTGCGCGAGATCCGCAAGCGGTGGACCGCCCGCGGAGTCCTGATCCTCTGCGGCCCCGGCAACAATGGCGGTGACGGCTTTGTCGTGGCACGGAAGCTCTCGGAAGCCGGCTGGCCGGTGCGGGTCGCGCTATTGGGCACCCCCGAGAAGCTTCGGGGCGACGCCGCCCTGAACGCGCGACGCTGGGAAGGGCCGATCCGGCCGCTCGAGGAGGCGGAGCCCGAGAGCGCAGATCTGGTCGTGGACGCCCTTTTCGGTGCCGGACTGGCGCGGGCGGTCGAGGGGCCGGCCGCAGCGATCCTGCGCGAAATTGGCGATCGAGGCATTCCCAACAACGCCCTCGACGTGCCGAGCGGCGTCCACGGCGACACCGGCGCAGTCCTGGGCACGGCGATAGCCGCCCGTCTCACCGTCACCTTCTTCCGCCTCAAACCGGGTCACCTTCTGCTTCCCGGCCGCGATCTCTGCGGCGAGACGGTGGTGGCGGATATCGGGATCCCGCCGGAGGTGCTGAACCGGCTGACGGCCCCACCGCTTTATGAGAATGCCCCGCCCCTCTGGGTGCCGCGGTTTCCGTGGCCTCGGCGGGAGGCTCATAAGTACAGCCGGGGCCATGTGTTGATCGCCGGCGGCGAGGAGACGACCGGGGCCGCCCGGCTAGCGGCCAGGGGCGCGATGCGCATGGGCGCCGGGCTAGTGACCATCGCGAGCCCGCCCGCTGCACGCTCCGTCTACGCGACCTCCATGCCGGGTGCGTTGATCAGAGAGGATTCTTCCCCCGAAGTCTTCCGGGACCTCCTGTCCGACCGGCGAAAGAACGCGATCCTCCTGGGACCGGGCGGTGGCGTCGGCGAGCCGCTGCGGCGGCGCGTCCTGGCTGCCCTGGAAACCAGCCGGGCCGTCGTACTCGACGCCGACGCCATCACCGCGTTCCAGGGTGATGCCGATAGGCTGATCCGCGCCATCCACGCCGACTGCGTCCTCACTCCGCACGAGGGGGAGTTTGCGAGGCTGTTCGAAACAACGGGCGCGCGTCTGGCCGATGCTCGCTGTGCCGCCGCAAAAAGCGGGGCCGTCGTGCTGTTGAAGGGGCCGGACACGATCATTGCGGCCCCGGATGGGAGAGCGGTGATCAACACGAACGCACCACCCGAGCTCGCCACCGCAGGCTCCGGCGACGTGTTGGCCGGGATGTGCGTGGCATTGCTGGCGCAGGGAGCAAACGCCTTCGATGCGGCCTGTGCCGCCGCCTGGCTGCACGGAGCCGCAGCCGCCGCATTCGGCCCCGGCCTCATCGCCGAAGACATCCCCGAGATGCTTCCGACGGTGCTCCGGAACCTGGAAGCCGACGCGTGATGGAATCGTCACAATGGCGGGCTAGACTCGCTGCCGAACTCCGCAATACGAAGCGCCGAGTCACCGGCTGGAAGTGGCTTGTCACAACCCTCGTACGTTAGGAACAATCATCAGGTCATGAGCGACAAGTCCGAACAGACAACTTTGCTGGATCGCACGTGGAACTCGTTGCGTCAGGCCCTTCGGGACATCGGCAGCTCGCGCCGGAGCCTCGATGCGATCGACCCTCGCCCTGACCTGCCCGACAACGACGCGGAGATCCTGCGCGAGCAGATGCGTGCCTGTCTCGAAGGCCGCGGTGGGGAAGTGACCGCCCGTGCGCGCGCCGCTGCGTTGGGGCGCGCCTATCTCTCGCTGAACACCGTCGGACGGCGCCGATACCTGCACATCCTCGCCGACGAGTTCAGCATCGACCACGCCGCAGTCGCGGCTGCGGTCGAAGAATTCCGATCTGCCGAGACGGAGGAAGAACGATATCGCTGCGAGGAGGCGCTTCGCCGCGTGCTCGAACCGCCGCGAATGGCTTTGCTGACCCAGTTCAACGCCCTACAGGAGGGCGTGAAGTTCCTCGTCGACATGCGCGGCGAATTGATGACGCTCGTCCGTGAAGACCCGGACCTCCGCGGCCTCGAGGCGGATCTCAAGCGGTTGCTCGCCTCCTGGTTCGACGTGGGCTTCCTCGATCTCCGGCGGATCACATGGCACGCGCCCGCCTCGCTGCTGGAGAAGCTGATCAACTACGAAGCCGTTCACGAGATTCGAAGCTGGGCGGATCTGAAGAACCGGCTGGATTCGGACCGCCGGTGCTATGCCTTCTTCCATCCGCGCATGCCGGACGAACCGCTCATCTTCGTCGAGGTGGCACTCGTCACCGGGATGGCAGCCGACGTGCACGTCCTGCTCGATGAGCAGTCTCCGGTAGAAGATCCGGCGCTCGCCGACACCGCGATCTTCTATTCGATCTCCAATGCCCAGAAGGGCCTTGCCGGCATCAGCTTCGGGAACTTCCTGATCAAGCGGGTGGTGGACGATCTCTCGGGCGAGTTCAAGAACCTCAGGACGTTCGCCACGCTCTCTCCGATCCCAGGCTTTTGCCGGTGGCTCCACGCCCGCATCGAGGCGGAGGGCGACGACCTCCTGACGGAGGCAGAGATCCGCAGTCTCGAAGCGAGTGGCATACCGGAAGGCGACGGTCCTCTGCTGGCACGGGCTCTAGCCGTCGAAGGCTGGCACCGGGACGAGGCGCTCGCCGGTGCACTTAAGGGGCCGATCATGCGCCTCGGCGCCAATTTCCTCCTGCGGGAAAAGGGCCGAGATGGCCGGGCGGCGGACCCCGTCGCACACTTCCACCTCAGCAACGGCGCCCGCATGGAGCGCCTCAACTGGATGGGCGACGCATCCGAAAAGGGCCTGCGCCAGTCCGCCGGCCTCATGATCAACTACCTCTACAAGCTGGACAGCATCGACGCCAATCACGAAACCTATACGGCCGAACGCAAGATCGCGGCGTCTCCGGCCATTCGGTCGCTGGCGAAGGGGTAGCTCAGCCTCGCCGCTCCTCCAGCGGGAGTGCGGTTCGGTATTTGACCTGCTTCAATGCGAAGCTCGACTTGATGCTGGCAACACCCGGGACGCGGGTCAGGTGGTCCATCAGGAAGCGCTGAAAAGCCTCCAGATCGGGCACGACCACGCGGAGCATGTAGTCGGCATCCCCCGTCATCAGATAGCACTCCATCACCTCCGGCCTCTGCAGAACCGCCTCCTCGAAGGTTTCGAGGGCGGGCTCGATCTGCCGCTCGAGACTCACCTGCACGAAAACGCTGACCGGCAATCCGACCGCAGCGGGATCGACAAGAGTGACGTGGCCGCGGATCACGCCCCGCTGCTCGAGCTCCCGCACGCGACGCAGGCAAGGTGAAGGCGAAAGCCCGACCTTCGCTGCCAGGTCGACATTGGATATCCGCGCCGTCTCCTGCAGCACGTCGAGAATCCTGAGGTCGATCCCGTCCAATCCAGGATTGGCCATGATCGTTCGCGTCCCCCGCTCAAACGGACCATTTGTTGCGCAAGATGCGCTATCCGACGAACACTTCGCAACCATGCACCGTCGGCTTCGGGATAAGCTTCGCTCTGATCAAGCCGCATCGATGGAGGCGGACAATGGCCAGAGCCCAGGCGCTGAAGCCGATCGATCCCGCTGCCGGCACGAACCGGGAACTCGAGCTGCTCCGGGAGCTGGAGAAAAAGGTTCTCTGGCTCTCCACCTGGACGATCCACCACGCCAACCACATCCGCCCGCGAGCTGACGGGTTGAAGGTCGGCGGGCACCAGGCCTCCAGTGCTTCGGTGGCTACGGTGCTGACCGCGTTGTACTTCTCGGTTCTGCGGCCTGAGGACCGGGTCGCCGTGAAGCCGCACGCCAGCCCGGCGTTTCATGCGATCCAGTACCTGCTAGGCCTCCAGTCGCGCGAGAAGCTGGAACGGTTCCGAGCCTGGGGCGGCGCGCAGTCCTATCCCTCGCGGACGAAGGACACGGACGACGTCGACTTTTCCACCGGCTCCGTCGGACTCGGGGTGGCGATGACCACCTTCGCCGCTCTGGTGCAGGATTATCTCCATTTGCGGAAAGGCGACGCGGCACCGCCTCCCGGCCGGATGGTGGCAATCGCCGGCGATGCCGAGCTCGACGAAGGCAACATCTTCGAAGCGCTGCTCGAAGGATGGAAGCACGACATCCGGAACGTCTGGTGGGTGATCGACTACAACCGCCAGAGCCTCGACAGCGTGGTCTCGGACCGTCTCTTCACCCGCATCGACGGCCTGTTCACCAGCATGGGCTGGCGGGTAGTGACCCTCAAATACGGCAAGATGCTCGAGGAGGCGTTTTCACGGCCGGGAGGCGATGCGCTCCGCCGCTGGATCGACGATTGCCCGAACACGCGCTATTCGGCTCTCGTCTTCAAGGGCGGGCCCGCGTGGCGGGCGGCGCTCGAGCGTGACATCGGCGATGTCGAAGGCATCGCCGAGTTGTTACGCGACTATGACGACGAGCAGCTTCACGACCTGATGACCAATCTCGCCGGTCAGGACATGGAAGCGGTGATGGAGGCCTTCCGGGCGATCGACGACGATCGCCCGACCTGCTTCATCGCCTACACGATCAAGGGCTATCGCCTGCCGCTCGAGGGACACAAGGACAATCATGCCGGCCTGATGAATCCGGCGCAGATGGAAGAATTCCGGGCAGAGATGGGCGTGCCGGAAGGCGAAGAGTGGGAACGGTTCGCCGGCCTGAAGATCGAGCCGGACGAACTGCAAGCCTTCCTGGACCGGGTGCCGTTCGCACAGGGCCGTCCTCGACGCCTTGTCAGCGAGGTGGTCCCGGTTCCCGAGCGCCTTCCGGCCCCGCGGGCGGAGCGCATGTCCACCCAGGAAGGCTTCGGCCGCATACTCAACGAGATCAGCCGCGGGAACGACGTGCTGGCCGATCGCATCGTCACCACCTCTCCCGACGTCACCGTGTCTACCAACCTCGGGGCATGGGTGAACCAGCGCGGCATCTTCAACCGCCAGGAAGTCGAGGACGTCTTCCGCGCCGAGCGTGTGGTATCGGCACAGAAGTGGAGCCTTTCGCCACGCGGCCAGCACATCGAGCTCGGCATCGCCGAGAACAACCTCTTCCTGCTGCTGGCTGCCCTCGGCCTCTCAGGGCCGCTGTTCGGCGAGCGCGTGTTGCCGATCGGCACCCTCTACGACCCGTTCATCGGCCGCGGTCTGGATGCCCTCACTTATGCACTCTACCAGGATGCACGTTTCGTGGTCGTGGGGACCCCCGCCGGCGTCACCCTTGCGCCGGAGGGCGGTGCCCATCAGTCGATCGGCACACCTCTCGTCGGCATGGGGCTACCGGGGCTCAGCTATTTCGAGCCGGCCTATGTAGACGAGCTGGCGGTCATTCTCGGCTGGTCATTCCGCCATATGCAATCGCCGGACGGAGGCTCCGTATACCTGCGCCTTTCGACCCGGCAGCTCGAGCAGCCGGGTCGAGAGCTCGACGACGCAACATGCAACGACATCTTGAACGGCGCCTACTGGGTGGTGCCGCCGGAACCGGGTGCGGAGCTCGCGATCGTCTACAGCGGCGCCGTCGCGCCGGAGGCTACCGCCGCCCACCGGCAGATCCTCGAGGACATTCCCGGAGCGGGGCTGCTGGCGGTGACCTCACCCGACCGTCTGCACGAGGACTGGCTGGCCGCCGACCGATCCCGCGCCGCCGGCCGTCACGCTTCCGCCTGGATCGAGCGGGTCATGGCGCCGCTCGCGAAAGATGCCGCGCTCGTCACCGTGCTCGACGGGCATCCGGCCACCCTTTCCTGGATCGGATCGGCCCTGGGGCGGCCCCTCTCCGCCCTCGGCGTGGAGAGGTTCGGTCAATCGGGAGAGATCCAGGAGCTCTACCGCGATCACCGGCTCGACGAAGATGCGATTCTCGACGCGGCGGCGACCGCGCTGCTGCGTCGGTGAAGTGCGTCGCCCCTGTTGGCGCCGCGCGTTTCTGTGCTATAGAGGCGCCCCCTGGCTGGGGTGGCCCCGCCGTTCGTTCCGGACGGCGCGTTTTGGTATGTGCCCGGAGGCGCGAGCATCGGGCGGGCGTGGCGGAACTGGTAGACGCGCCAGACTTAGGATCTGGTGACCTTGGTCGTGGGGGTTCAAGTCCCTCCGCCCGCACCACGTTGACCTGCCGATGCGCGATCCGGTACGGGTTCCCGCCACAGCCGACCTAGATGACCGGACCGACATGCCAATGCAGGTAACCGAGACCCTTTCCGAAGGCCTCAAGCGCGAGCTGAAGGTCGTCGTTTCCTCGACCGAGATCCAGGAGCAGGTTCAGGCGAAGCTGAACGAGATCGGCCGAACGGTCCGCCTGCCCGGCTTTCGGCCCGGCAAGGCGCCGATATCGCTGCTCAAGCAGCGCTTCGGGCGTGCCGTCATGGGCGAAGTGCTCGAGAACACCCTGAAGGAAACCTCCGAAAAGGCGCTGGACGAGCGCGGTTTCAAGCCCGCGATGCAGCCGGAGGTCGATATCGAGAGCTTCGAGGAGCAGAAAGACCTCGAATATACGCTCAAGCTGGAGATCATGCCGGAGATCCAGCCGATCGACTTTTCGCAGATCAAGGTGGAGCGGCTCGTCGCCGAGGCCGACGAAAAGTCGATCGACGAAACTGTCGAGCGCCTCGCTGCCCAGAACCGCCAGGCGAAGAAGGTCGAGGAAGATCGCGAAGCACGGGAAGGTGACGTTCTCGTCATCGACTTCGTCGGCAAGATCGACGGCGAGGCTTTTGCCGGCGGCACGGCCAGCGGCTACGAGCTGGAGCTCGGCGGCGGCGCCTTCATTCCCGGTTTCGAGGACCAGCTCGTCGGAGCCAAGGCCGGCGAGCATCGTGAGGTCACCGTCAAGTTCCCTGAGGAGTACGGAGCCGAGCACCTCGCCGGAAAGGAAGCCGTCTTCGAGGTCGACGTGACCGAGATCCGCGAATATGAGCCGGCGGTCATCGACGACGAGCTGGCCAAGTCGATGGGCCTCGAATCGCTGGAGGAACTGCGGAAGTCGATCAAGGAGCGGATTGAGAGCGAGTATGCCGCGGCGGGTCGCAATCGCATCAAGCGCACGCTGTTCGACCAGCTGGAGAAGGCGCACGACTTCCCGGTCCCCGCCGGCCTCGTCGAGCAGGAGTTCCAGGGGATCTGGGCGCAGGTGAAGCAGCAGCTCGAAGGCGAGCAGGGCGACGAGCTCCGCGAGGGCAAGGCGGACGAGGAGCTGGAGGCGGAGTACCGCAAGGTCGCCGAGCGCCGCGTCAAGCTCGGCCTGCTCCTTGCCGAAGTCGGCCGGCTGAACAATATCTCGGTAAACCAGGACGACCTGAACCAGGCCATTCGCGCGCAGCTCGCGCGCTTCCCGGGGCAGGAGCAGCAGGTTTACGAATTCTACCAGAAGAACCCGAGCGCGATCGCCCAGCTCCAGGCGCCGATCCTCGAGGACAAGGTCGTGGATTTCATCCTAGAGCTTGCGGACGTCACCGAGAATAAGGTCGCTCCTGAAGAGTTGCTGCGCGATCCGGACGAAGGCGAAGGTGATAGCAACGCCGGCGCCGGGCAGGACAAGAGCGAAGGCTGAGCGGCGCTCGCGAAACGAGGAAGGCAGCGGAACGGACCATGTCGGACCCGATCGATACCTACATGAACACCCTGGTCCCGATGGTGGTCGAGTCCACCAACCGTGGGGAGCGGGCCTATGACATCTACTCGCGCCTGCTCAAGGAGCGGATCATCTTTCTGACCGGTCCCGTGCACGACGCGGTGTCGAGCCTCCTCTGCGCCCAGCTCCTGTTCCTCGAGGCGGAGAACCCGAAGAAGGACATCTCGCTCTATATCAACTCGCCGGGCGGGGTAGTCACGTCGGGTCTCGCGATCTACGACACAATGCGCTACGTCCGCTGCGACGTGTCCACGGTTTGCTGTGGCCAGGCCGCGTCGATGGGCTCGCTGCTGCTGGCCGCCGGTACTAAGGGCAAGCGCTTTGCGCTGCCGAACGCCCGAATCATGGTCCACCAGCCCTCCGGCGGGTTCCAGGGCCAGGCGAGCGACATCGAGATCCACGCGCGCGAGATCATCAGTCTGCGGCGTCGACTCAACGAGATCTACGTCGAGCACACCGGCCAGTCGATGGAGGCGATCGAGGAGGCGCTCGAGCGCGATCGCTTCCTCACGCCCCCGGATGCCAAGGCGTTCGGGCTGATCGACGAGGTGGTCGAAAAGCGGCCGGCGCCGGCAGAAGGCTGACGCACGACAATTAACCTCTCCTTGATTGATCGGCCGTCCAATCACCTCATATAGAGGCAGTTGATAGGTGGCCGGTGACGGTCGACGTGCGACTGCCGGAGCGTCCGGGTTAAGCGCTCATTTGACGTTGTGCGCCGTATCGTCCACTGGCTAACATATCGGGCGGTTCTCCGGTCCAGATGGAAGAGTGATGACAAAGTCCAGCGGTGGCGACTCCAAGAACACGCTTTACTGCTCGTTCTGCGGAAAGAGCCAGCACGAGGTCCGAAAGCTTATCGCCGGGCCGACGGTGTTCATCTGCGACGAATGCGTCGAACTGTGCATGGACATCATCCGCGAGGAGCACAAGAGCACTCTGGTGAAGTCGCGCGAGGGCGTGCCCACGCCGGCCGACATCTGCAAGATCCTGGACGACTACGTCATCGGCCAGCATCACGCCAAGCGCGTCCTCTCCGTCGCCGTGCATAACCACTACAAGCGGCTTTCGAACGGCGCCAAGGCGAGCGAGATCGAGATCGCGAAGTCGAACATCCTGCTCGTCGGCCCCACGGGCTGCGGCAAAACCCTGCTCGCGCAGACGTTGGCCAGAATTCTCGACGTGCCCTTCACGATGGCCGACGCCACGACTCTGACGGAAGCGGGCTATGTCGGCGAGGATGTCGAGAACATCATCCTGCGTCTGCTGCAGGCGGCCGACTACAATGTCGAGCGCGCGCAGCGCGGCATCGTCTATATCGACGAAGTCGACAAGATCTCGCGCAAGTCCGACAATCCGTCGATCACGCGAGACGTCTCCGGCGAAGGGGTGCAGCAGGCTCTCCTGAAGATCATGGAGGGGACGGTCGCGTCGGTCCCGCCGCAGGGCGGCCGCAAGCATCCGCAGCAGGAGTTCCTGCAAGTCGACACGACCAATATCCTCTTCATCTGCGGTGGCGCCTTTTCGGGGCTTGAGAAGATCATCTCGGCGCGCGGCAAAGGCTCCGCGATCGGCTTCGGTGCCGACGTCCGCGGCGTGGACGAGCGCCAGACCGGGGAGATCCTGAAGGACGTCGAGCCGGAAGATCTGCTGAAGTTCGGCCTCATTCCCGAGTTCGTCGGACGGCTTCCGGTGATCGCTACCCTTACGGATCTGGACGAGGAAGCACTCATCGAGATCCTGACCCGGCCCAAGAACGCCCTGGTCAAGCAGTACCAGCGGCTGTTCGACGTGGAGGACGTGCGGCTCACGCTGAAGGAGGATGCCCTGCGCGGCATCGCGCAGAAGGCGATCCAGCGCAAGACCGGCGCGCGCGGGCTGCGCTCGATCATGGAGGGCATCCTGCTCGATTCGATGTACGACCTGCCGAGCCTCGAAGGGGTGGAGGAGATGGTCGTCAACCGCGAGGTCGTCGAGGGACGTGCGCAGCCGCTCTACATCTACTCGGAGCGACGGGGTGACGTCGGGTCAAGCGCCTGATCTCCTTGAATGGTTGCGGCGCCCGTTCCACCTAATCGTTAACGTCGATCGGTTCGGCGCCGCTCTCGCCATGCGGCGGTAGCCCTGCCCGGAACACGAAGTAGCATCATGCAGGACAAGCCAAGCGGCCATCTCTACCCGGTGCTCCCGTTGAGGGACATCGTCGTCTTCCCCCACATGATCGTTCCCCTCTTCGTCGGGCGCGAGAAGTCCGTCCACGCGCTCGAAGAGGTGATGAAGGACGACAAGCAGATCCTGCTCGTCGCGCAGAAGAACGCGGCGCAGGACGACCCGACCCCCGCCGACATTTACGAGGTAGGGACCATCGGCACGGTGCTGCAACTGCTGAAGCTTCCCGATGGCACGGTAAAGGTCCTCGTCGAGGGGACGCAGCGCGCGCGCATCCGCGGCTTCACCGAGCGCGAGGCCTTCTTCGAGGCGCTCGCGGACACCCTCCCCGAGTCCGACGGTACCTCGGCGGCGGAAGAGGAAGCTTTCGCGCGCACGGTCGTGACGCAGTTCGAAGCCTATGTGAAGCTCAACAAGAAGATCCCGCCGGAGGTCCTGGTTTCGATCAATCAGATCGATGACCCGGCGAAGCTCGCCGACACCGTCGCCGCTCACCTGACCCTAAAGATTCCCGAGAAGCAGGAGCTGCTCGAGACCGCCGGGGTGAAGGAGCGGCTGGAGCGCGTCTACTCCTACATGGAGGGCGAGATCGATGTGCTCGAGGTGGAAAAGCGCATCCGCAACCGCGTAAAGCGGCAGATGGAGAAGACGCAGCGCGAGTACTACCTGAACGAGCAGATGAAGGCCATCCAGAAGGAGCTGGGCGAGGGCGAGGACGGGCGCGACGAGGTCGCGGAACTGGAAGAGCGCATCAACGCGACGAAGCTCACCAAGGAAGCGCGCGAAAAGGCCATGGCCGAGCTGAAGAAGCTCCGGACCATGAGCCCGATGTCGGCCGAAGCCACGGTGGTGCGGAATTATCTCGACTGGATGCTCGGCATTCCGTGGAAGAAGCGCTCGAAAGTGAAGCGCGACATCCACCTCGCCGAGAAGATCCTGAACGATGACCATTTCGGGCTCGAGAAGGTCTAGGAGCGGATCCTAGAATACCTCGCTGTGCAGCAGCGCATGCGAAAGGTGAAGGGGCCGATCCTCTGCCTCGTCGGCCCGCCCGGCGTCGGCAAGACCTCGCTCGGCAAGTCGATCGCTCGTGCGACCGGGCGGAGCTTCGTGCGCATGTCGCTCGGCGGCGTTCGCGACGAGGCGGAGATCCGGGGTCACCGCCGCACCTACATCGGCTCGATGCCCGGCAAGGTCATCCAGGGGATGAAGAAGGCGAAGACCTCCAATCCGCTCTTCCTCCTCGACGAGGTCGACAAGCTGGGTGCCGACTGGCGCGGCGACCCTGCGTCGGCGCTGCTGGAAGTGCTCGACCCCGAGCAGAACTCGACCTTCAACGACCATTACCTCGAAGTCGACTACGACCTCTCGGACGTGATGTTCATCACCACGGCGAACACGCTGCGCATGCCGCAGCCCCTGCTCGACCGGATGGAGATCATCCGTATCCCCGGCTACACCGAGGACGAGAAGGTCGAAATCGCAAAGCGCCACCTCATCCGGAAGCAGATGGAGGCGCACGGCCTGAAGAAGGGCGAATGGTCGATCACCGACGAGGCGTTGCGCGACGTCATCCGTTACTACACGCGCGAGGCGGGCGTCAGAAACCTCGAACGGGAGATAGCGAACCTCGCGCGGAAGGGCGTGAAGGAGCTGGTCTCCGGTAACACCAAGTCGCTCAAGATCACGCCGCGAAACCTCGGCAAGTTCGCCGGCGTACGCCGCTACCGCTACGGCGAGGCGGAGCGGGAGGATCTCGTAGGCGTCACCACCGGCCTGGCATGGACCGAGGTCGGGGGCGAGTTGCTGTCGATCGAAGCCGTGATCATGCCGGGCAAGGGGAACGTCTCCTACACCGGGAAGCTCGGCGACGTGATGCAGGAATCGGTGCAGGCCGCCCGCAGCTTCGTCCGCTCGCGGATGCTGCAGTACGGCATCAAGCCGCCCGACTTCGACAAGAAGGACATCCACGTCCACGTGCCGGAAGGTGCGACCCCGAAGGATGGCCCGTCGGCCGGTGTCGCAATGGTCACCTCGATCGTGTCGGCGCTGACCGGGGTCCCCGTCCGCAAGGACGTCGCGATGACCGGAGAGATCACGCTGCGCGGTCGGGTTCTGCCGATCGGTGGCCTGAAAGAGAAGCTGCTGGCGGCACTGCGTGGGGGCCTCACCACGGTGATCATCCCGAAAGACAACGAGAAGGACTTGGCGGACATTCCGCAGAACGTCCTCAAGGGGCTGAAAATCATCCCGGTCGAGACGGTCGACGAGCTCCTTGCCAATGCGCTGGTAGAGGTGCCCCAGGCGATCGAATGGAACGAGGCGGACGAGGTCAAGCCGCCGCCGGCACCCGACGGAGGCAAGAGCGTCTCCGGCGTCGTAACGCACTGACCCGCAATGGTGCCGCGCGCCGATCGAAAGGCGCGCGGCACCACAAAGCTGGGGACAGATTATCCTCGCGCATTGACTGACGAAAACCGGCCGGATTAGACTCCGCCGGCTTTTCGGTTGGGGGGTTTCCCAAGGTATTGACCCATAGTTGTCGCTCACAGGGGGACTTGCTAGTGAACAAGAACGAGTTGATCGCCGCGGTCGCGGACGATACCGGTTTGGCTAAAGGGGATGCCAGCAAGGCGGTAGATGCCATCTTCGATGCCATCTCGGGCGCATTGAAGAAGGGCGATGAGGTGCGTCTCGTCGGCTTCGGCACCTTTTCCGTAACCAAGCGTGCGGCATCGACCGGCCGCAATCCCCGGACCGGTGAAACCATCAAGATCGCCGCGTCGAACCAGCCGAAGTTCAAGGCTGGAAAAGCGCTGAAGGACGCCGTCAACTAAATCTCGCCGCCGCATGGCTGGCTGCGGTAGTGGCCGGCCTTTCTTTCCTGTTCCCCGTGCTAACTTGTATGACCCCGGTCCCGCGCATCGAAAGGCAGATGCCTTCGGTCGGAGAGCGGCGCAATGAGGGGCGGTTAGCTCAGCGGTAGAGCACTGCGTTTACACCGCAGGTGTCGTAGGTTCGATCCCTACACCGCCCACCAATTCTGAGACCTTTCCTTCTTCATCTCCGCTTGCCGTGGCACCATATCCGAAGCCCCGCAGAAATCCTTCCGCGGAAGCTTTGCAGGTGACTGCCATGCGGTACGCTGTGCTCTTCTTGCCTTGCCTTCTGATGCTCGCCGCCTGCGCCGGCGGTCCGACCGACCGAACGACGACCGTCGCCTTCGTCGCTCCCGACGATTGCTTCGGCTCGCACCAGAGGCTGCATCGGGACTGGCTGCAGCTTTGCGCCGAACTTGACGAGGACTGAGTCCCGGAGCGTAGACGCTCATTGTACGGTCGCGGCGGAGAGCTGCGAGGCGATTGGACCGGTTCGAGCGTGGCGGTCAGCCGGGGGAGCGACTTGACTCCAGTGACAACTCCCCGCATGTCCGCTCCATCGGCGGCGTATGTCGAGCGAAGGTGAGCGGAGGCCGAGATGAACCAGCCTGTGACCGGCCCAGTCGGGTCGGAGGGCGCAACATCGATCATCCTTCCGGATTTGATGGGGATCTGCCGCGAAGCGCTGGCCAGCGCGGAATCCTATTCCGACGCGGCGCGGTCGGCGGTGAACGGACTTGTCACCAGTGATGGGAGGGTCGATCCGAAGCTGCTCGAGCAGGAACAGCTCGCAGCGCATGGACTCGCCTGGCTCACCACCTACGTGGCAGGCCTCCGCGAGTTGCTCCGCTGGGCGGAGCGCCTGAACGGGTCCGGTCGGTTCGGCGAGCTCGAGCAACTGATCCTCCAGGCCGGATTCGGCGAGTACATGGCACAGCTGATCGGCGGCATCGCCATCAGCCAGGGGGAAGTCGTCCGGCCTGCGGATCTCGGCATAGCAGATGAGGTGGTGGAGAAGTTCGACGCGGCAGCTGTCCGACGGCTGCGCACGAGCGGAAGCCGCTCCGCTGTGCGGATGCGCATCGCGGAGCTGATCGCCGACAAGTCTGCCGGGGAAGATTTCGGTGATCCGGCTCTGGACGATGACACCCTCGTCATGATCCGCGACCAGTTCCGGCGCTTCGCGAGCGAGCGGGTGCAGCCGGACGCCCACAGCTGGCACCTTCGCGACGAGCTGATCCCGATCGAGATCGTGCGGGAAATGGGCGAAATGGGCGTCTTCGGCCTCACCGTGCCCGAAGATCACGGCGGCCTCGGCATGGGCAAGGTGGCTATGTGCGTGGTGACCGAGGAGCTCTCACGCGCCTACATCGGGGTCGGCTCTCTGGGGACCCGGTCCGAGATCGCTGCCGAGCTGATCCGTCTTGGCGGCACCGACGCGCAGAAGGAGGAGTGGCTGCCGAAGATCGCCTCTGGCGAAGTGCTCCCGACGGCGGTCTTCACCGAGCCGAACACCGGCTCCGACCTCGGCAGCCTCCGTACCCGTGCGATTCGCAATGGCGATGTCTACCGCGTAACCGGCAACAAGACCTGGATCACCCACGCCGCGCGCGCCGACATGATGACCTTGCTCGCGCGCACCGACCCGGACGAGCCCGGCTATCGCGGTCTCAGCATGTTCATCGCGCCCAAGCCGCGCGGGACAGACCAGGATCCCTTCCCCGCTCCAGGCATGAGTGGCGGCGAGATCCAGGTGCTCGGCTACCGCGGCATGAAAGAGTACGAGATCGCTTTCGACGGCTTCGAGATCTCCGCCGAAAACCTCCTCGGCGGCGTCGAAGGGCAAGGCTTCAAGCAGCTCATGACCACATTCGAATCTGCCCGCATTCAGACGGCGGCCCGTTCCGTGGGCGTGGCGCAGCGGGCGCTCGAGCTGGCGCTCGAATATGCCACGGGGCGTCAGCAGTTCGGGAAAGCGATCTATGCCTTCCCGCGTGTCGGCGGGAAGATCGCCTGGATGGCCGTCGAGACCATGATCGCGCGGCAGCTCTCATATTTCGCCGCCCGCGAGAAGGACTCCGACCGGCGCTGCGACATCGAGGCGGGGATGGCGAAGCTGCTCGCTGCCCGCGTGGCCTGGTCGAATGCCGACAACGCCGTGCAGGTACATGGCGGGAACGGCTATGCCGAGGAATACGAGATCAGCCGCGTCCTCTGCGATGCCCGTATCCTCAACATCTTCGAGGGCGCTGCCGAGATCCAGGCCCATGTCATCGCCCGCGGCCTGCTGGAAAGGCGGAACTGATCGGGCTCGACACATGTGGCTCTCCCTTGCCAGACTATCGCATCTGACTGCGCCTTTCCTGGCGAGAGGCTGAGGGCGCCGGCAGAGGTGGAGCTCTGAAAGACGGAGGGGGGCGTGTTTCGCTTGGGAATTGGACAACGCGCCGTGGGTCGCACGGCTGGCAGCTTCGCCGCGGTTTGGCTTCTGTTCGGCTATACGGCACCGTCGGTGGTGGCCGAGTGCGGCGAGGCTCGCGCCATCGACGAGTGCCTCGTCGGTGAGTGGCGATCCGATGGCAGCGGCGCCGCCGAGTGGATGAAGCGCAACATGCCGCCCGGCATCTCGATCCCCCAGAGCGGCGGCGGCACCATCGTCTTCGATGCCGATGGTACCTATCGCTCATCACGCTCTGGCGAAGCGACGCATGCCACCGATGCGGGCGGTCGGGTGCAGGCGCGTGCAACTGCGACGAACGAGACGCGCGGGCGGTGGTCGTCCTCGGACGGTCAACTTCATCTCTGCCCGGAAATGCAAGACATGCAGGGCGAGATGCGCATCAAGGGCCCGGGCGGCAATGAGCAGGTCATCCCGATGCCGAAGGAAGCCGGTCCCCGCCAGATGACCCAAGCGTACACCTGCGCCGATCGCGAGCTGGAAACGCAGATCACGATCCCGGGCATCGCCGATCCCATGGTGATCCGCTACGTACGCGCCGACTCCTGACGCTCGTCTCCGGAACACAACCTCCGTTTACCATCATCGCCTTCGTGAACCTCGGCCGTGCATGCGCCGCGACGTCGAAGGCAGACCCGCCCCCTCCCCTGGGTGCCGCGGGTCTGCCGCGCGGGTTGCGTTGAAGATGGCCTTCTGGCATTTTCGCGCCCGTCTTCCGCCTTGCCGGTCTGGGGTCTTGGCGCGCCGGCGGAGCGCTTCGTCCAATTCATGAAGGGTCGTTCCCGATGACAGCGGTCTATTGGTTCGTTCTGATTTGCGGAGCGGTCGCGCTCGGATACGGCGTCTACGCCAGCCGGGCCGTGCTCGCGGCGAGCCCGGGCAATGCCCGCATGCAGGAGATCGCCGGCGCGATTCAGGAGGGCGCCAGTGCCTATCTGAACCGCCAGTACCGCACCATCGCGATCGTCGGCGTCGTCATCTTCCTTCTCCTTTGGATTCTGCTCAGCCTGAGCGTCGCGATCGGCTTCCTGATCGGCGCGATTCTCTCGGGGGCTGCCGGCTACATCGGCATGAACGTCTCGGTGCGCGCCAACGTCCGCACGACCGAGGCCGCGCGGCAGGGGCTTGCGCATGCGCTGCAGATCGCGTTCCAGTCGGGGGCCGTCACGGGCATGCTCGTCGCGGGCCTCGCGCTGCTCGGCGTCGCCGGCTACTACATGATCCTGCTCGGCAGCGGCGCCGAAGGTCGCGGCCTGATCGACCCGCTCGTGGCCCTCGGCTTCGGTGCGTCCCTGATTTCGATCTTCGCCCGACTCGGCGGCGGCATCTTCACCAAGGGCGCCGACGTCGGCGCCGACCTTGTCGGCAAAGTCGAGGCCGGAATTCCGGAGGACGATCCGCGTAACCCGGCGGTGATCGCCGACAACGTCGGCGACAACGTCGGCGACTGCGCGGGCATGGCGGCCGACCTCTTCGAGACCTATGCCGTCACCGTCGTCGCGACCATGGTCCTTTCATCGATATTCTTCGTCGGGACCGAGATGCTCTCGGCGATGATGGTCTATCCGCTCGCCATCGGCGCCGTCTGCATCCTCGCGTCGGTCGCCGGCACCTTCTTCGTCAAGCTCGGCCCCAACAACAACATCATGGGCGCGCTCTACCGCGGCTTCATCGTCTCCGCGGTCCTCTCCCTCATCGGCATCGCCATCGTCACGCTCTGGGTCGTCGGCTTCGGCACGCCGCTCGAGGTGAGTGGGCTCCAGTTCAGCGGCTTCTCGCTGTTCCTGTGCGCCGTCGTCGGCCTCGTCGTCACCGGCCTCCTGATCTGGGTGACCGAATACTACACGAGCACCGAGTTCCGGCCGGTACGCTCGATTGCCCAGGCCTCGACCACGGGTCACGGCACCAACGTGATCCAGGGCCTCGCGATCTCGATGGAAGCGACCGCGATCCCCGCCTTGATCATCTGCGCCGCCATCATCATCGCCTACGGGCTGGCGGGTCTGTTCGGCATCGCCATCGCCGTGACCAGCATGCTGGCGCTCGCCGGCATGGTCGTCGCCCTCGACGCCTATGGCCCGGTCACGGACAATGCCGGCGGCATCGCCGAGATGGCCGACCTCGAGGCCGAGGTCCGCAACACGACCGACGCGCTCGACGCTGTCGGCAACACGACCAAGGCTGTCACCAAAGGCTATGCGATCGGCTCTGCCGGCCTCGGCGCGCTGGTGCTCTTCGCGGCCTATACGTCCGACCTCGAGCACTTCATCGGCGATCCGACCGCCTACCCGTATTTTCAAGGCGTCAGCCTCGACTTCTCGCTGGCCAATCCTTACGTCGTCGTCGGCCTGCTGATCGGCGGCCTGTTGCCCTACCTCTTCGGCGCCCTCAGCATGACCGCGGTCGGCCGCGCCGCCGGCTCGGTCGTGGTCGAGGTTCGGCGGCAGTTCAAGGAGATCGCCGGCATCATGGAGGGCACCGGCAAGCCCGACTACAGCCGTGCCGTCGATCTGCTGACGAAGTCCGCGATCAAGGAGATGATCGTTCCTTCGCTCCTCCCGGTTCTGGCTCCCATCATCGTCTTCTTCGTCGTCCTGCTCATCTCCGACCGCTCCGCAGCATTCTCGGCGGTGGGTGCGATGCTGCTCGGCGTGATCGTCACAGGGCTGTTCGTCGCCATCTCGATGACGGCGGGCGGCGGTGCCTGGGACAACGCCAAGAAGTACATCGAGGACGGCAACCACGGTGGCAAGGGCTCGGAGGCGCACAAGGCGGCCGTTACCGGCGACACGGTCGGCGATCCGTACAAGGACACCGCCGGACCCGCCGTCAATCCGATGATCAAGATCACCAACATCGTCGCCCTGCTGCTGTTGGCGATCCTCGCCCACTGACACACGGGTCACCAAAAGCAAGGGACCCTGGAGAGTTGATCCTCTCCAGGGCCCCTTCTCTATCCCGGCCGCAGTAACTGCTCGCGTAGCCTAGTTGGAGCCGGCCGTATCCCTGTTGAAGCGGCCGATGTTCCCAAGCAGCTGCTCGAGGAAGGTCAGCTCGTGGCCAGCGGTCGGCGTCTCCCGCTCCACCAGAGCCACCTCATTTCTGTCCTCTTTGGTCAACACCTCCGTCGACTCCACGAACCCCGTGTCGTCGAAGCGGACGACCAGAACCTGACGCTCGATCAGTTCGGGGTCGAAGAATGCGACCTGGCGATTGCGCTCGCCGATGTAGTACCAGACATTGTCGTCGAAAGGGGCCCTGCTCGATGGGGTGCCGAGCGCCTGCAGGACCCCTTCCTTTGTCTGGGCGCCGGGTCGGATCTCGGTGACATCGCCCTCACGGAAGACGTAGCCGTTGGAATCGACGTCGGCGCTGCAGGCAGCCATCAAGGCGACGATCCCCGCGGCCAGCACTATTCGACCAGTCGAGCTCCGCATCGTGTCCTCATGCTCCTCGTGCCCCGTGGCAGCGCTGTTGCCTCACGGGGCGGATTCCTTAAATAGGGAGTTTGGAAGATGTCATCGGCCGGACCCGGCGTCAACGAACCGCCCGGCGCTTGCGAACGAAGCCTGTCGCGCACGGAGCTACAATCATGCAATTCTGGCAATCGCTGCGCCGGCGCCGTGGAGACGCCGCGGCGCGTGCCTTGTATGAGAGTGTCGTAGCACAGGCTCGCCGTCCGGAGTTCTTCGCCGATTGTGGCGTTCCCGACACCGTCGACGGACGGTTCGAGATGATTGCCCTGCACGCCCATCTCGTCCTCAGGCGGCTTGGGAAAGATGCGAGGAAGGCAGAGGCTGGCAAACTCGCGCAGGCGCTCTTCGACCTGATGTTCGCCGACATGGATCATAGTCTCCGAGAGATGGGGGTCGGCGATCTTTCGGTCGGCAGGAAAGTTCGAACGATGGCAGAAGCCTATTATGGGCGGGCCGCGGCGTACGATGCCGGTCTGAGTAGCGGCGACAACGCGCTCACTGCGGCGTTGCGCCGGAATCTCTATGGAACGGTCCAGCCCGAAGAGACCGCCGTCGCGACGATGGCAGAGTATGTGCGGCGTCAGGATGCGCATCTTTCCGAACAACCGGCAGCCGCACTGGAGCAGGGTCGGGTCGATTTTCTGCCTGCACCAGTGATGCCTACATCTCTCGCGAAGGAGCGCGGATGATTGCCCAATCTCATGGAGAGAAGCCCGAGCTTTCACGCCGTTTCGGCCTTCATCTGGCCGACGAACAGCCGCTCCGCGTAACGATCGAAGCGAGTCCCGACGAAAGATTGGAACTACAGAAGCGTTTCGGGCTCGAAGCGTTGCGGGCTTTTCGTGCCGACGTCATCCTTGGGCGTCTGGATCACGGAGACGTTTACAAGGTGGAAGGCACGCTTCATGCCGAGGTCACGCAGCTCTGCGTCGTCACCCTCGAGCCGATCGAGAATATCGTGGAAGGTCCATTCCACAGCACTTATGTGAGAGTAGATGCATCCTTGTTGCCCGCGCCGGCCGAGATCGCGGGCGACGAGGACGAACCGGAGCCATTCGCCGGCGAATCGTTCGACGTTGGCGAGGCGGTTGTCCAGGAATTCGCCTCGATGCTGGATCCCTACCCGCGGCTACCGGAAGCCGCTGTGGAAGAGGCGTTCCGTGCCGACGAAGCCGAGGCCGTTACGTCGCCGTTCGCCGTGCTGCAAAAGCTGCGGGGCGCGGGGGATCCGACGGCCGATTAGGTTGCCCGGACAGATGAATTGAGATACACAACCGCGTTTTGCCGCACCCTAGCAGAGAGAATCGGGACAAATGGCCGTACCCAAGAAGAAGACGACCAAGTCACGGCGTGACATGCGCCGGTCGCACGACCGCATCACGCTCGCCAATCACGTGGAATGCCCCAACTGCGGCGAGCGCACTTTGCCGCACCATGTCTGCCGGTCCTGCGGGTACTATCGCGACAGAGAAGTCGTGACCGGTGCCGGCAGCTGATCGATTGGATTAGCGGAACGGGACGCGCCGCTTGGCCGAGAGACTGACAGTAGCGCTCGACGCGATGGGCGGAGATGCCGCCCCTGACATTGTCGTGCAGGGCGCAGAGATTGCGCGGGAGCGCTTTCCCGGCGCGCGCTACCTCTTTTTCGGCGACGAGGCCGAGGTAAAGCCGCTGCTCGATCGTCTGCCCGCGCTCGCCGCGGTTTCGGAGTTGCGGCACACTAGCGATCGCATCAGCGGAGAGACCAAGCCGTCCGCCGCGTTGCGAACCGGCCGATCGTCGAGCATGTGGATGGCGATCGAAGCGGTGCAGCAGGGCGAGGCCGATGCCGTCGTCTCCGCAGGGAACACCGGGGCGCTGATGGCGATCTCCAAGTTCATCCTGCGGATGCCGAAGGGGGTCGACCGCCCCGCTATCGCCGGCTTCTTTCCAAGCCAGCGCGGCGAGACCGTCATGCTCGATCTCGGCGCCAACATCGAATGCGACGCTGAGAACCTCGTCCAGTTCGCCGTGATGGGTTCGATCTTCGCACGCTCCGTGCTCGGCATGGAACGTCCGCGGGTCGGCCTGCTCAACGTCGGCGCAGAGGAGATGAAGGGCAACGGAGCGGTGCGCGCGGCCGCCGGCATATTGCGTAGCATCGATCTTCCGCTGGAGTTCGTCGGCTTCATCGAAGGCAACGACATCATGTCGGGCGCGGTCGACGTGACAGTAACCGACGGATTCACCGGCAATGTGGCGTTGAAGTCGGCGGAGGGCACATCGCGCCTCTGCATGGAGTTCCTCCGGCAGACGTTCCATCATTCGCTGATGGCGAAGATGGGCTATCTGCTCGCGAAGCCGGCCCTGTCGAAATTGCGGCAGCGGCTCGACCCGAGACGTTACAATGGTGCGGTTTTCCTGGGATTGAACGGGGTCACGGTGAAAAGTCACGGCGCGTCCGACGCGTACGCCTTCGCCAACGCGATCGGGGTGGCGGTAGACATGGTTCAGCATGGCTTCCTCGGCTCGATCCGAGAGGAGCTAGAGCATCTTTCTCCGCCGGACGATGACGCCAAGGCGGCGCACGCCTGATGGTGATCAGATCCGAAGCGCTCGGTTGCGGCGCCTATCTGCCCGAGCGGGTCCTCACGAATCAGGAACTGGCGACACTCGTCGACACGTCCGACGAATGGATCCGTGCGCGCACCGGCATCATCGAGCGCCGTATCGCCGCCGAGGGCGAGTTGACCTCCGATCTCGCAGTGAAGGCGAGCGAGGCGGCACTCGCCGCGAGCGGCGTCACGCCTGACGAAGTCGACCTGATCGTCCTGGCCACGGCCACCCCGGACTACACCTTTCCCTCGACCGCGACGACCGTGCAGGCACGGCTGGGAATGGATCACGGGGCCGCTTTCGACGTGCAGGCGGTGTGCTCCGGCTTTATTTATGCTCTGGCAACCGCCGACAACTTCATCCGGGCGGGCCAGGCCGGAACGGCCCTGGTTATCGGCGCGGAGACCTTCTCGCGCATCCTCGACTGGACCGATCGCGGGACCTGTGTCCTGTTCGGCGATGGCGCCGGCGCCCTTGTCATTCGCGGAGCGGAATGCCCGGGCGCGTCGTCGGACCGCGGGGTACTGTCGACCCACCTCCATTCCGACGGTCGCCAACGAGATCTCCTTTATGTCGACGGGGGACCCTCCTCGACCCAGACGGTGGGCCATCTCCGGATGGAGGGACGGGAAGTCTTCCGACATGCCGTCACCAATCTGGCCGCGGTCGTTAACGAGGCTCTCGTCGCCAATGGGCTCGAGCCCGACGATATCGACTGGCTCGTCCCCCACCAGGCGAACCAGCGCATCCTGGATGCGACGGCCCGCAAGCTGGGGATGCCCGCCGAACGCGTGATCTCGACCGTCGCCCGACACGCCAACACCTCCGCCGCATCGGTGCCGCTGGCTCTGGCCGAGGCCGTCGAAGACGGGCGCATCAAGCGCGGCGACCTCCTTCTCCTGGAGGCGATGGGCGGCGGCTTCACCTGGGGCGCGAGCCTGCTGCGGTGGTAATCGGCCGCTAAGTGCTTTTCATTCCTCACGATTGACCCAGCCGCCGTGGAGGGGTAGCGTTCTGGCTTCAACCTGTCTCTGAGGAAGAGATGTCAGGACGGACCATCACCCGCGCCGATCTGAGCGAGGCCATCTATCAGGAAGTGGGCCTTTCCAGGAATGAATCGGCCCAGCTAGTTGAAGCAGTGCTTCAAGAGATCGCGGACGCGCTGACGCGCAACGAGCAGGTGAAGATCTCGTCCTTCGGCAGCTTCGCCGTCCGCCAGAAGGGCGAGCGCGTGGGCCGGAACCCCAAGACAGGCGAGGAAGTTCCGATCCTGCCTCGGCGCGTGCTCGTCTTCCGCCCCTCGCACGTCCTCAAGGGCCGGATCAACGCCGGCGCCGCCGCAAGTCGCACCCGCACCGCATGAGCGAAGGAACCGAACGTACTCGCGCCCCGCGCCGGCTGGCAAAGTCGCCCGCGGCGTTTCGCACCATCAGCGAGGTCGCGGAGGAGCTCGATGTCCCGGCGCACGTTCTGCGCTTCTGGGAGACGAAGTTCGACGCGATCCAGCCGATGAAGCGGGGCGGCGGCAGACGATACTACCGACCCGAAGACATCGATCTGCTGCGCGGGATTCGGGCGCTGCTGTACGATCACGGCTATACGATCAAGGGCGTCCAGCGCCTCCTTCGGGATCATGGCGACCGCTTGCCCGCCAATCTCGAAGCCCTGTCGCCCCTGTCCGATGCCGAGCCTCGCGGGGCAGTGCAGGGCTCGCTGCCGCTATCGGCCGACAAGCTGGATGAGCTATCCGATCTTCTCAAAGACCTCAAAGAGTTGAGGTCTCTCCTTGACACCCCGCGCTAAGGAGCGATCCGCGCACCTGCGCTAGAGGCTCTCGGCAGCTCGCGCACCTCTCCCTCGCCGAGATCCCAGAACAAGCCGGCCATGATCCGGAGTCCTTCTTCGACGATCGGCAGGAGCAAGTGCTCGTTCGGCGCGTGTTGCGAGCAGGCACTGTAGGAATGCGGCACCCACACCGTGGGAAGGCCCAGGATTTCGGTGAAAACATCGTTCGGCAGCGATCCGCCGAGGTTCGGCAGGATCGCGGGCGCCGCGCCCATGGTGCGCTCGATCGAGCGGGAAGCCCACCTCACCCAAGGATCGTCCGGGTCGGTGCGCGTCGCCATCATCGGATCGCGCAGCGGCGTGACCTCCACCATGCCGAATCCCTGCTCCTCCAGATGCTTCCGGATTGCAGGAATGAAGGAGTCGGCGTCGCAGCCGGCGACGAATCTCATCTGACAGACCGCGCGCGCCATCGGAGGGATGGCATTCACCGGACGCGCCGGGTTGCCGGCTTCGCACGCCAGTATCTCGAACGTGTTCCAGCCGAAGACC
>JAJUGE010000027.1 GCA_029268305.1 Alphaproteobacteria bacterium
CGACCCCGACCAGTTCCGGCCGACCTACGAGCTCTGGGCGACGCGACGTGTCGGCTGGCTGCCGATCATGGCTGCCGTCAAACGATACCCGGAGGATAGACCGTCCTCCGGGCGAAGTCCGGATTCGCGTCCGGCGACCGAATGACGATGGCGAGACGAATATGAGGCCGGGACCATGGCCAGTTGCTTCGAGGAATATGCGCTGAGGCGGGGGATGCCGGAGGCCGGTTCGACCGCTCCTCATGCACCCCGACCTTCCGAGACATCCTTTTCTCCGATCGGTTTTGTTCGCAATGCGGCTGCCGTCACCGCGAGCGCGCTACAGCGCGGGCTGGATCGGCTGCTCGATTGGCAGGAACGGTCGCGACAGCGTCATATGCTCATAGGGTTGGACGAGCATATGCTTCGTGACATCGGCGTCACGCGGGCAGAAGCGGAGGAGGAGTTCCGCAAGCCGCCCTGGCGCCCCTGACCATCGCTCGCGAGATCAGGCGCTCGTCTGCGGCAGGGCTTCGGCTATGGCGGCGTTGACGGCACGGACGCCGCCGGCCGGACCCTCGGGGTGATTCCAGACACCGGCCGAGATGCAGAGGAAATCGGCGCCGGCCTCGACCAGCGGCGCGCAGTTCTCGGCGGTGATCCCGCCGATGGCGACGCAGGGCACGGTCATCAGCTCGCTCCACCAGCGCAGGATCTCCGGATCGGCCGGCGTGGTGACTTCCTTGGTCGTGCTCGGGAAGAAGGCGCCGAAGGCGACATAATCCGCGCCTGCCTCCCCCGCCACCATGGCGAGGTGGCGCGAGGCCTTGCACGTGACGCCGACGATCGCATCCGGCCCGACCAGCCGCCGCGCCTCCGCGTAGGGAGTATCCTCCTGACCGACATGGACGCCGTCGCAGCCGAGCTCGGCGGCGAGGTCGGGGCGGTCGTTCAGGATGAAGGCGACGTCACGTTCATGCGCGATCGGCATCAGGGTGCGCACCGCCTCGCGGATGTCGTCGTCGTCGACTTCCTTCAGCCGCAATTGGAAGCAGGCGACGTCGCCGGCACCGAGGGCCTCCCGGAGCTGACCCGCGAAGGTGTCGAGCGAGAGACCGCCGGCCATCAGCGGCGCTGGGGAGAGGAGGTAGAGGCGGCAGGCTTCTGGGATGGCTGGGGCTCCGAGCGGGGGCCGGGCCTCATCCTCGACAGACCGCTGGTGCGGCCTCCTCGGGATGAGGCCCTACTGAAGCGTTGCGGTGGAAAAGCTCGCGCCGAGGAAGCGCGAGCCTTCCGGATTATGCTCAGGCCTCGTGCTTGTAGATCTTGATGATCTGGTCGAGCATCTGGATCGCTTCGTCGCGCGGGCGCTGGAAGGTGTTGCGGCCGATGATCGATCCGGTCCCACCGCCGTCGCGGATCTCGCGGATCTCGTTGTAGATGCCTTCGAGACCCTTGGCCTCGCCGCCCGAGAAAACCACGAGGCGACGACCGTTGAAGCACGACTGCACGACGTGCTTGATCCGTGCCGTCAGGGTCGAAATGTCGATGTTCTCGTACGACTTGCGCGCAGCCTCGAGGCCGATCGCGTCGGTCGGCGGCTTGACCTTGATGATGTGCGCACCGAGGAGGGCGGCCATGTGCGCCGCGTACGCGCAGATGTCGATGGCGGTCTCGGCTTCCTTGGTCAGCGAGCCGCCGCGCGGGTAGGACCAGATCACCACGGCGAGGCCGTACGCCTTCGCCTCGGCCGCCATCTGGCTGATCTCCTCCATCATCGCAAACTGGTCGTCCGACCCCGGATAGATGGTGAAGCCGATCGCCGAGCAACCGAGGCGCAGCGCGTCGCGCACGGAGCCGGTAACGGCTTGGTCTTTGACGCTGGCGAGGCTGTTGGCGCTGTTGACCTTGAGGATGGTCGGGATCTGTCCGGCGAAGGTGTCGGCGCCCGCCTCGATCATCCCCAAAGGTGCCGCATAGGCGGACAGCCCGGCGTCGATCGCCAGCTTGAAGTGATAGTGCGGATCGTAACCGGCGGGATTCGGCGCGAAGCTGCGCGCGGGCCCGTGCTCGAAACCCTGATCGACCGGCAGGATGACCAGATTGCCGGTGCCCCCGAGACGGCCGTGCATCAGGATTCTCGCAAGGTTCGCCTTTGTGCCGGGATTGTCGCTCTCGTACCAGGACAGGATCTTGCGTACGCGTTCGCTGGCTTCCACGGCATCCTCCTGTGGGATCAATCACCTCGCTCGACGAACGACTGAATTAGCCCAGCGTTTCCACTTTGGCAATCTCGGCCGGCTCGACACTTCGGGCTACGCCCGGCCCCTGTCAGAACGGTGCCCGGCGAGCCATTCGCGACAGTCCGACAGCGGATCGGGGCAGTCGAGGAGGTCCAGCGCCGCGCGACGATCGGCGTCGAGCCGGGCGCCCGACCGGGCGGCGATATCGGCGAGCTTGCGGCGCACCGCCGGCCGTCCGCGAAAGCGTACGACCTTGATGCCGATGCGCAATGCGCCCAGGGCGTAACCCGCGGCGTCGGCGCAGTCGAGCACCGCCGTCACGGGGACATCGGGCCAGCGCTCGCGCGCCACGTCGACGATCGCCTTGAATGTGCCGGAGCCGAGATAGTCGGCCGCACCCGGTGCGCTCCGCAGCGTCACCGGCACACCGAGCTCGGATGCGGCCTGCAGTGCGGCGAGCGCATGCGAAAGATCGTGCACGATCACGGGGCGGCCGGGCCGCACCGCCCCGGCATCGCTCTCCTGCCGAGTGGTTTCTCGCGCCACGCCTACTCGAACGCGCCGTCGCGCTCCAGCTCCTTCATCGCCGCCTCGTCGAGGCCGAGCCAGTCGTGCAGGACTTCGACCTGATGCTCACCGACGTCGGGCCAGTCGCCGATCTCGGGCGGCGGTGTGCCGGCGAAGCGCAGCGGACTGGTGTTGAGCACGATGCGGCCGAGAATTGGATCGTCGACATCGTGCAGCATGCCTCGCTCGTGCATGTGCCGGTCGGCGGTGACCTCTTCAAGGTTGCGAACCGGGGCCGCCGGGATGCGGTGCTCGCGAAGCAGGTCGACCGCCTCGTCTCGGCCGTGACGGCTGGTCCAGGCTTCGACCAGGGCGTCGATCTCGTCCTCGTGCTGCGCGCGCAGGCTCTGCGTCTCGAATCGAGGCTCGTTCAGCAGGTCTTCGCGCCCCATGAGCTTCAGCAGGTTTGTCCAGTGCACCTCGCGCACCGAGATAATGGCGACATGGCCGTCGCGGCAGGCATAGACATTGTAGGGCGAAGAGCCCCGGTTCGGGTGTTTGTTGCCGCGCCTCGGCGGCTGTTTCCACCCGTTGCGATAGAGACCGGCGATGTTGCTGGCGAGCGCGGGATAGAGCGCCTCCTGCATGGCGACCTCGACGAAGCGCCCGCGGCCGGTGACCGAGCGCTCGTAGAGCGCTGTCATGATGCCGGAGTAGAGGTGGACCGCACCGAGGAAGTCGCAGATGGCGAGGCCGGCCTTTAGCGGCGGCCCATCCTCGGTGCCGTTGATGCTCATCACGCCGCCGACCGCCTGGACGGTGAGGTCCATGGCGAGATTGTCGCGCGAGGGCCCGGACAGGCCGTAGCCGGTGCCGGAGGCGTAGATCAGGCGTGGGTTGGCCGCCATCAGATCCTCGGCGCGCACACCGAGACGCGCGAGGGCGCCGGGGGCGAAATTCTCGAGAAAGACGTCGGCCTGCCTGGCGAGGTCGAACAGGAGCGCGCGGCCGCGCTCGCTTTTAAGATTTATCGTAATGCCGCGCTTTCTGGTGTTGAGCATGGCCAGCGCCATCGACGGCTGGCCGCCGCCGCGGTCGCGCAGCGCCTCTCCGCCCGGCGGCTCGACCTTCACCACATCGGCGCCGGCGTGTGCCAACAGGAAGCCGGCATAGGGGCCATTGTAGAGCTGGCCGAGATCGAGGACGCGCACGCCCTCGAGCGGCCAGCGCTGCTCCTGTCCGGTCATCTGCCTCACCGCAGCGACTGGCCGAGAATGTCGCGCGCGATGACGTGCTTCTGCACTTCGCTCGGCCCCTCGCCGATGCGGCGGATGCGCATCTCCCGGAACCAGCGCTCGAGCGGCAGGTCCTTGGCGACGCCGAGCGCACCGTGGATCTGCATCGAGCGGTCGACCACGCGGAAGGAGGCCTCGGCAGCGACCAGCTTGGCGAAGGCGGATTCGGTGCGGAACGGCTCGCCGTTGTCGGCCTTGGACGCCGCCTCCAGCACCAGCCATCTCGCCGTTCGGATATCGATCTCGTTCTCGACCAGCATCCATTGGATGCCCTGGCGCGATGCGAGCGGGGCCCCGAAGGTCTCGCGAATCTTGGCGTACTCGACCGCCATCTCGTGCGCCTTGATCGCCACGCCGACGCATTCGCCGGCATAGGGGATGCGCTGGCGCGTCAGCCGGTCGTTGGCGATGCTGAACCCGCCGCCTTCTTCGCCCAGGATGTTGGCGTGCGGCACGCGCAGGTTCTCGAACTGGAGCTCGGTCGCATAGCGCGACGAGCGGAGCGTGTGAACGACGCGGCGGACGTGGAACCCCGGCCAATTAGTCTCGACGATGAAGCAGGTCACGCCGCCGCGGCCCTTGCTCGGGTCGGTGCGGGCGAAAACGAGACCGTAGTCGGCGCGGTCGGCGCCGCTGATCCAGAGCTTGGAGCCGTTGATGACCCACTCGTCGCCGTCTCGCACGGCCCGCGTCTGGATCGCGCGCGCCGGATCGGAGCCGCCGGAAGGCTCCGATAGGCCAAAGAAGACCTTCTTCTCGCCGCGCAGCATCGGGTAGAGGTACTTCTCCTTCTGTTCTTCGGTCGCCTCGAACAGCTGCGCCTGACGGGCACCCCCGAACGCGCCGTAACACGGGGCGTAGAGCCCGGCACGGTGCTGCGACATCTCGAACGAGATCAGCGCGCGCGTGACCAGATCGATGTCGGGACCACCATATTCCGGCGGCGTGTCGAGGCCGTAGAGCCCCATGTCCTGGGTGATTTTCGACAGGCGCTGCAGATCCTCCGGCGGCAGCTCGTCGGCGTCCGGGTCGAGCTTGTCTTCAAGCGGCACGATCTGCTCCCGGACGAAGCGGCGCACCATGTCGACGATCATCTTCTGCTCGTCGGAGAGCGTCAGATCCATTTTCGTGTCCCTTTTCTCGTTCGCTTCCTGCCCTTGCTGTCATCGCCGGATCACGCCACCGCCATGACAAAGGCGGGCTGCCGTCAACCGGGGCTGAGATTGCTGACCCGGGCCGGGTCGATATCGGTGTTCGCCACCGGCAGGCGGCCATGATCGTGCCTGAAGGCGCCGACCAGCTCGTGGTGCCGGGTCCGGTAGGCAGTGTTCACCTCGACCCGGAATCTGGTTGCGCCGGCCGGAGGCTCCTTCGCCCACCGCTCGATCTCACCGCGGAGGCCGTGCAACGAGCGGCCGCCCGCGAAGCCGATGTAAACGATCTCACCGGCATCGTTGCCGAGCTCGTACACCCCGAGCTGGCCGGAAAGGCGGCGCGCCGCCTCCGGCGTCAGCGCCTGCCACGGCTTGGTCATGCGCACCGACATGGCCTTACTTCCCCGTGAAGCGCGGCGCCCGCTTCTCCAGTCGCGCCTGGATGCCTTCCTTGGCGTCCTGGCTCGCGCGCGCCGCGGCGATGAGCTGATCGATGTCGGAGTGGTCTATGCCGTCGCGGAACGCCATTTCCCGGACCAGCAGCGCCTTGATCGCGCGGAGCGACAGCGGGGCGTTCGCCGCGAGGCGCGAGATTACCTTGCTCGCCGCCTCCTCGAGCCGTTCCGGCTCCACCGCGCGATAGATGATGCCGAGCTCGAACATGCGCGCCGCCGGCAGCGGATCGCCGAGCAGCAGCACCTCTCGGGAGGCGACCGGTCCGGCCACTTCGATCAGTTTCTTGGCCAGGAACCACGTGGGTGCCAGGCCGATCTGCGCCAGCGACATGCCGAATCGGGCTTTGGTCGAGGCGACCACGAAGTCGCAGTGCAGCGCCAGCTCGTTGCCACCGGCGATCGCATCGCCCTGCACGACCGCTACCACCGGCAGCGGGTGCGTCTCGATCGCGTGCAGGACCCGCTCGATTGGGCTTTCGCCGTGCACGACCGGGTTCTCGAGTCGCTCCTTGAGGTCGATGCCGGCACAGAAGACCGGCCCCTCTGCACGCACGACGACGACGCGGTCTTCGGCGCGCGGCTCCTCCGTGAAGGCGTCGTAGAGCCGGTCGAGCATCTCGAGGTTGAGAGCGTTGCGCTTTTCCGCGCGGGTCAGGGTGACGGTGCGAACAGGGCCGTCCTGCTCGATGGTTACAGTGCTCACGGCATTCTCCTCGGCCGGGTGGCGTTCTCGGCGGCTGATTTCGGCTGCATTGTGAGGGGCGGCGACGCTTCAGGCAAACGGTCTGTGGGTCGGCGCGATCGGGGGAGCGCCCGGGCGAGCGAGTTGATTCCGCGTGGAACATCGTCGCCAGGATCGGACTCTAGGAGATATATCATTGGCGGCCGTTCCGCGGCCGTTTCCTCGTTGAAAGAACGCTGATGCTTACCCACCTCCTCGTCGTCGTGGCCGGCCGGTGTCGTCGGGCACCGGTCGGAACCCCCCGGCAATATATGCGTTGGCCTGTTGGCGGGGCAGGATGAGGCCGCGGTCGGCGGGGTTATCCCCGCGTTTCCCTAATGTTTCGGAAGATCGGTTCTTCCAGTGTGCGAGGGGCGAGGCGTTCCCTGGATGTTGACGCGCAGAGACGTGGCGGTGCGCTCGATCGGCGCGGTTGCAGGAGGCCTCCTCGCTAGCCGTCTGCCCGGTCCTTATCTCGCCGCCCAGGAGCCACAACGCGCCGACGGGCAGTTCGAGTTTGCCCGAGTCGTGGAGCGGGCCCGCCAGCTGGCGGAAGAGCCGTTCGACGGCGATTTCGCCCCATTGCCGGAAAGGATCGCCGACCTCGATCGGGACGGCTACGCCCGTATCCGCTTCCGCCCGGAGGCGGCCTTGTGGCGAGGCGAGGAGCTGCCGTTCCAACTGCAGCTCTTCCATCGCGGCTTCATCTACGAGCGCCCGGTGCGGATCAACGTCGTCGAAGCCGGCTCGGCTCGACCGCTAGTCTATTCTCCGGACCAGTTCGAATTCGACCCTCCCGAGATCGGGGAGATCGAGGGCGACATCGGCTTCTCCGGGTTCCGCATTCATTCCCCGATCAACCTGGCCAACGTCTATGACGAGGTAGCCGTCTTCCAGGGTGGAAACTCCTTCCGGGCGGTCGGGAAGGGCCAGGTCTACGGTCTGTCTGCACGCACGGTACTTGTGGACGCGGCGACCGGTAGCCCCGAGGACGTGCCGTTCTTTCGGGAGTTCTGGATCGAGAAGCCCGGACCGGGCGCTACCGAGGTTGCGGTGTATGGCCTGCTCGACGGCGAGAGCCTCGCCGGGGCCTGCAAATTCCTCGTGCGTCCCGGCGAGGCGACGGTGATCAGCGTTTACGGTCAGTTCTTCATCCGACGGGACGTGAAGAAGCTCGGGCTCGCACCGCTCGTCAGCATGTTCCTCTACGGCGAAGACGGCAGTCGGCGATTCGACGACCCACGGCCCGAGATCCACGATTCCGACGGCCTTCTCATGTGCGGCGATAGCGGCAACTGGATGTGGCGCCCCCTCGGGAACCCCCGCCAACTCGCGATCAGCGCATTCTCCTTCGAGCGTCTCGCGGGATACGGGCTGATGCAGCGCGACCGCGACTTCCGTTCGTACGAGGACCTGAACGGGCTCTTCCAGCAGCGGCCGAGCGCGTGGATCGACACGGTGGGCGAGTGGGGACCGGGTCGGGTCGAGCTGGTCGAAGTCCCGGCCGAGGCGGAGATTTACGACAATATTCTGTCCTACTGGATCCCGGCGGAGCCGGTACGGGCAGGGCAGACCTGGACCTGCGACTACCGGATTTCGTTCGGCCGCGGTCCGTTGGAACCAACCTCCCTCGCGCGTGTTGTCTCCACTCGAAGCGGCCGTGGCTCGGAAGAAGGCGAGCGCCGTTTCGTCGTGGACTTCGCCGGTGGCGGGCTCGCGGATGTACGCGATCTCGAATCCATTACGGCAAAGATAGAAGCGTCGAGGGGTCGGACCGGGAATATTCTACGGCAGCGGAACGCCTTTATTGGTGGTGTCCGACTGATTTTCGATTTCCGTCCGGAGGAGGCTCCCTCCGAGATCCGGGCGGCTCTCTTCAGGAACGGGGAAGTGATCTCCGAAACCTGGAATTACCAGTGGCGCGAGTGACAACCCAGATGCTCCGACGAGGGGGAATTGAGCTTATGTTCGACTCGAACGGGTACGTCGATCTGATTGCCCGGTACCTCGAAGCGCTCGGGTACGGGACAGGTGCGCGGGCGCGCCGCCGCGCATTGCAGATCCTGAACGACCTCAGAGTGCGACACGGGGGCGAGATTGATGTTTCGACCCTGCTCCGGGCGGCGCGTGAGCAGGCCGCTCTTGCTGAGAGCCTGAGCGAGCGCCCGCTACCGCCTGAAGAACCTGTGCGGATGCCGCCGCAGAGCTTCCGCTACGGGGGGCGCGGCAGCACCCGCGACTTAGTGTCACACGCAGGCCGAAACGAGCGGAAGGGCGGCCCGATCACCGTGACCAGGTAAGGAGGCATTCGCCGCATGCCGCGCCGCGACGCCACGCATCTTCCGATCCTGCGGGGGCTGATCGCCACGCTCACGCTGGGCTCGGCGGCGGTGGCGGTCGTCGTCTTCATGCGGATTATCGGTGCCGAGGGCTTGCTCTGGGCGCACGTCCCGATGATCGTGCTCTTCGGCGTGCTCATGCTGTGGCTCTGTCAGTCGATCTGGCTGGCGCTGACGGGCTTTTTTGTCGTCGCCTGGCGCGACTTCCGGCGCTGGTGGAAGGGACCGGCGTGGAAGCCCGAGCGTCCTGAGCCCGCGTTTTCGCCGGACAGCGCGAAGACGGCGATCGTCATGCCCGTCTACAACGAGGATCCGGGGCGCGTCTTCGCCGGGCTGGAGGCGATGCTCGACGACCTCGATGCGGCGGGGGCGGGAGACCGTTTCGATCTCTTCATCCTCAGCGACACGCGCAACCCGCTGGTCTGGCTGGCCGAGGAGGAGGCATGGGCGAAGCTCCGCAGTCGGGACCGGGGGCGGGATCGCATCTTCTATCGTCGGCGGGTGCGCAACGAAGGCCGCAAGAGCGGGAACATCGCCGACTTCCTCGAGAGGTGGGGGCTCAACTACCCGTTTTTCATCGTCCTCGATGCCGACAGCATCATGACGGCGGAGACGCTGATCGAAATGGCGCGGCGAATCGAAGCGCAGCCGACCGTCGCGCTGATACAGGCACCGCCGCGTCCCGTGCGGGCGGAAACGCTCTTCGCCCGTATCCAGGCGTTTTCGGCGTCGGTGTATGGCTCCCTGCCCGCGGCGGGGCTTGCTGCCGTCGCCGACGGCAACGGCAATTTCTGGGGCCACAACGCGATCATTCGCACCGAGGCGTTCATCGATCATTGCCGGTTGCCGCACCTGCCCGGCAAGGCGCCTCTCGGCGGTGAGATCCTCAGCCACGATTTCGTCGAGGCTGCTCTGTTGCGTCGTGCCGGATGGGAGATCCAACTCGCCGACGACCTCGAGGGCAGCTACGAAGAGTCGCCCCCGACCATCATCGACTTCGCCCGCCGGGACCGGCGCTGGTGCCAAGGCAATCTTCAGCACGGCCGGATCCTCGCGGCCGACGACCTGCATGTGTCCAGCCGCCTCTATTTCGCCAGCGGCATCATGGCGTATTCGTCGTCGCTGGTCTGGCTGGTCTTCCTGCTGCTCGGCGGCGTCGAGATCGCGCGCCGGGAGCTGTCGGAAACCGTCTACTTCACCGGCGAGGTCCCGACGCCGCAGTGGCCGATTTCGATGACGGAGGCGGCGGTCACGCTGTTGGTCGTGACCATGGCCGCGCTCCTGATGCCCAAAGTGCTCGCACTCGGCCTGGCACTCGCCGACCGCGAGCGTTGCCGGCGCCTGGGAGGAGCCGTGCGGCTCACCCTCAGCGTTCTTCTGGAGACACTCTACTCGGCCCTGCTCGCGCCGGTGATGATGATGTTCCATTCGGGCTTCGTCCTCTCCGTGCTCGCTGGCGCCAGCGTGGGATGGGGCGCACAACGGCGATCCGGCGCCGCGACCGACCTGGCGGAGGTGGTTCGCGCCCATTTGCCGCATACGATCGCCGGACTGTTGGCTGGCGCGGCGATCCTGACATGGGTCCCGGGCATGTTCTGGTGGGCTTTCCCGGTCCTGCTCGGCCTGGTCGTGTCGATTCCGTTGTCTCTCGTCTCCAGCAGCGTTTCGCTCGGGCATTTCACTCGCCGACTCGGCCTGTTTCTGGCGGACGAGGAAGTGTCGCCGCCGCCAGTGCTCGTGCGGCTCGCCGAACTGGAAGGTCCTTCCCCGGTCGGAGAGCCCGCGCAAAGAGAGGCTCTATTGCACCGCGTGATCCACGACCCCCGGTTCAACCTGCGCCATATCCGGCTCCTTCGGGCGTATGGGGAGTTTCCCGAAGCGGATCGGGCACGTCTGACGGAGTTGCGCGACCGGGTGGAGAAGGAAGGGTTCTCGGCTCTCTCTACCGACGAGATGCTGGCGGTTCTTCAGGATCCCGAGACGATGGAAGAACTGCACCTGGCGACATGGCCGAGGTCGGCCGCCGGAACGGCCGCTCGAACCAGTGCCGCCTGATCGGCGGATGGCGCCCGATTCGCACGGTTCCAGAGGCTTCGATTGCTGTACGATTGTGGCTCGGCTGGTAGAATGCCGTCCCGACGAGCTGCGGCCGGAGGGATTACTTGGCCAATCCACAGGACATCATCGACTTCTGGTTCGGCGCCCCGGGCGATGAGTGGCATGGCCGGAACCGCGAGATCTGGTTCAAACCGGAGGCGGCGTTCGACGCTGAGATCCGCAACAGGTTCTTCCGGGACTATACGGATGCGGCGGAAGGGCGCCGCGAGGATTGGCTGCGCGAGCCGCGATCGTGTCTGGCCTATATCCTGTTGCTCGACCAGTTTCCGCGCAACATGTTCCGGGGAGATCCGCGCGCCTGGGCGACCGACGCGAAGGCGCTCGCAGCGGCGAAGCTGGCTATCGAGCGCGGTTTCGACGATCAGCTCGAACCCTACGCTCGAAAATTCCTATACCTGCCTTACATGCACAGCGAATCGCTTGCCGACCAAAAACGGTCGGTGTCGCTGTTTCGGTCGATCGACGATCCGGAGGCCATGGCCGCGGCGTTGCGACACCTGGAAATCATCGAGAGATTCGGCCGATTTCCACACCGCAACGCGGTCCTCGGCCGGCGGAGCACTCCGGAAGAAGATGCGTTTCTGCTTGAACCGAACTCTTCCTTCTGATTCGCGCTTCGGTGTAAAGCTGGGCGTGATCTTTGTCGCGGGGCCGCGTGAAAGGGTGCGCGTGGTTCGCAGCTTCCTACAACATCTGAGTGGATTTCCGATTCGATGCTGATGGACATTGCCGCGGTGCGCGACGCGTACAGGCGCTATGCCAAGGTCTACGACATTGTGTTCGGTGGCGTCTTCGCTCTCGGACGGCGACGAGTGATCCGGGAGGTCAATCGGCGCGGCGGCCTCAGGGTGCTGGAGGTCGGGGTCGGCACCGGGCTTTCGTTACCGGCCTACCGCAGCGACAACCGGATCGTCGGCATCGACGTTTCGCCCGAGATGCTCGAGATCGCCGAGCGCCGCGTCGCGAAGCACGCACTCGGCAACGTCGAGAGCCTGCACAACATGGACGCAGCCGCCCTGACCTTCCCCGACGGGAGCTTCGACGTCGTGGTGGCGATGTTCGTCATGCCGGTGGTGCCGGATCCCGAGGGCGTGATGGCAGAGCTGCGGCGTGTCTGCAAGCCGGGCGGATACATCTACATCGTCAACCATTTCCAGCAGGAGACGCCGGGGCTGCGGTATCACGCCGAGCGCGTCCTGTCGCATTTCTCCAACTGGCTCGGCTGGCACGCCGACTACAAGCTGAAAGGTCTGCTCGATATCGCCAAGGTCGAGTTGACAGCGATGCACGTGGTGCCGCCGTTCGGCTGGTTCCGGCTGCTCGAGTTCCGCAACGTCCGATCGACGCGGAGCGACGAGGGCTGGGAGTCGAGCGGCGAAGCCGCCGCCACCGGCGCGCAGATCTGAGCCGCCGGCCAGGTGTCCGCCATCCGGCACGAGGAGCCCTCGGCCGCCGCACTGGAAGCTGTTGCGGGACTCTACCATCGCTATTTCACCGGGCTGATCCTCACGGTCGCCAGCCGTCGTAACGCGGCTGACGCCGGCGAACTGGTCTTCCGCACCTTCCGGCACCAGCATCACGAGAAGTTTCTCCCGGGGCTGGAGAAACTCGGCCTTTCTCACCTGCCGGACGCTGTCGCATCCGCCGGCTACCACTATCTCGCCAACCGCATCGGCGGCGTGAAAGTCGAGTTCATGCGGGAGTCGGACCGCAAGGCCTGGGTCCGCTTCGTGCCGCCGCGCTGGGTCTACGAAGGACCGGCGATCTGTGGGGTGCCGGGAGAGGTGTCCCGCGGCTTCCTTCGCGGCTGGTATGCGCAGAACGGCGTCTCGCTGGGGAACCCGCGTCTCGGCTTCGTCTGCACCGCGCAGACGATGGATGGCCAGCACGGTCTCGCCGGTTATTTCCTCGAGTACGACCGCGATCTCCCGCCCGAGGAGCGGCTTCGCTTTTCACCGGGGGAGGAGCCGCCGCCCTTCGTCCTCGAGGACGCGCCGGGTCTGGACGAATCCCTCTGGACGGCCGAGCGGCTGCGGAAGGCCAATCGCAACTACGCCATGGAGTACGTGCGGAGCATGCTGCCGCGCATGGCGGAGCTGTTCGGCCCGTCCGAGGCTGCCCATCTCGGCAACATCACCGGTCGCTTGATCGGTATGCAGCACTATGACGAGACCGCAGCCCACCTCGGCATCGAGGGCGACGATCCGGAGGCCTTCTGCCGCTTGATGGCCGACTTCGCCGCGGCCGAGGGAGACGCCGCAGAGTGGCGCGCGGAAGGCAGCGGCGTCTACACGGTCCGGCGGTCGGGCTGGCGGCTCTTCCGGGGCGTGGAGCACGTGCCGACCGCGGCGTTCGATGCTTGGAACGGGCTCTGGGAAGGCGCCATTATGGTGCACAACCGCTTCCTGCTGCTGGACGTGGTGCGCCGTCTCGACCATGGCGACGACTGCTTCGAGTGGCGTATCCGGCCGAGGCGCCCTTCCCGCGTCTGAGACGGGCTCAGGCGCTCCTGGTCTTCGCCTCGAGTCGACGCAGAAGCCCGTCGATGCCCTCCCGGGTGACCACGGACGAGAACTCTTCCCGCATCGTGATGAGCATGCTCACGCCCTCGACCGAGACGTCGACGATCCTCGGCCCGCGCTCGGTCGGGTGCAGCCGGAAGTGCAGCACGACCGGGATGCCGTCGTTGCCGCGGATCTCGGCGGTCACCATCGTGTCCGCTTCGTCGACCGGCCGGGACTGCACGACCGAAAATCTCTGGCCGCCATAGGTGCCGAACTGGCCGGAGTAGACTGCCACGACGTATTGGGCGAAGAGCTCGATGTAGCGTTCTCGCTGGGCTTCGTCAGCGCGGCGCCAGTGCCGGCCGAGCACCAGCCGGGCGATTTCCGGCATATCGAAGTAGTCGTGAAGGATCGACTCGAGTTCCTGGCGCCGCTCGGACGGTCCACTGTCCTGCTTGAGGACGGCGATCACCTGATCGCCCAGCGAGCCGATCAGGGTCTGCCCCTCGTCGGCGCGAGCGGTCAGCGCAGTCGCGCCCACGATCAGGAATACACCGGCCGCAAGCCAGAGCGGCAGCCGCCGCGGCCGAACGAGAGCAACCAACATCTGCAGACGAGCGAAATCGGAGCGCATGGTTCTTCCCCCCCTTTGCGGTCCTTTTCGGCAATCTGCCGCAAATGCCGGACGCACTTCAAGCGGGGTCGACGGAAGTGTGATCCCGGTTACGCCCTTTGCGCTGGCCGGCTTGGCTGGCGGAGACCACCGACAGGGTAACCGCGATCAGAGCGAATAATGTGAGCACCGCATTGGTCGCGTGCGCGTATTCCCATCGTCGGCGTAGCGCTTCCCAGTCATCCGGAACGACGGTCCAGTTGGCGGTGACTTGATTGGCCGGGAAAGTCCAGACGAAGAAAACGACCAGCGTTGCCGCCACGAGAAGGAAGCCCGAGAGAGCGAAGCGGAACGGCCACCGTTGCCGCCGACACGCCAGCGCCAGCAGGAAATCGAAGATGAGCGCGGCGAACAGGACGATGCCGAGAAGGGCCCATCCGCGATAGATGCTCTGGACGACGAAGTACTCGTCTCGGCCGAGTTGCATCTTGTTCGGCAACTCGAGGAGGTGCGCACCGGCGGGAGCGAGCGCCAACGCCGTGAAGATGATGGCCAGGACCTGAAGCGCTCTGAGGCTCAGCGGCTTCTCCGTCGTGCCGGTGTCTCAGCGGTTCGCGCGGTACCAGTCGGCCACTTCGCCGGCGGTCGTCTGCCAGACCCGGTCGCGCTCGACGATTCGCGCGAGTGCCTCGTCGAGATAGCGGATGCGGTGCGCCTGCCCGGCGAGCCAGGGATGAATGCCCAGCGTGAAGACGCTGCCGGATGGGCTCGCCTCCTCATGCAGATAGTCGAATGCGTCGACGATCACGTCGCGCCACCGCGGCGGTGAGACGCGGCGGATCGCCATGAGTTGCGTGTCGTCCCACTCGGCCTGATTCGGCATCGAGATCAGCGGCCGGCCGTAATTCATCGCGTAGGGCTGATCGTCGTTCGGCCAGTCCGCGACGTAGGAGAGGCCGGCCTCAGCAAGGAGACGCGGCGTACGCTCCGACTCGGAGAAGTCTTGTCCGAACCAGCCCTGCGGCCGCTCGCCGGTGAGCGCCGCTACCGCGCCGAGGGAGCGCTCGATGACCGAGCGCTCCTCCTCCTCGCTCATGCGGCTGGTGATCATCTGCGTTGCCGAGATGCCGTGCGCAGCGATCTCGAAGCCGCGACGCGTGCATTCCTCGATCAGGCTCGGATAGCGCTCGCAGAGCATCGCGTTCGCTGCCACCGTCGCGCGGATGCCGTGTCGGTCCAGGGCGTCCAGCACCCGGAAGACGCCGATGCGGTTGCCGTACTCCCGGTGCGAATAGTTCAGATAGTCCGGGAAATGGCTGCCGAGCGCGCCGCCATAACGGGGGTCGCGCACGGTGCCTGCCGGCGGATCGAGCTCGAGATATTCGAGATAGAGATAGACGCAGAAGGCGACGCGTGCGCCATCGGGCCACTTCAGCGGTTGCCGCTGCGGCAGCGCCGAGTAGGGAAAGTGATCGTGATCGTAGCCGGCACCCTCGCGGTAGCGCGCCGTCTGCCCCGTTCTCCGCTCGCTCATTGCGCGCTCCTCCGGGCGATGTGCGCTTCCACTTCGGGGAGGTGGTGGGCGATGTAGTGGTCGGCGATCTCCTCGCCGGTCGCCCACCAGACGTCGCTGTGCTTCCTGATATAGGCGAGGGCGCGGTCGAGATGGCGGATGCGGTGCGGCTGTCCGTAGAGATAGGGATGAAGCGCGATCGCCATGACGCGGCCGCTCTCGGCACCCTCGCGATAGACCGTGTCGAAATGATCGACGATCATCCGCGCGAACTCCTCGCCCTCCGTATGGTAGCGGTACTCGATGGCGTCGTTGATATCCATGGAGTACGGCACGGTGATGAGCTTTCCGTTGCGCACTTTCATCGGAAATGGCTGGTCGTCGTGGTACCAGTCGGAGCAGTACTTGATCCCGGCTTCCGCGACGAGATCCGGCGTGTTCAGGGTGAAGGAGGCCGCCGGGCCGAACCAGCCCGCGAGTTGCCGGCCCGTGGCGCGGCGGAGCGTCTCGACGCAGTCCTGGATTACGGCGCGCTCCTCGTCTTCGGGAAGGCCCCAGAGGTAGCGGGTGTTGTAGATGCCATGACAGAGATAGTCGTAACGCCGCGCCTCCATCGCCTCGAAGATCTCGGGATAGTGCTCGATCACCGAGAAGTTGAGCGAGACGGTGCAGCGGATGTCGTGCTTGTCCATTAGGTCGAACATCCGCCACACGCCGATCCGGTTGCCGTAGTCCTTATCGCCATAGCCAAGGATGTCGGGATGCGGCGACCGCGGCCAGGGATCGCGGACGTTGCAGTGGACCGGCCGGTATTCGTAGTGCTCGATGTTCGGCAGCACCCAGACGGCGACGCGCGCGCCGCCCGGCCATGTGAGCTTCGGCCTGTCGCCGATCGGCAGAAAGGGGATCCGGTCCGGCTCCATGCGCTCTGCTCCTCGATCGATGGGATCGACGTCGAGCGTTCATGCTACCGCCGGGGCCGGCCCGCCCGCAACGCCGCGGGAGGCCGCCAACTTCAATGCGGTTGCGACCCGGTCCTGTAAACTGCGTCGAGGTCGCCGTCCGTGAATCGCTCCGTGCGGTTGCAGAACTCGCACGTCACCACCACGGCATCCTCGATCTTCAGCTCCTGCACCTCCTCTCGCGGTAGCGAGCGCAGCACGCGCTCGATCCGGCCGCGGCTGCAGCGGCAGCGATCCTCGATCGGGCGAGGCTCGAAGACGCGCACGCCATCCTCGTGGAATAGGCGGAACAGGAGCGTGTTCGGCGTCAGGCCGGGGTCGAGCAGCTCGCCGCTGCTCGCGGTGCCCATGAAGGTGACGGCGCGCCGCCAGCCTTCTTCGCTGCCGCCTCCGTCGGTGACATCTCCGACGACGTCCAGCTCCGGCTGATCCTCGCCCCGCTGCTCGGGCAACCGCTGCACCATCAGGGCACCTGCCCGCCACGGGCCCTTACCCGATCCTTGATCGACCTTGGCACAGGCTAGGTGGACGGCAGTGTCGATCTGCTCCGACTGCCGGAAATAGTGATGCACGCACTCGGCCAGCGTGGCCCCCTCCAGCTCGACGATACCCTGGTAGCGGCCACGCTCGCCACCCTGGTCGACGGTGAAGGAGAGATGGCCACCGCCGAAAAGGCGCGGCACCGTCGGCGTCGCGTCGAGGGCAAGCGTCGCGTCGAGCTCCTCCCGATCGAAGCCCACATAGCCCCGGATCGCGCCGTCGCTGGTCACGTCGGCGACGAGGGTGCGGACCGGTCCCGCTCCGGCCGCCTGCAGCGTGAACACGCCTTCGTACTTAACCGATGAGGCGAGGCAGGCGGCGAGCGCCATGGCGCGCCCGAGCAGCTCGGCCACCGGCGGCGGGTAATCGTGACGGTCCAGCACCGCATCGACGGCATCGCCGAGGCGCACGAGACGTCCGCGGAGCCCATAACGGTCGATCTGGAACGGCTGGACGACGTCGTCGGTCGGTCCCATCTCACGATCATCGGGGTGGAGGATGGTGCTATTCGGCATGGCAATCGATCGGCGGACCAGTGTCCGGCCTCCCGCAGATTGTCGGTCAGATGACAGTTTCGCTTATGTAGGAGTCGCGAGGGCCGGTGTCGACCTGGTCCGACGGCGCAATCGAGGCGGAGGACAGCGATGGAGGTCTTCACGATCGGGCACTCCAACCGCGACATCGAGACATTCCTTGGCCTGCTCGAGGAGGCGGGGGTCGACACGGTTGTGGACGTCCGCTCCATGCCCGGCTCGCGCCACAATCCGCAGTTCAACAGCGAAATCCTCCGCGAGACGCTCGCTGCCAGAGGGATCGACTACCGCCACTGCCCGGCGCTCGGCGGGCGCCGACGGAGCACGCCCGGCGAATCGCCGAACGGCTACTGGCGCGAAAAGGGATTCCGGAACTTCGCCGATTACGCCCTAACCGCGGAGTTCCGCGAAGGCCTCGATGCTCTGGAGGCGCTCGCCCGGCGCTGCAAGCCGGCGGTGATGTGCTCGGAAGCGGTGTGGTGGCGCTGCCATCGGCGCCTGATCACCGACTATCTCCTGGCCGACGGAACCCGGGTGCGCCACATCCTCGACCACGGGAAGATCGAGGATGCGGCGATGACGCCGGCGGCGGAGCGCCGTCCGGACGGCAAGCTCGTCTATCCGCCGAAGCCGGAAGAGGGCTTGCCGCTGTGGGAGGCTTCCCGCTGACGCGGCCTCAGCCGAGGCACCAGGCGAGGATGCCCTTCTGGGCGTGGAGGCGGTTCTCCGCCTCGTCCCAGACGACCGACTGCGGCCCGTCGATGACATCGGCGGTCACTTCCTCGCCGCGGTGTGCGGGCAGGCAGTGCATGAAAATCGCCTCCTTCTTCGCGAGCGCCATCAGCTCCCGGTCGACGCGATAGGGGGCGAGCAGGTTGTGCCGCTTCTGCGACTGATCGTCGTTCATCGACAGCCAGACGTCCGTCACGACGCAGTCCGCATCCTTCACCGCCGCGCGGGCGTCGTCGGTGATGGTCACGCGTGCCTTGTTTGCGCGGGCCCATTCCACGGCTTCGTTCGCCGGGCGCAGCTGGTCGGGACAGGCGATGCGCAGGTGGAAGTCGAACCGCGCGGCGGCGTGAATCCAGGAGGTGGCGACGTTGTTGCCGTCGCCGCTCCACGCCACCACCTTGCCGGCGATCGGGCCGCGATGCTCTTCGAACGTCATCACGTCCGCCATGAGCTGGCAGGGGTGCGATCGGTCGGTGAGGCCGTTGATCACCGGCACCGTGGCATGCTTCGCCAACTCGTTCAGCTTCGAGTGGCTGGTCGTGCGCACCATGATCGCGTCGACATAGCGCGACAGGGCGCGTGCGGTGTCGCCCAAGGTCTCGCCACGGCCGATCTGCATATCCGTCGGGCTGAGCACGACGACGTCGCCGCCGAGTTGGCGCATCCCGACCTCGAACGAGACGCGCGTCCGGGTCGACGGCTTCTCGAAGATCATCGCCAGCGTCTTGCCCTTGAGCGGCTCGGCGGCGCTGCCGTTGGCGCGTTTGTAGGCCGAGCCCAGGTCGAGCATTTGACGAAGCGTCCCGGAATCGAAGTCGGACAGGTCCAGGAAGTGCTTGGGGGATGGCTTGCGGGTGCTCATGACGCCTCCGCCAGGCTGCCGCATGTCCGGTCAATGATCTCGACGGCTTCGTCCACGTGCGAGCGCTCGATGATGAGCGGCGGCAGAAGGCGGACGATGTTGTCGCCGGCGGGGACGGTGAGCAGGCCGTTCTCCTGCAGTGCCTTCACCATGTCGGTGTTGGTTCCGACCGCTTTCATCCCGAGCATCAGGCCGAGGCCGCGGACCTCTGCCAGCACCTTGGGATATCTGGACGCCACCCCCTGCACTTTGCGGCGCAGCACGTCGCCGATTTCGATGACATGCTCCATGAAGCCGTCAGCCAGCATCAGGTCCAGCACGGCGTTGACGGCCGACATCGCCAGCGGATTGCCGCCGAAAGTGGACCCGTGGGTGCCGGCGGTCATGCCGGCGGCCGCCTTCTCGGTGGCGAGGCAGGCGCCGACCGGGAAACCGCCGCCGAGCGATTTCGCGATCGCGACGACGTCCGGCTTGATCTCCGCCCATTCGTGCGCGAACAGCTTACCCGTGCGTCCCATGCCGCTCTGGATCTCGTCGAGGAAGAGCAGCAGCCCGAACTCGTCGCAGACGGCACGGACCTCGCGCAGGTAATCCGGCTCCAGCGGCCGGATGCCACCTTCGCCCTGGATCGGCTCGAGCAGAACCGCGGCGGTCTCCTTCGTGATCGCGCCCTTGAGCGCGTTGAAGTTGCCGTACGGGACGTGGTCGAAGCCGTCGACCACCGGGCCGAACCCCTGGGTCAGCTTCGCCTGTCCGCCCGCCGCGATCGTCGCGAGGGTCCGGCCGTGGAACGACCCTTCCAACGTGATGACCCGGTACTTCTCCGGGGCGCCGTTATGGCTGTGGTGCTTGCGCACCAGCTTCAGGCCGCACTCGATCGCCTCGGCGCCGGAATTGCAGAAGAAAACGGTGTCGGCGAAGGTGTTCTCGACGAGGCGCTGCCCGGCCTTTTCCTGACCCGGGATGCGGAACAGGTTGGACGTATGCCACAGCTTTTCCGCCTGCGCTTTCAGCGCCTGCACGAGGTGCGGATGCGCGTGCCCGAGGCCTACGACAGCTATGCCGCCGCCGAAGTCGAGATATCGTCGCCCGTCGGACCCGAAGAGGTACGCGCCTTCGCCCCGCTCGAAAGCGAGGTTGCGTTCTCCGTAGGTCGGCATCAGTGACGGGATCACGACGGCTATCCTTTCCTTGCCGTTACTTTCCGGATGCTTGAGACGTCCCCCTGCATCGCAGAAAAGCAGCAACTATCGTTAGGTGGATAGCCGGTGTCAACGAGGATCGCGGCATTCGGGCCCGCGGTGCGAGTTCGGCGGACGGCGGATTGTGCCGGTGGCGCCGGTCCTGTAACTCATCGCCTATGCAAAGCGCTTCCAGCCCGTTCCCGGATCGACTCCGAAGCCCGCGCCTGCTGCTTCGCCTGCCGGAGCCGGCGGACGCGCCCGAGATCGCACGGCTGCTCCGAGATTGGGAGACGGTGCGTTACACCGCACGCATCCCCCATCCTTACGCGCCGGGAATGGCGGAGGAGTGGATCGAGGTCGCGAAGCGCTCGCGCGAGGCCGGCGCGGCGATCGACTATGTACTCACCCGGCCGGATGACGGCGCACTGCTCGGCGCGATCCGCCTTGGCATTGACGGCCAGGTCGGAGAAATCGGCTATTGGCTCGGCAAGCCCTGGTGGGGCAGGGGCCTGATGAGGGAGGCCGTGCACGCGCTGCTCGACCTCGCCTTCTCCACGTGCGGGTTGGAGACCGTCGGCGCCGGAGCGCTTGCGGCAAACGTCGGCTCGGTCCGCGTTCTCCAGTACGCCGGCATGCGGTTTGTCGGCACGCGCCTCGATCCGGCGCCGGCGCGCGGCGCGCAGTTCGAGTTGCTGTGGCATGAGATCGGGCGCGAGGCATGGCGAAGGCAGAAGGGACGCGACCTGCCGCTCCTGCTCGTTTCGGCGGTGGCGCTGATCGATGCCGACGGTCGGGTCCTGCTCGCCGAGCGGCCGGCAGGAAAGCCGATGGCCGGGCTCTGGGAGTTTCCCGGAGGCAAGGTGCACGACGACGAGACGCCGGAGCAGGCGCTGATCCGAGAGCTGCACGAGGAGCTGGGCATCGACACGCACGAGAGCTGTCTCGCTCCCTTCACCTTCGCCTCGCATCGTTACGAGACGTTCCACCTGCTGATGCCGCTCTATGTCTGCCGCGTCTGGAAGGGCGCCCCGACGCCGAAGGAGGGCCAGAAGCTGGCATGGGTCCGTCCGGTGCGGATGGCGGACTACCCGATGCCGCCGGCGGACAGGCCCCTCGTCGCGATGCTCCGCGACCTGCTTTAGGCTGTTCCTTCGCCACCTCCGCAGCACCGAGAAGGTGCGGTTTTTGTCGAAACCGGCGACCATCGCGCGATTTTTTCGCCAAACCGGGGTGGTAAAGCAGCGATTTCCTCTCCAAACTACGCCAACCGCGCCTCGGGGGGACACGGTCCGGTAGCGAGGTGGGGGGGCCGACCGCCGCGCGCCTGTTGTTAGCGCCGGCGGTAAGGAAAAATCACAAGGTGGGGAGAAGGAAATGCTGAAACGGCTACTCGCGGCCGTGGTCGCGACCGGAGCGATATGGGCCATCGGTGCAGGGCCGGCTGCCGCCGAATACCCGGAGCGCCCGATTCAGATACTCGTCGGCTTCCCCGCGGGGGGCAATGTCGATATCGCCGCGCGTCAGGCGCAGCCGTTCATGGAGAAGTATCTCGGCGGCAGCATCGCCGTGGTGAACAAGCCGGGTGCCGGCGGCGCTCTCGCCTATGCAGAGGTGGCGAATGCCAAGCCGGACGGCTACACGCTGATCATGCTGTCGTTTCCGGGCAACTGGACACAGCTCTTCGGCACCGAGCAGCGTTACTCGGTCGACAGCTACGATTACATCGGACTGCTCACCGATGAGCCGTTCTCGATCTTCGTGCACGCGGATTCTCGCTTCAAGACGCTGAAGGACATGGTCGAGGCGTCGAAAGCCGACCCCGGCAGCGTGACGCTCGCGGGCGCCGGCGCCGGCTCTTCGCCGCATCTCGGCGCGCTAGCCTTCCAGAAGGCGGCCGGCATCGAGGTAACCTGGGTGCCGATGCAGGGTTCGGCCAACATGCGCACCGCGGTGCTCGGCAAGCATGTCGATGGTGGCGTCACCACCGTCAGCGTCTCGGTGCCGATGCAGACCGAGGGGCAGGCGCGGGTACTCGGCCTCATGGCGGAAGATCGCTGGGACGAGGCGCCCGACGTTCAGACCTTCGCCGAACAGGGCTACCCGGTCGAATGGAGCGCCAGCCGCGGCGTCGCCGGCCCGGCCGGGTTGCCGGAGGACGTGAAGGCGAAGCTGGTCGAGGCGGTGAAGAAGACCTACGAGGACCCCGAGTTCCAGGCGCTCGCCAAGCGCGACAAGCAGATCCTCCGCTATCTCGGGCCGGACGAGTTCGAGAAGTATGCGCGCAATCAGTACGACATGCTGGACGGGATGTGGAAGGAGTCGCCCTGGCGCTGAGCCGGATCGACCGGCTCCGGATGTATGTCCGGGGCCGGTAGGAATACCGGAAGTCGATGCCGGAAAAGCCGGAACAGCCGTTGCTGACAGAGACTGTGGGAGAAAAAGTCCCGGAGATGAACTGAAGAACCCGATTCCCGGAAACCTATCAACGGCGCGGAACCAACCGGCCGCTACGGAGGAACGTCGAGAGATGATGAAGACCCTGACCAGGCTGGCGCTGGCCGCCTTCGTCGCCACGGGCGCGTACGCGGCGCCGGCCGCCGCCGAGTATCCGGAGAAGCCGATCACCGTCATCATCGGCTTTCCGCCCGGTGGAAACGTCGATATCACCCTGCGCCACGCTCAGCCGTTTCTCGAGAAATATCTGGGCACTTCCCTGGTGGTGGTCAGCAAGCCGGGCGCGGCGGCCGCTCTCGCCTATACCGAGCTCGCCAACTCTCCGCCCGACGGCTACACGATCGCGATGACGTCGCTTCCCGGCGGCCTCGGCACCCAGTTCGGCACCGAGCGGCGCTACGACGTCGACAGCTTCGAGTGGATCGCGAACTTCACCGAGGAGCCGTTCACCTTCTTCGTCCATCCCGACTCGCCGTTGCAGACCATGGAAGACATGATGGAGGCGGCGCGTCAGGATCCGGGCGGAATCTCGCTCGCCGGTTCAGGCTCGTTCGGGTCGCCGCATCTGGGGCTTCTCGTGTTCCAGGACCTCTACGACGTCGAGTTCACCTGGGTGCCGATGCAGGGCTCGGCCCCGATGCGCACCGCGGTGCTCGGCCAGCACGTCGACGGCGGCCTCACCTCGGTCAGCGTCTCCGCCATCATGCACGTCGAGGGACAGGTGCGCGTGCTCGGCATGATGGCTCCCGAGCGCTGGGACCTCCTGCCGGACGTGCCGACGATGGCCGAGCTGGGCTATCCGATCAACTGGACCGCCAGCCGCGGGCTGAAGGCCCCGGCAGGGACCCCGCCGGAGATCATCGACAAGCTCGCCGAAGCCTCGCGCAAGACGATGGAAGACCCGGAGTTTCTGGCGATCCTGGAGCGTGAGCGGCTGTTGCCGAAATATCTCGGGCCGGCGGATTACCGGAAGTACGTGGAAGAGCAGAACAACATGCTGAAGGCACTCTGGGAGAAGAAGCCCTGGCGTTGACCGACGCCTTTTATGACGGAGGACGCCGTTTGAAGTTCAGTAGCTTCCTTTTCCCGGAGGCGGCGAATCCCGACCTCGATCATGCGGTCATTCACGAGAGCATCGCCGAGGCTCGCCTCTGCGACGAGCTCGGCTTCGACGTGGTCTGGCTCGCCGAGCATCATTTCGACGGCAATTGCGCATACGTCGACCCGGTCAGCTTCGCCGCTGCCCTCGCAACCTGCACCAGGAGGGTCCGGATCGGCTTCGCAGTGGCGCAGATGTCGCTGCATCATCCGATCCGGATGGCGGAGCAAATGGCGCTGATCGACAACATCACCGACGGGCGCCTGATCGTCGGGCTCGGGCGCGGCACCGCCTACAACATCTACGACTACCAGGGCTACGGCATCGACCCGGCGGAAGCGCAGGACCGTCTGCTCGAAGCCGAGGAGATCATGATCCGCGCCTGGACCGAGGAAGACCTCGAGTACAAGGGCAGGTTCTGGGACGTGAAGCTGCCGCGCCTCCGGCCGGTGCCTTACACCAAGCCGCATCCCTTCATCTTGCGTGCGGCCTCGGGCGAGCAGTCGATGGTCGAGCTGGCGCGCGAGGGTCGGCCGTTCATGATGAATGTCCAGACCCTCGACGTGACGCGCGCCCGCATCGATCTCTACCGTCGCACGCTTCGGGAGGCGGGATACGACGAGGCGCACGTCGCACGGTGCATGGATGAGGTCTGGGTCTGGCGAAACGTTTTCGTGGCCGAGACCGACGCCGAGGCGGAGCGGGTGGTGATCCCCGCCTTCCACGCCCAGCAGGAGCAGCGGGCACGCCTGCGCAACCGTGTCGCGGCAGAGCAGGGCCTGCGCCTGAAGCACGAAACGGCGCCGCCGGCGCGCACCAGCACCGAGCATGCGCTCTTCGCCGGCTCGCCCGCGACGGTGGCGCAAAAGCTGGCCGAACTGGCCGTGCTCGGCGTCGGGGGCGTGATCATGCAATTCCGCCTGGGGCCGATGTCTTGGGAAGAGACCGAGAACAGCATCCGATTGTTCGCCGCGAAGGTGGCGCCGGAATTGCGGGCGAAGGCCGCCGCCTGAGAGCGGCCGCGCCCCAGGGAGAGCTTGGGAGGTCAGATTGTCGCTGAACGTGAAGGAGACCGTCACGGCCTTCGTGCTGCTGGCCGTTGCGGTCTACGCCTGGGTCGAAGCCGGCTCGTTCGCCGAGGAGGCACGCGTGTTCCCGCGTATGATTGCGGGCGCGATGGCAGTGCTCTCGCTCGTAATGCTGGCGCGCAGCTTTTTTGCGGGCGACGAGGATCGCGCCACCCGTTTCTTCAAGAGCTTCCCGACGTTCCTCCTCTGCCTCGCACTGATCTTTGGTTACATCTACTCGACCGGATTGCTCGGCTATTTCACCGCCAGTGCGATTTTCATTCCGGCGTTCGCTCTCCTGCTCGGGCTGAGGCGCCCTGTGGTCGTCGTCGCCTCGACCGTCTGTTTCATCGTCGTCGTGCACCTCGTATTCGTCGAGGCTTTCGACCGGCCGTTGCCTGTGGAGTTTTTCCTCCGCCAATGATGAGGCGAACCGTATCGATCCGCCGCTGCTCGACCTTGCCGGGATAAAAAGCCGTGGAAGAAGTCCTTTTTGCCCTCTGGCACGCACTCTTCGCCGTCCTCTCCTGGCAGAACATCCTCGCGATGGTTTTCGCCACGTTCTGCGGGGTCGTCATCGGCGCCCTGCCGGGCCTCAGCGCGACGATCGGCATAGCCGTCCTGATCCCGCTGACCTTCGGCATGGATCCGATGGTCGCGCTCGGGATGATGGCCGGAATCTACAACGGCTCGATGTATGGCGGCGCCATTCCGGCGGTGCTGTTGCGCATTCCCGGCACGCCTTCGGCAATCGTCACCACCTTCGACGGCTTCCCGATGTCGCAGCAGGGAAAGTCCGGCGCGGCGCTCCGGATCGCCTGTATTTCCTCGGCCATCGGCGGGATGGTCAGCGCGGTCGCGCTGATGACGCTCGCGCCGCCGCTCTCGCTGGTGACGCTCGCGTTCGGCCCGACGGAGTATTTCTGGGTGGCCGTGTTCGGCCTCGCCTCGGTTTCCGTGCTCCTCGGTCGGGATCCGGTGAAGGGCATGCTCAGTGCCACGTTCGGCCTGCTCGTCGGCACTCTCGGCACGGATCTCGTCACCGGCTACGAGCGCTACACGTTCGGGATTCTCGAGCTTACCAGCGGCCTCCACATCGTCATCGTCCTGGTCGGCCTGTACGCGATGCCGCGCGTCCTGATCATGGCGGAGGACCGCATCCGCGAGGGGGTGAGCGCCGCCGCCCTCAAGTTCTCGGGTGCCAAACTCGGCTACAGCGCTGTTCGACGGTTCTGGAAGCCATGGACCCGAGCCTCCATCATCGGGATCATCGTCGGCATCCTGCCCGGTGCGGGCGGCAACATCGCCGCCTTCATCTCCTACAACGAGACCAAACGCGCATCCAAAGACCCAGATTCATTCGGCAAGGGCAATCCCGAGGGTGTCGCCGCGGCGGAGTGCGCCAACAATGCCGACAACGCCGCCGCGATGATCCCGGCGCTGACGCTCGGGGTGCCCGGCAACTCGATCGCCGCCCTCATTCTCGGTGGGCTCCTCGTGCACGGCCTGCAGCCGGGTCCGGCGCTCTTCCGTGAGAACGCCGACATCGTCTACGGCTTCATGATCCAGATGTTCATCACCTCGGTGCTGGTATTCATCTTCGGCGGCCTCGTCGCGTCCCGGATCTTCGCGCAGGCTCTGCGGCTGCCGCAGGTGATGCTGGCGCCGCTGATCGTCGGCCTGATGATCGTTGGCGTGTACTCGGTCAACAACAGCATGTTCGACCTGTACGTCATGATGATCTTCGGCCTGATCGGCTACGCCATGGAGAAGCTCGACTTCCCGCTCGCGCCAGCGGTGCTCGGGCTGATCCTCGGCAACATGGCCGAGATCAATCTGCGCCTTGCGCTGCTGATCGCCCGTGGTGACATGAGCGTGCTCTTCACGCGGCCCATTTCGCAGGTGATCATCGCGCTGACGGTGATCGTGCTGCTCTACCCGGTCTACACGTCATGGAAGGACCGTCGGAAGGGAGTTTTCGCGCGCCCGCTGGAGGATTGAAGACCGCACGAGCGGATCAGTCCTTCTCGTCGAATTCCGCGTCGGTGCGCGGCGCGTCGGCGAGCTCCCTGTCCAGGGACTGCCGGTAGCGGATGCAGCCGCGGAGAAACTGCGGCCAATCCGGCACCGCGATGTGCCTCGGGACCGGCTCCGGCAACAAGCCCCAGAGCTGCGGATGGTGCCAGCAGAGATCGTGCCCGCTGCTGTCTCGGTGGGCGCGGATGCCGGTGCGCAACCGCATCACTTCCGCGATCAGCTCCTCCCGCGTGAGGTGGTCGAGGTCCGCATCCATGGGATCGGCTCCATTATGCGTCGGTGGGGCTATACGTCGGACCAGGTGAAGCAGCCGACCGGGAGGAGCCCGTTGCTGACCAGCAGCGCGCCGTGTCGATAGAGCTGCCCCGCGTCCGTATCGGGGCCGAGCTCGAGGGCCCAGAGCTGCCCCGACCGATCGGTCCAGACAAGTCGCCCGTCTACGGCGGTGATCGCCGCGAAGGCGTCCGCGGCGGTGACGCCGGGCCTGAACATGACCAGCACCGTATCGGTATCCGGCGGCGGTAGCGCCGCGATCGGTCCGGCCACGACGACGAGAACAGCCACCAGCACGGGCATCGCAAAGCGCCTGCCTGGCGCGGCGCCGCCGCCTCTACTGCGCCGGAGAAGCCATCCCGCCGCGAGAAACGCGACTCCGAATAGGACGAACCAGAGCAGGTCCCAGAACAGCGGGTTGTCTACATCCATGCGAATGCGATGGATCCCGAGCAGCCAATGGGAGAGCACGCTGTCCAGCACGTGCCAGACCCCGAAGCCGATCAGCCCGTTTGCGAGCAACCGCCGATCTGCGCCGCTCTGCGCGAAATCGTGGCGGGCGCGCCAGAGCAGCCACAGCCCCGCGAACGCGATCAAGTACATGAGCACGTGGAAAAGGCCATCCGCGAGGATCTGCACCCGGATGTCGCGGAAGCCGCTGCCTTCCAGTCCGCTGAGGAGATGATGCCACTGTAGCACCTGGTGGAGCAGGATGCCGTCGAAGAACCCGCCGAGGCCGAATCCGAGCATGTAGCCGGCCCACTCCAGCCGCTTCGGATATTGGCCCGACAATGGCTCGAGACTCGAGACCGCCACCATACCCAGCTCCCGCACTGCCGCGGCAACAGCAACAAGGATGATCCACTACGGTTCCGGGGGCGTTACTGCGGGCCCTCGCTACCGCGTCGGGGCGCTGCCTTGTCCCCGGCCGGAAGTTCGGAGGTCCCCAGGGCGTCGGCGAGCCGGCGCCCCGCCGAGCCGGGGCGAAGCGGCCGCTGCTGGCTCTGGTGCGGAGCCCACCCGGTCAGATAGATCACCTGAAAGGTGGCAGATATCCGTCCGTCCGGCCCCGCATGTCGCGCCGCGTAGCGGGCCGCCGCCCCGACGAGAACGTCGCGGCGCGCCATAGCTCGCGGCCGCACATGGACGGCATTGGTCTCTCCCATTCCGCGCAGGTCGCGCATCAACGCCAGCGCATCGGGATAGGTGACGGTCAACACGTCGCTGTCGATCACCGGCAGCGCGAAGCCCGCCCGCTGCAGCAGGCCGCCGGCATCGCGCAGGTCGGCGACCGGTGAAAGGCGCGGGCTGACGCCGCCGGTGGCGTCCAGCTCGGCCTCCATCAGGCTGCCGCGCAGCTCGAAGAGCGTGTCGCCACCCAGGATCGCGCCGAGGAACAGCCCGTCCGGCTTCAGCGCATGTCGGATCTGGACCAGTGCACCGGGGAGGTCATTGACCCAATGCAGGCTCAGGCAGCTCGTGATCAGGTCGAAGCGTCCCGCAGCGAAGGGCAGGAACTCTTCGTCGGCGGCGACGCGCAGGCCGCTCGCGCATCCCGCCATCTGCGGCGACAGGTCGGCTTGTACGAGCGTGCGCAGGTCCGGGCAGTGCCGCAGCGCCTCTGCCATCTGACCGGTATGGCAGCCGAGGTCGAGCGCCGTCGCGAAGCTCCGCTTCACGTCGGCGAGCCGGTCCGCGAGTCGGTCGGCAATCTCCCGAACCAGGAAGTCGTGCTCGTGAAATCTCGCGGCGGCGCGGTCGCGGCGGCGGCGGACCAGGCCGCGATCGAAGACGTTCATGACATCTGCGGAGGGGGCGGGCGGAACGTTCATTCCGCCCATATGGCACCCGGCCGGGCTTGCGGGAAGGGTTATCCGGCGAGTGGGGCGGACGCGGCGCGCGAGGCGCGCTGGGCGAACTCCTCGTAGAGCGTCCAGTCGAGCGGATGCTCTTCCAGCGTGTCCGGGTCCCACATGCTCCGCTCGACGCCGAGCACATTGCCGCCGTAGACGTGCAGGCCAACCGCCGGCTCGTCGCCGATGCACTCGGCCACGTGGGCCGCGGATGCCGCCATCGGCAGCACCGAGCCCGGTTCGAGCAACGCCTCGCCGGTGCGCTTCAGCCGACCGTCGGCGTCGCGCCGGTAGAAAGTGTTCCGCTCGGCCCCGGAGAGCAGCAGGATGGCGGCCCAGGCGCCGTGATTGTGCGGTGGCGTGCGCCGCCCGCTCGGGAAGCTCACCTTGAGGATGCTAAGCTCGGGCGATCGGTAGAATGCCTGCAGTGCGTTGCCCCCGCGGCCGCTGAGATAGGAGAGGGCGTTCGCTACCGCATCCCGTTCCTTGGCGAGCTCCAGCAGGACATCATGGGCCGCCATCATCGGCTTGTCGCTCCTTACGGCCGCGGACAGCCGGGCGACGAGATCGGATACATGCATGCCTCGACGCTCCTCGCCGTGGGTTCGATCGACGCACGATAGCACCTCGGCGTCGTCGGCAGAAATGGCTTGGGCGTCGCGGCAGGCTGCTTCAGGATAGCCCTTCCGCCAGACAAGCAATCGGAACCGGAGCGACATGCCAGCACCAGCACCCTCGAAGGAAGTGATCGCGCAACTGACCCCGACCGGCGTTCTGCGCGCGGGCATCAACATGGGCAACTTCCTGCTCGTCACCGGCAAGTCCGCTTCGGGCGATCCCGAGGGTGTGGCGCCGGACATGGCGCGGGAGATCGCGAAGCGGCTCGGTGTCGAGGTTAAGTACGTGCCGTTCAAGACGCCGGGCGAGCTCGCCGACGCCGCCGGCACCAATGTCTGGGACGTCGGCTTGATCGGTGCCGAGCCGAAGCGGGCAGAGAAGATCAGCTTCACTGCCGCCTATTGCGAGATCGAGGCCACCTATCTCGTGCCGGCCGGCTCGCAGATCCAGACGATCGAGGAGGTCGACCGTCCCGGCGTGCGCATCTCCGTCTCCGCTCGCAGCGCCTACGATCTGTGGCTGGAAAGGAACATCAAACAGGCCGAGATCCGTCGCGTGCCCGGCATCGACGCCTCCTTCGATCAGTTCGTGAACGATAAGCTGGAAGCGCTCGCCGGCCTCAAGCCGCGTCTACTCTCGGACGTGGAGAAGCTTCCGGGCGCCCGGATACTCGACGGCAAATTCACGGCCGTGCAGCAGGCCGTCGGGACGGGCAAAGCGAACGCCGCTGCGGCTGCCTGGCTCGCGGAGTTCGTCGAGGAGGCGAAATCCTCCGGCCTCGTCGCCAGTCTGATCGAGAAGCACGGCGTGAAGGGCCGGCTCTCGGTCGCACCGCCCGCATAGAACGGAGCAGAACAGCCGACCACACATTGCCCGAGTCCTCTTGGGGCCAAGTCCAGAGGCGGACGTCCCTCGATCAGTCGCAATTCGGTCGCGCCGCGCTAAATAATCTAGTCGGCGCGACCGACTCGCGATCTCGCGTAACGGATCGGTCGCGAAAACGCAGAAGGACTTCGACTTGAGCAGCAAGCGAGCCACAGCGGCGGAAAAGCTTTTTCGGCAGAAAGATGCCGAGTCCGCATTCACCGAATACCAGAAGGCGAAAGAGGCCGAGGCTCTGAAGACGGAGAAACTCCGCGCCCTCCGCCTCGCCAAAGAGGCCGAGGATCGCGAGATCGCCGAGCGTGAGAAGGCGGCCGAGCTCAAGGCGAAGGCGGAGAAAGCTGCCGCGAAGAAGCGGAAGAAGAAGTAACCCTCCGCGTCTCTATCGGGGCGGCAGCCCTCCGCATCCCATGGATTGCTGCAGACTTCCCTCTCAGTCCAGCCGCTGGTGAGCCGGCACCTCCAGGCGCAGGAACCGCGCCGCGTTGAGGCCGAGGATCTTGGCCCGCTGGGCATCGGTCAACATGTACATGGTGCGTTCGACGGCTTCTGCGGAATGCGGCCAGGTGCCCTCGTGGTGCGGGTAGTCGTTCGCCCACATGAAATTGTCGTCGAGCTTGTAGCGCTCGGCGAGCCAGAGGCCGGATGGGTCCTCCTGGAAGGTCGAGAAGCCGTGCGCGCGATAATAGTCGCTCGGCATGCCCTGCAGCTTCGGGCGGACCCACATGTGATGCTTGCGGTAGGCCTCGTCCATCGCGTCGAGCAGCCAGGGTACCCAACCGATGCCGGCCTCGACGGTGGCGAACCGGATCTTCGGGAACCGCTCCAGGACACCGGAGGAGCAGAGGTTCGCGACCGGCTCGATCGTCGGCGACAGCGAGTGCGTGACATAGTTGATGACGGCGCCGCCATTGCCGCGCGCCGCCCGCGGATCGCGGCCGGTCGAGACGTGGAACGTGATCGGCATACCTGTCTCTTCGATCACCCGCCACATCGGGTCGAAATGTGGGAGGTTGTAGTTGACGTGGTCGACATCGTGGGCTCCCCAAATCGGCTTGCAGGGTAGCGACAGGCACCTGAAACCCATCTTCGCGGTGCGCTCGATCTCGGCTATCGCACCGTCGAGATCGCCGGTCGCGATACTGGCAACAGGAAACAGCTTCGGCATGTAAGGGCCGAATTGCTCCCAGGCCCAGTCGTTCCAGACCCGGCACTGCGCCTGTGAGAACACCGGGTCCGGTGTCGCCCACATGGCGAGGCCCTTGTTCGGGAAGATCAGCTCGACGTCGATGCCGTCGCGCTCGTTGTCGCGCATCCGCTCGGCCGGATCGGCGCCGGCCTTCGACCGCACCCAGTCCTCTCCCTCGAAGCTCATCACGCGCACGCGGTCGGGCCGGTAGCCCTCGCAATAGCGCCACTGCACGCCTTTGTCGTCGGTGATGATGCGCGGCACCCGCTCTCGATATTTGGGCTCGATCCGCTTTTCCCAGAGATCGGGCGGCTCGTTGGCGTGGCAGTCGGTAGAGACGACGAAATATTTGTTCGGGTCGTCGGCGCGGATGGTGCGAGCCCAGCCCTCGTGGCCCGGCGTCTCCAGTCGCCACAGATTCGGTGCGTTGATCGCGACTTCGTTCACGGGCGTTCCCTCCTGCTGTAGGGCCGGCCCTTCAGCTATCGTCGACGCGACGCCACTGGACCAGCGTGTAAGGCGGATCGGTATCATCGTGCGACTCGAACACCGCCTCGACGGCCGCACCGATCGGCACCTCCTGGCGTGGGTCGCCGAGCAGGTTCCCGATCATGCGCACGTTGCCGGCCGCCGGCAGCTCGACCAGCACGACGATGTACGGACCGTGTTCCTTCAGCGCCGGGTGCACCGGGTGCCATACCCGCTCCCAACTGAAGATGCGCCCTTTGCCCTCGACCTGCAGCCACTCGATCTCGAACGAGCGGCAGGAATGGCAGATCCACTCCGGCCCCCACTGCCAGGTGCCGCAGTCTTTGCACTTCTGAATCCAGAGTTCGCCGCGGCGCGTGCCCTCCCAGTAGGGCCGGCTCAGGCCGTCGTTCTCCGGCACCGGGATCGGCAGGCCCTCGGGCAGGTAATGCGGGGCGGTCATCAGAGCGTCGCCTCCGAGCCGAAGATGCAGGAACTGACGGGGGTCACCATGGGGCCGGCGATGACCATCGAGACGTCGACGTCCGGCACCTGCGCGGTCGAGTCGCCGCGGATCTGGCGCACGGCCTCCAGCTGCAGCTCGAGGCCGTGCATGTAGCACTCCGCGAGGTTGCCACCACTGGTGTTGAGCGGCAACCGGCCGCCCGGCGCGTACAGGTTCTCCGGCTTCAGGAAGTCGTTCGCCTCCTCGGGCGGGAAGAACCCGTGCTCGACAAGGCTCATGAGCACACCGCCGGTGAAGTTCTCGTAGGACTGCAGCACATCGACGTCGCCGGGTCCGAGCTGCGCCATCTCGTAGAGGTGCGGCGCCACACTTGCGAAGCTGGCGCTGGCGTAGTTCGGCGCGTTGTGCGAGGGCGCGGCACAACGATAGTCGGAGCCCGTCACCGCCGACAGCAGATAGCTCGGCTTGTGCGGCAGGTCTTTCGCCCGCTCTGCCGGAACCAGGATCAATGCGGCGGCGCCGTCGTTCTCCATGCAGCAGTCGAACAGGTGGAACGGCTCGACGATCCAGCGCGACGCGTCGTAGTCGGCTTCGGTCAACGGCCGACCGTTCATCACCGCACGCGGGTTCGCCTGGGCATGATGGTAGGAGGCCATCGCGATCGCCCGCAACGCCTCCTGCCGCACGCCGTGATCGTGCATGAAGCGCATCACCTTCATGGCATAGCGCTGCCCCGGCGACATCAGGCCATAGGGCGCCTGGAACGCCATGTCGCCGTCGATCGTGCGCGCCCGCGGTCCCTGGCCGAAGCGGGCGAACTGTCCCTGTGCCAAGGCCCGGAAGACGACGACGCAATCCGCCATACCGGTCGCCACCGCCGCGGCGGCGTTGCCGACGGCCGCCGCCCCGCCACCACCGCCTCCGCCCCACTGCATGTTGGCGAAGCGGAGCTCACGAATGCCGAGTGCGGCGGCGAGCCGCGACGGATCGTTCCGGTCGTTGCTGTAGGAGGCGAAGCCGTCGATCTCGCGCGGATCGATCCCGGCGTCCTCGGCTGCGCGCAGGATCGCCATTAGCGCGAGCTTGAACTCCGGGTCCGGCGCCTGACCGTGCTTGTAGTAGGTGGTCTCGCCGATCCCGGCGACCGCGACTTTGCCGCGCAGCGTGCGTCCGTTCATGCGGGCGCCTTCTCTGTTCGAGGCGCGGCCTATACCCGGCCGCGGCGTTTCCCATTCCTGGCTCCCGATCGCTCGGGCAGCCCGGCCATGATAACGGAGCGTGCCCGCGGAAAACAGACCCCCCTCGATGCAGCCGGTGACGCAGCCGGTCAGGCGTCGGCGCGCTGCAGGGCCTCAGTCGTCCCAGTGTCTCCGGCGGCGGTCGCGGTCACGGCCGTCGCGACGGTGATCCTGCCGCCAGCCGTGCCGATGCTTGTCCCGGTCATGGTGCCCGACGTGGCGGTGGCGGTTCCGGTCATTGTCGTGCCAGTGGCGCTCCGAGTAATGCGCCGGTCCTCGCCGTCCGGAATCATGCACGTTGCAGGCGGCCAGCGCGGTTGCGATGCCGGCGAGGAGCAGGATCGGCTTGAGCGGTTTCCAGAGTGAAGATATCGCTAATGGCATCAAGGTCGCTCCCGTTGGTTCCTCACTCCAACGGGCGGCGCGTGTGAATTCCGTCGATCGCGGGTGACTTTCATGCCGATCCTGTCGCGATGCGCTCGCCTGTCGCTGGTGTTCGCCGGCGTGAGCGGCGCCGTCGGCGTGCTGGCAGGCGCCTGGGCCAGTCACGCCGGTGGGGCGGCGCTCGACGCCGGAGCTCTCCGTCTCGTCGAGATCGGCGCCCGTTATCAGCTCGTCCACGCGGTGGCGCTGCTCGGGTGTGCCGTGTTGGTGGCGGGGTGGCCCGGCCGGCTGGCAGCGATCGCGTGCGTCCTGTTCTGCGTCGGCACGATCCTGTTCTCGGGAAGCCTCTATGTCCTCGCCGCGACCGGGCTTTCCGGGCTCGGCGGCGTTACGCCGCTCGGCGGGATCTGCTTCGTCGCCGGATGGTTGGCGCTCGCGGCGCACGCCATCACCATCGCCAGATAACGGGCCGACGCGGAACCGCGCGCCCTTCCGGAGGTTACGGCGTGGAATGGAGGGCGCGATGCAAGAGCAATCGTTCACCTTGTACGCCGACTGGAGTCGCGAGCGACACCGCTGGATGATTGTGGACGAGGTCGATTTCCGCCCCCTCATCAGCGAAGAAAGCGTCGAGAAATTGATGGAGGTGTACCGGCGTCGGCGGCAAGTCAGGCCGTCGAAACCCGCGGGCAGCTGACGTGAGGCCACCGGCACCGTCCAGGGCCGGGGTTGTGAATCCGTCGTATCGCCGTAGGATGACGGCCACACCGGGGTTGCCGGCTGGCGACCCCTGACTCCGGAGACGGCCAGAGGCATCAGGATTGAGCTTAGCCGCCGCGAGACGAACGGGTGACGGCTGATGCGGGGCTATTCGCTCGCCGCCATCCTGCGTCACGGCCTGCGTCGGAACCTGACCTGGCCGGAGGCGATCCGCCACCCGGAGCCGAAGAGCCGGTATGATGCCGTCATCGTCGGTGGCGGCGGGCACGGGCTTGCGACGGCGTACTATCTCGCCTCGATGCACGGCATCACCGACGTGGCGGTGCTGGAAAGAGGCTGGATCGGCGGCGGGAACACCGGGCGCAACACGACGATCGTGCGCTCCAACTACGGTCAGCCGGCGAACTCCGCCTTCTATGAGCATTCGCTCAAGCTCTGGGAGGGCCTCTCCGACGAGCTGAACTTCAATGTCATGCTGAGCCAGCGTGGCCTGATTAACACCTTCCATACGGCGGCGGATCGGGAAGCCTGGATCCGGCGCTACAATTTCATGCGTCTCAGGGGCATCGACGCCGAGCTTCTGTCCCGCGAGGATCTCGCGGAGCGGGTGCCGGCGATGAACCTGTCGACCGATCTCCGGTTGCCGGTGCTGGGGGCGGTGCTGCAACCGCGCGCGGGCGTCGCACACCACGACGCGGTCGCGTGGGGCTACGCGCGTGCCGCAGATGCGAAGGGCGTCGACATCATTCAGAACTGCGAAGTGACCGGCTTCGCTCGGGAGGCCGGGCGCGTCGTCGCGGTCGAGACATCGCGCGGCCGGATCGATACCGGCAAAGTCGGCATTTGCGTCGCCGGCAGCTCGAGCGAGGTCGCGCGCATGGCCGGGATCCGCCTCCCGATCGAGACGCACCTCCTGCAGGCGCTGGTGTCCGAGCCGGTGAAGCCGTTTCTGGACGTGGTGGTGTCGGCCGGCGATTACGGCATGTACATCAGTCAGACCGACAAGGGTGAGGTGCTCATCGGCGGCCCGCTAGACGGCTACAATTCGTACTCCCAACGCGGCAGCCCGGCGACGATCGAGCGCGTGCTCGCGTCGGCGGTGGAGCTGTTCCCTGCGATTTCGCGGCTGCGGATGATGCGCCATTGGGCCGGGGCCAACGACATGACGATGGACGGCAGCCCGATCATCTCTCGCACGCCGGTGGAGGGGCTCTATTTCAACGGCGGTTGGTGCTATGGCGGCTTCAAGGCGACTCCGGCATCGGGCTGGACTTTCGCTTACACGATGGCGGAGGACCGGCCCCATCCGCTGAACGAGCCTTTCACGCTCGAGCGGTTCGAATCCGGACACCTGATCAGCGAGCGCGGTGCCGGACGCTTGCCCGGTCTGCACTGAACGGGATCGCCGATGCTGACGATACCCTGCCCCCACTGTGGCGACCGTGCCGAGACGGAATTCGTCTATGGCGGCGACGCCGGCGTGAGCCGACCCGCGGATCCAGCGGCGCTCGGCGATGCGGAATGGAGCGCCTACCTCTATCTTCGCGACAATCCCCGAGGCCGTCATTCAGAATACTGGTACCATCGCTCCGGCTGCCGGAGGTGGCTCCAGGTCGAGCGAGATACGCTGACCCACAGGGTGCTCGCGACAAGCTTCGCCGGATACCCGAAGCGGGGGTCCGAATGAGGCGTCAGCCGTTCCGGATTCCCGAGGGTGGTCTCGACATCGATCGGGAGCGGACGATCCGCTTCGACTTCGACGGCATCCGCTATGAAGGCTATGCCGGCGACACGGTGGCCTCCGCTCTGCTCGCGAACGGGGTCCGCATCGTCGCCCGCAGCTTCAAGTATCACCGCCCGCGGGGCATCGTCGCGATCGGCAG
>JAJUGE010000028.1 GCA_029268305.1 Alphaproteobacteria bacterium
CAGCCTGATGACGCTCCACAGCGCCAAGGGGCTGGAATTCGACACGGTCTTCCTGCCCGGTTGGGAAGACGGCCTCTTCCCGCACCAGAGAGCGATGGACGAGTCGGGTACGGCCGGGCTCGAGGAAGAGCGCCGGCTCGCCTATGTCGGCATCACCCGGGCGCGTCGGAAGGTTTTCATCTCGTGCGCGGCCACCCGGCGCGTCCATAACATGTGGCAAAGCTCGCTGCCGTCCCGCTTCATCGAAGAGCTCCCCGCCGCTCATGTGGAGCGGCAATCGGAGCCTGGTCTGCACACCGGCTATGCCGCCGGAGCGAAGGAAACCGCTTCGCCATTCGGCTATGCGGCGGGCGGTCCGCGCTTCGCGGCGATGCAGGCGGCGATGCGTCAGGGCCGACGCCCAACCGGTCCGGTGATCGAGGGCGAGGCGTGGGAGATCGAGGCGCGGCCGAGCCGCGAGCGCGGCCTCTCGGTCGGCGAGCGCGTCTTCCATCAGAAGTTCGGCTATGGCCGGATCATGCGCGTCAGCGACAACAAGCTGGAGATCGAGTTCGAGAAGGCTGGCCGCAAGACCGTGATCGACACCTTCGTCGAAAGCGCATGAGCGCGCCGGCCGAAGAGAGCGGCGCCAGCTTCTGGCGCGTCGCCGTCGCCGTCCCCGCCCGTGCGGCGGTAGCGTTCGAGACGGTGCTGGAGCCGTTCGCCGTCGCCGTCTCGACCTGGGATCCGGATCCGTCCTCGGCCCGCACGCCCGGAAAACCGGCACCGGCCTCGTGGGCCGGCGATATCTGGCTCGCGGAGAGCTGCATCGTCGAGGCGATCTGCGAGACGAAGCCGGCAGCGCCGGCACTCGCGGATGCCCTGGCCGCGGCGGCCGAGGCGACGAGCGTCCCGCTACCGGAACCCCGAATCTCCCCTGTGGAGGCGAGAGACTGGATCGCCGAGACGCAACGGTCGTTTCCACCGATCGACATCGGGCGCTACCACCTGCGCGGCTCGCACGTCGAAGGCCCGCCGCCCGCCGGCAGCATCGGCATCATCATGGACGCGGCCGCCGCGTTCGGCACCGGCGAGCACGAGACCACGCGCGGCTGTCTGCTGGCGCTGGACCGTCTGGCGCGCTCGACGCGGCCGCGGCGCATCCTGGACATGGGTTGCGGCAGCGGCATCCTCGCGGTCGCCGCGGCGCTGACCTGGCGGCGGCCGGTCGTCGCCGCCGACATCGACGACACGGCCTGCGCCGTGGCCGAGACCAACGCCCGGATCAACCGGGTCGGCGGCCTCGTGAAGATTCATGTGTCGGATGGGTACAAGAATCCGGCCGTTCGGGCGGGAGCGCCTTACGATCTCGTCTTCGCCAACATCCTGGCGAGGCCACTCACGCGTCAAGCGCCGGCCCTGGCAACACACCTGGCACCGGGCGGCGCCGCCATCCTGTCGGGCCTGCTCTGGGGGCAGGAGCCGCAGGTGCTGGCGGCGCACCGACTGCAAGGGCTGTCGCTGGTCCGGCGCCTTCGTCTCGGCGACTGGTCTACGCTAGTGGTCCGGCGGGGTCAGGCCGCGTGATGACGGGGATCCCGCTCGTGATAGACGCGCATGCTGGGGTAGTCGAAGCCGTCGACGTCCTGCCGGGTCAGGCCGACGTCCTTCAGAAGATGCTCGCTGACGGTCCCCGTATTCGCGCGGCTGGAAAGCGCACGCGCTGCCGATTGCCTCATCCGGGCGAGGGAAGGGCCCGGTTCAGCTTCGGTGCCCTGTTCGGCAGCCACTCGCGCTCCGCGCCGGCCGAACAAACGCCCGATCAGTGCGCGCAGCGCCTGCCCCTGAAGGCGCCGGGCCTCACGCTCGATGCGCTCCACCGCGACGGCGTCCGGCACACCGCCTTGCTCGAATGCGATCCTCTGCTCGTTGCTCACGTCTCTCATCTGTCGATCCTCGTCGAGCGCTCATCCCCCTGACGAGCACCCACCGTCCCTCACGGTTTCCACGATGATAAATAGGCCTTCCTGTCGGATCCGGGCGGGATTTTGCTGCAGCGCAGCAATGCACTAACTGCATGCCGTGCGTGGTCGACGCCCTTGTTCGCAGCCGCGGCGGGGGATAGCGTTCGGCAGAGCAACAGGAGAGAACACCGTGAGCGTCAGCCCGCCAGAAACGATCTCCGAGCAAGAGATGCGGCGATTGGAGGAACTGCTCCGTGCGGCGGGCTCGCCCCTTGACGCTCATGGAGCGCTGGAATTGCTGCGCGGCATCGCCGCCGCGCCGGACACGGGGACAGCGGGGAATGCCGAGCTGTGGACCGGGCTGTTCGCGGACAGCCCGACAGCCGTCTTGCGGGACGAGCTCGTTCGCCTGAAGCCGCTTTTTGCGAGTGCGAAGGAGCCGACGAGCGCCACCGGAGAGCGCACCAGCCTATTGCGAGAGGAGCTGCGGCGCCGCGGTCTCGACGGATTCATCGTCCCGCGCGCGGACGAGCACCAGGGCGAATACGTGCCCGCATCCGCCGCCCGTCTGCAATGGCTGACCGGTTTCAGCGGCTCGGCCGGCCTCGCCATCGTTCTCCCCGACGCGGCAGCCATTTTCGTCGACGGCCGTTACACACTCCAGGTGCGGAACCAGGTACCGTCCGAGCTTTATCAACCGAACCAGATTCCAGACGAGCCGCCGGGCCGCTGGATCGAGAAGCACCTCGGCCCGGGCATGAAGCTGGGTTACGACCCGTGGCTGCATACGGAGACCGAGACGAAGCGCTTCGCCGAGGCATGCGCGAAGGCGGGCGGCGAGCTCGTGCCTTGCGACGCCAACCCGGTCGATACGATCTGGGCGGATCGCCCTCCCCCGCCGCTCGCCCCGGTCGTGCCCCACGACATGCGTCATGCCGGCGAGAGCAGCGCCGACAAGCGCCGACGTCTCGCAGAGGAGCTCGCCTCCGCAGCGGTAGACGCAGCCGTCATCAGCGCCCCCGACTCGATTGCCTGGCTCCTCAACGTGCGCGGCGGCGACGTCGAGCACACGCCCTTGCCGCTCTCCTTCGCCTTGCTCCACGCCGACGCGCGCGTCTCCTGGTTCGTCGATCCGCGCAAGGTCCACCCTTCGACTCTTCGCCACCTCGGGAACGGCGTCGGCATCGAGCCGCCGTTACGCCTCGACGGCGCACTGGAAGCCCTCGCCCGCGACCGCGCAACCGTACAGGCAGACCCGGGTGCCGCACCCGCCGCGATCCTGCAGAAGCTCGAAGCCGGCGGCGCGAAGTTGGTGCGCAAACCCGATCCCTGCGTGCTGCCCAAGGCGCGCAAGAACCCGGTCGAGCTGCAAGGGGCGCGGGACGCCCACGAGCGGGACGCGGTCGCCATCGCCCGGTTTCTCGCCTGGCTCGCACGGGAAGCGCCGCGCGGCACCGTCAGCGAGATCGAAGCCGCCGACCGGTTGCTGGCGTTCAGGCGCGAGCTTCCGCTGTTCCGCGACCTGAGCTTCGCCACGATCTCCGGGGCCGGACCGAATGGCGCCATCGTCCATTATCGCGTCACCGAGGCGACGAACCGACGTCTGGAGCCGGGCAACCTCTATCTCGTCGATTCCGGTGCGCAGTTCCTCGACGGCACCACGGATATCACCCGCACCGTCGCCATCGGAGAGCCGACGGCGGAGATGCGCGAGCGCTTCACGCGCGTCCTGAAGGGGCACATCGCCCTTTCCACCGCCCGCTTCCCCCGGGGCACGACCGGCTCGCAACTCGACGCGCTCGCGCGGCTGGCGCTGTGGCAGGCGGGGCTCGATTTCGACCACGGCACCGGCCACGGCGTCGGCAGCTATCTCAGCGTGCACGAGGGTCCGCAACGGATCTCGAAGGTGGGCAACAGCACGGCGCTGGAGCCGGGCATGATCCTCTCGAACGAGCCGGGCTACTACAAGACGGGCGCGTACGGCATCCGCACCGAGAATCTGATCGTCGTCCGGCCCGCGGCGTTGACGGATGCGGAGCGGGAGACGTTCGAGTTCGAGATCCTGACCCTCGCGCCGATCGACCGGGCCCTGATCGAGATCGAGATGCTCACGCAGGAGGAGCGGCGCTGGCTGGACGAGTATCACCGCCGGGTGCGAGAAACGGTAGCGCCGCATCTCGAAGAGGATGACCGGACGTGGCTCGTCGCGGCGACGACGCCCGTCGCCTGACCGCCCCCGGAGAAGATGCCGGAGCGGACTTCGTGCGCGAGGTCATGCGCGCCGATCCCGGCCGTCTGGCGGTGCTCGCCACCGTCCGCGATCTCGGCCTCGCCGACGGCTGGGTCGCCGCGGGATTCGTTCGCGCCGCGGTCTGGGATGCGTTGCATGGCTTCGAGGCGTCCACACCGGTCGAAGACATCGACGTCATCTATTTCGATCCACATCGGGCGACGCCGGCAGCTGACCGCGCGGCGGAGGCAGCTCTCGCCCGGGCAATGCCCGACCGGCCATGGTCGGTCCGCAACCAGGCGCGCATGCACGCCCGGAACGGCGACCGCCCCTACCGCTCGTCCGCCGACGCGATGATGCACTGGCTCGAGACGCCGACGGCGGTCGGGGTAGCGCTGGCGGGCGACGGCTCGATCGAGGTCCTGGCGCCCTTCGGTCTGGGCGATCTGCTCGGCATGGTCATCCGGCCGACCCCGCATGCGCGGAGCAGCCGGATGGCGGCGTTCCGGCAGAGGCTCGAGGCGAAGCCGTGGCTGAAACAGTGGCCGCTGGCGCGGCTGGCGGGCGTATCGTGCTGCGAGCTGGCTTGCTAGAGAAGCCGCGCCCGTTCGATCTGTCCGGACACGGCTGCCGCGCAGGGGTACTCCCACATCCAAGCGGAAGAGTCCGCGAACAGGGCACGCAGCACCGCGTGATTGAGCTCGTGTCCGGAATGATAGCCGCGAAACCGCCCGACGAGCGGTGCGCCGGCAAGGTAGAGGTCGCCGATCGCGTCCAGCACCTTGTGGCGCGCGAACTCGTCGTGGTAGCGCAGCCCCAGCCGGTTCAGGATGCGATCGCCATCCACCACCACCGCGTGGTCGAGTGAGCCCCCGAGGGCCAGCCCCGCCGCCTGCATCTTCTCCACGTCTCGCAGCAAACCGAAGGTGCGGGCCGGTGCCACCTCGCGCGCCATGTCCTCGCTGGCGACGTAGCGATAGTGCTGCCTGCCGATCGCGGCGCTGTCGAAGTCGATCTCGCACTCGACGCTCAACTCGTCCGCCGGCAGCAAGCAGGCGAACCGGTCCCGATCTCCGACGGCGACGGGTCGGCAGACCTTGATCGCGTTCCGAGGGGCGCTCTGGCGGGCAATCCCCGCTTCGTGGATCAGAGCGACGAACGGCGCGGCGCTGCCGTCCATCGCGGGTGGCTCCGGCCCGTCGAGGTCGATGATCGCATTGTCGATCTCGCACGCCGCCAGGGCAGCCATCACGTGCTCGACCGTCGAGACCCGGACGCCGTAGCCGTTGCAGAGTGTCGTGCAGAGGCGCGTATCCGCGACGGCGTCCCACCGGGCCGCGACGAGGGCCGCCTCGCCCGTCAGGTCGGTTCGCCTGAAGACGATGCCGGTGCCGACTTCCGCCGGGCGCAGGGTCATCTCGACCGGCAGCCCGCAGTGGAGGGCGATGCCGGAGCAACGGTTGGGGTGCGCCAGCGTCTGCTGAAACCGTCCGGCGCGGGACTGCCCCGGGCTCGCCTGGCGCTCGATTCTCGATCGATAGAGTGTCGCCGCCATCTGGATTCCTCGCACCCGGCACCGGAGACGCAAAGCCCCGACGATCGTTCTACGGTCGATCGCCGGGGCTCTCAAATCACCGTTTGTTACTCCCTGTTACGCAACGCTGCCGGCGCGTGCGCAACGCTCGCGCTCAGTTCGCCTGGCGGCGCAGGAAGGCGGGGATGTCGAGAAGATCCTCCTCCTGCTTCGAGATCGCCAGACGATCGGCCGGATCGAGGCCCCCGAGCTGCTTCTGCGGCGAAACCTCCGCCTGCCGCTCGGCATGATGCTCGGAGGCACGCGCGGTAGCGGGAGCGGGTGCCCGTGCGGGAGCGGGTGCAGGTGCGGGCTCGGTACGGCCGCGACCGGCGCCCGTGACGCGCTCCAACAGGCTCGGGAAGCGAAGCCGCTTGCGCTGCTCGGCCACCGGGCCGCTCGCCTCTTCCACCCGCGCGACGCGCGGCTCCGGCTCGGCCCGGTCCGTCGGCAGCATCGGGCGGGGCGCCACGAAAGGACGATCCGCCGACTGCCCCTGAGCCGGCTCGGGGTCCGTTCCGCCGAAGGCGGTCGGGGCCGGGGTGCCCCAAGTAGCACCGGTTATCGGCCGGCGCAGCATCGACGCCTGCACCGTGAAATGGGCGCCCGGACGGCTGTCAGCCTCCGCCTGCCGCATCGTGGCCGAAGCGTGGTCCGCGGCGGAGTCTGCGACCGCACCGACATCCGTGTCGGCGGGCGCCGCACCGCCCCCGACGGCGACCTTCGCCGGCGCCGCCTCATGTTCGCCAACGGCGGCTTCCTTGAGGCCCGGAGCGGGGCCAGCGGGACGGCCGGGGAAGGGGGTGACGCGCGAATCGTGGTCCTGCGGCCGGTGCAGGAGGTCGGGCTGCGCGTCGATGCCGGTGGCGACGACGGATACCCGCATCACGCCTTCGAGGCGCTCGTCGAAGGTGGCGCCGAAGATGATGTTGCCGTCCGGGTCGACCTCGTCGCGGATGCGGTTGGCCGCCTCGTCGACCTCGAACAGGGTCATGTCGAGGCCGCCGGTGATGTTGATGAGGATGCCGCGCGCACCCTTCATCGACATGTCGTCGAGCAGCGGGTTCGAGATCGCGGCCTCGGCTGCGTCGGTCGCGCGCCGCTCGCCGGAGGCCTCGCCGGTGCCCATCATCGCCTTGCCCATCTCGCTCATCACCGTACGGATGTCGGCGAAGTCGAGGTTGATCAGGCCGGGCATGACCATCAGGTCGGTGACGCCGCGGACGCCGGAATAGAGCACGTCGTCGGCGAGCTGGAAGGCCTGGGCGAAGGTCGTCTTTTCGTTCGCCACCCGGAACAGATTCTGGTTCGGGATGATGATGAGCGTGTCGACGAACTTGCTGAGTTCCTCGATGCCGTGCTCGGCGGTCCGCATCCGGTGCGCGCCTTCGAAGTGGAACGGCTTCGTCACCACGCCGACGGTCAGGATGCCGTGCTCGCGCGCGGCGCGGGCGATCACCGGTGCAGCACCCGTGCCGGTACCGCCACCCATGCCGGCGGTGATGAACACCATGTTGCTGCCACCGAGATGCTCCAGGATCTCGTCAAGCACCTCTTCCGCGGCGGCGCGTCCGATGTCGGGCCGCGCGCCGGCCCCGAGGCCGTGGGTCAGGCCGAGACCGAGCTGGATCCGGCATTCGGCCTGCGAGGTCTCCAGCGCCTGGGCGTCGGTGTTCGCGACCAGGAATTCGACGCCGCTCAGGTTCGAGCGGATCATGTTGTTGACGGCATTGCCGCCGGCGCCGCCGACGCCGACGACGGTGATGCGCGGCTTTAGCTCCCGGTGCCGTTCCGGCATGCTGATGTTGATGGTCATGTATTGCCTCCCGTAGCGAGGGTTGACTTGCACCGCCCCGGCCGGCCCGGTGCGGAATTCGGATCACGGTTCATCAGAGGTGCTCCCGGAGCCAGGTTCCGACCCGGCCGAGGAACCCGGGTGGCTCTGCGACGCTCTCGAGCGCAGCACGGGGCCGATCGGCCTGGTGATGGGCCGTGTAGGCGAGAAGCCCGGCGCAGGTGGCAAAGGCCGGTCCGCTCACGGCCTCGGCCAGTCCGGCCAGCTTCAGTGGCCGGCCCATCCGCACCTGCTTGTCGAGCATCAGCGCCGCCAACTCGCGGACGCCCTGGATCTGGCTCGCACCGCCGGTGAGCACGACGCGGCGGCCGGCGACGCGGTCGAAGCCGCTCGCCTCGAGCCGGGAGCGGATCAGCTCGAAGGTCTCCTCCAGCCGCGGCTGAATGATGCCGACGAGGTAGGACTTCGGCACATGATGGGCGTCGTTCGGGTCCTCCTCGCCGATGCGGGGCACGTCGATGATCTCGCGCTCGTCGGATGCGGACGCCATGCAGCTTCCGTAGAGCGTCTTCAGGCGCTCCGCGTGGTTGAGCGAGGTCGAGAGGCCGCGGGCGATGTCGCTGGTGACGTGGCTGCCGCCCACGGGGATACAATCGGTGTGGACGACTGCGCCGTCGAAGAAGACGGCGATACTGGTCGTGCCGCCGCCCATGTCGATCAGGGTCACGCCGAGGTCGGCCTCATCCTCCACCAGCGAAGCCAGCCCCGCGGCATAGGGCGACATGACCACCGCGGCCACGTCCAGGTGCGTGCGGGCGATGCAGGTCCGCAGGTTGCGGAGCGGCCCGCTCTCCGCGGTGATGACATGCATGTCGACGCCGAGCCGCTCGCCGAACATGCCGCGCGGGTCGCGGATACCCCGGTTGCCGTCGATCCGGTAGCCGAGCGGGATGAAATGCACCATCTCGCGGCCGTTCGGGGCGTACTGGCTGCGGCCCTGGTTCAAGGCCCGCCGCACGTCGTGATCGCCGACCTCGTGCCCGGCGATCGAAACGTCGACGCTGACGCTGTGCGAGAGCGGCCGGCCGCCCGAGACGTTCACGACCACCTCGCGGATCGTCTCGCCCGCCATCTGCTCGGCCGCGTGGATCGTGTTGATGACGGAAGCCTCGGCCGCCTCCATGTCGACGATCGCGCCATTGCGCACGCCGTGCGACTCCTGATGGCCGATGCCGACGATCCGGAATCGTCCGTCGCCCTGAGGCCGGGCGATGAAACAGCAGCACTTCGTCGTGCCGACATCCAGGGCCGCGACCAATCCGTTCCAGGGTTTGACGATGGGCTTGTTCACGCTCTCCTCACCGTGGCGTCGGCGACATTCCACGTCGCCTTCTCGGGTACCTGCATGCGCTCCTCCGCCCCAGGGGACAGGCGGACGATGAGCCGGTCGTCGTAGCGCAGGTCGACCACGACGATGTCCCGCTGGAGAATTCCGTGCTCCTGCTCGATCTGCGCCAGCCGGCGCCACGCGGCCGCGGCGCCATCCGCCGGCAGCTTCACGTCGATGCGGTTGTCTATGCGGACGTTCCAGCGGCGGTCGGCGACGCGCACCGCCGCCGTCACCCGCTGAGCCAACGCCGGCTCGAGATCGAGCAGGCTCATGAGGTCGCTGGCGTTCGGCGCGACGCCCGCCCCCACCAGGATCGGCAAGTGCCGGAACGCCCGGAGATCGCGGATCGCGATGATCTCGCCGTCCGTGTCGATCAGGTGCAGTTCTCCCTCGTACTGCCAGAGGGCGAGCGGCGTACGCTCGACGATCGCGACGCGGACAGTCTCGGGAAATGCGCGCTCGACGACCGCGCTCTTCACCCAGGGCAGGGCTTCGACCCGTGCACGCGCCGCGGCCGGGTCGAAGGCGACGATCGGATCGCCGCGCTGGACCTGAAGGGCGCCGAGCAAGTCCTCGGGCCGGGTATGGTGGCGGCCCTGGACCATCACCTCCTGGACCTTGAGGCCGGCTTCGGCGGTAAGCCGGATAGCCAGCGTCCGGGCGCGGTCGGCCTGATAATCGAACCAACCCCAATAGGCGAGCCATCCGGTCCCGAAAGCGGCGAACAGTAGGGCCCCTGCGACCGAACCGATGCGCAGCGCGGGCCGCACCCATCCCGGCGGCGGGCGACGACGCGACGGCCGCTTCGGGGCGAGGCTCGACGGCGCCTTCTCCCCGAGCAGGGTGTCGATGAACGCTCCGGCGGCCTTCAGGAGTCGCATCTCGCCTCCTCGACCATCCACTTGCACAGCGCCTGGAAATCGATGCCCGCGTAGGCCGCCTGCTCCGGCACGAGCGAGAGCGGCGTCATGCCCGGCTGCGTGTTGATCTCGAGCAGATAGAGGATGCCGGGTGATCCTTCGGTCTCGTCGTAGCGGAAGTCGCAGCGCGTGACCCCGCGGCAACCGAGCGAGCGATGTGCCTTCACCGCGATCGCCATCGCTTCGTCGCGGATCGACTCCGGCACGTCGGCGGGGACGATGTGATCGGCCCGGCCCTCGGTGTACTTGCTCTCGTAGTTGTAGAAGCCTTCACGCGGACGGATCTCGGTGACACCGAGAGCACGATCGTCCATCACGGCCACGGTGAGCTCGCGACCGGGGATGTAGCGCTCGACCAGGACCTCGTCGCCATAGGGCCACTCGCGCGCGTCGATCGGTCCGCGATTGTCGCCGGGCCCGACGATCCGCACGCCGACGCTCGACCCCTCACGCACCGGCTTCACGACGTAGGGCGCCTCCATCACCTGGTGTGCGCGGGCGATATGCGTCACGGTCCCCGGCGCGCAGCGGATGCCGTGCGCGGCGAACACCTGCTTCGCCATCTCCTTGTCCATGGCGATCGCCGAGGCACGGACGCCGGAGTGGGTGTAGGGAATCCCGAGAATCTCCAGTGCGCCCTGCACGCAGCCATCCTCGCCGTAGCGGCCGTGCAACGCGTTGAACACGACGTCCGGCGCGGGCGTCAGCGCTTTGGCCAAGTCGCTCAGCGAGCGGGTCAGATCGAACGTGCGCACCTCGTAGCCCAGCTGCCCGAGCGCCTCCGCCACCGCCGCGCCGCTAACGAGGGATACCTCGCGCTCCGCCGACCAGCCGCCCATGAGCACGACGACCCGGGTCATGCCGCACCTCCCGGCCGGATGCCGAGACGCTTGATCTCCCATTCCAGAGAGACCCCGCTGTGTGACTGCACGCGTTCGCGCACCTCTTCGCCGAGTGCCTCCAGGTCCCCCGCCGTGGCGCTGCCGGTGTTGACGAGGAAGTTGCAGTGCTTCTCCGACACCATCGCACCGCCACGGCGGAGCCCACGGCACCCGGCGGCATCGATCAGCTCCCACGCCTTCGGCCCCTCCGCACCCGGCGGGGTGGGGTTCTTGAAGGTGCTCCCGCCAGTGCGGGTGCGGAGCGGCTGGCTCTCCTCGCGGGCCGACCGGATCGCCTCGACCCGCTCACGGATCGCTTCGGCATCTCCCGGCGTGCCCCGGAGGCGTGCCCGCACGAACACCCAACCTTCCGGCAGACCGCTGTGACGATAACCGTACTGGAGCTCGTGGCAGCTGAGGCGATGCAGCCCGCCGGCGGGGTCGACCGCCTCCGCCCAGTCCAGCACGTCCTTGATCTCGCCGCCGAAGGCGCCGGCATTCATCCTCAGGGCGCCGCCGAGCGAGCCGGGGACGCCGGACAGGAACTCGAGCCCGCCCAATCCCGCCTGCATGGCGGAGAGCGCCAGATTGGGGCAGAGCGCCGCCGCCCCCGCGACGAGGGCATCCCCGTCCCGGGAAATGCCGCCGAAGCCGCGGCCGAGGCGGATCACGACGCCGGCTATGCCCGCGTCCCGCACCAGCACGTTCGATGCGACGCCGAGCGGCGTGACCGGGATGCCCTCGGCCAATCCGTCGAAAAAGGCCTGCAGATCTTCGGTGTCGGCCGGTCGGAAGACTACCTCCGCCGGGCCGCCGACACGGAACCAGGTCGTGTGGCCGAGCGGCGCATTCTCGGTGTACCGGCCGCGCACGGGCGGCAGGTTTCCGGTCGGGCGCGATGTCGCTCTGCGAGCCACGATCAAGAGGCCCTCCCCGTCGATGCCGGTTTCGGTGCCATGACGGCTTGCAGGCGCTCCAGCTCGGCCGGAAGGTCGTGGGCCCAATTGGTGATGGTGCCCGCACCGAGGCAGACGACGTAATCGCCGGCGGTCGCGTTCTCGAGGACGATCCGGGGGAGCTCGCGCGGGTCTTCGAAGGCCACGACATGACGATGGCCGTGGGCGCGCAGCCCCGCCACCAGCGCATCGCGATCGACGCCTTCGATCGGCTTTTCGCCGGCCGCGTACACCGGCGACACCGCCACGAGGTCGGCCTGGTTGAAGCAGGTGCAGAAGTCTTCGAACAGGTCGGCCAGCCGTGAATAGCGGTGCGGCTGGACGACGGCGATCACCCGGCCCTCGGTCGCCGACCGCGCCGCATCCAGCACCGCGGCGATCTCGACCGGATGGTGCCCGTAATCGTCGATCACGGTAATACCGCACGCGACGCCGGTCCGGGTGAACCGCCGCTTCACGCCCGAGAACTCGGCCAGGGCGCGGCGGACGATATCGTCGTCGATGCCCATCTCCTGCGCGACTGCCACGACGACGAGCGCGTTCTGGACATTGTGGGCGCCGAGCATCGGCAGACGGAGATCCTGGAGGATGCGGCTCTCGCCGCGGAGCCTGTCGGAGAGCGCCACGTCGAACGTGACGCCGTCGCCGTTGGCGCGGAGGTTCAGGCCGCGAACTTCCGCCTGCGGGCTGAAGCCGTAGGTCACGATCCGCCGGTCCAGGACCCGTGCGATCAGCGACTGCACCTCGGGGTGATCCACGCAGAGGGTGGCGAAGCCGTAGAAGGGAATCTTCTCGACGAACGAGAAATAGGCGTCCCGCACGGCGTCGAAGCTGCCGTAATGGTCCATGTGCTCGGGGTCGATGTTGGTCACGACCGCGATCGTCGCCGGCAGCTTGACGAAGCTGCCGTCGGACTCGTCGGTCTCGACCACCATCCAGTCGCCCTTGCCGAGATGCGCGTTGGTGCCGTAGGCGTTGATGATCCCGCCGTTGATCACGGTCGGATCCATCCCGGCCGCCGTCAGCAGACTCGCGACCATCGATGTCGTCGTCGTCTTGCCGTGAGTGCCGGCGATCGCGACCGACCATTTCAGGTGCATCAGCTCGCCCAGCATCTCCGCCCGGCGGACGACCGGAACGAACCTGCTGCGCGCTTCGATCACCTCCGGATTGGCGCGATCGATCGCGGAGGAGACGACCACCACCTGGGCATCGCCGAGATTGTCGGCACTGTGGCCGATCGTCACCGGAATGCCGAGGGACCGGAGGCGCAGGACGTTCGCGCTCTCCGATAGGTCGCTGCCCTGCACGCGGTAGCCGAGATTGTGCATGATCTCGGCGATGCCGCTCATGCCGATGCCGCCGATGCCGACGAAATGCACGGTGCCGATGTCGAGAGGAATCGATCTCATGCCGCGAGCCCTCGCAGATCGTGCGCCGCACGGCTCTCGCGCGGGGCGTATTCCTCGGCCGTCTCCTCGACCAGATCGGCCAACCGGCTCGCCGCCTGCGGCAGACCGAGATTCCGGGAGGCAGCCGCCACCGGCTCCAGCAGGCTCGGCAGCGTCAGGACCGACTCGAGCCGGGCCGCCAGCGCCGAGGCGCAGAACCCGCGCTGCGGCATCAGCCAAGCTCCCCCGGCCTCGTCGATGGCGTGCGCGTTCGCGGCCTGGTGGTCGTCCATCGCGAACGGATAGGGCACGAGGATCGCCGGCCTGCCGATCGCGGTGATCTCGGCGATCGTCGACGCGCCCGACCGCGCAATGACGAGGTGGGCGGCAACGAGCCGCTGCGGCACGTCGCGGAAGAAGGCCGCGAGTTCCACCTGCACCCCGAGCGTCGCGTATGCCGCGCGAACCTCCTCCAGGTCTTCCGGTCGGCATTGCTGCGCGATCCGGAGGCGCGCGCGGTACTGCTCCGGCAGCAGCGCTACCGCGGCCGGGATCACCTCGCTGAACACGTGCGCACCCTGGCTGCCGCCGAGCACGAAGATCTCCAGAGGCCCCTCGGGACCCGGGACCGTGAACGGCGCCCCCGCGAGAGCCGCCACGGCGGGACGGACGGGGTTGCCGGTGCGGCAGACCTTCGCCCGGTCGACCGGGAGAATGCCGCTGACCGTCTCGAACGAAGTGGCGATGCGCGTCACGCGGCGGGCAAGAATGCGGTTCGCACGTCCGAGCACGGCGTTCTGCTCGTGCAGCACGGTCGGGATCCGCAGCAGGCGCGCCGCGATCATCGGCGGAAGCGAGGGGTAGCCGCCGAAGCCGACGACGACGGACGGCCGCAGCCGTCGCAGCAGGCGCAGCGACTGGCCGAGGCCGACCGCATTCTCCATCGTGCCGCGCGCGAGCGTGCGCGCCGACCGGCCGAGGGTTCCGGCGCTGATCGGATGTACGTCCAGATCGCCCGGGAAGTTGGCGCCACGGCGATCCGTGACGACGCTGACCGAATGCCCGCGCGCGACCAGCTCGGCCGACAGCGCCTGCGCCGGAAAAACGTGGCCGCCGGTGCCGCCACTGGCGAGAACGATCCGCGCCTTTGCGGCCGCCGTCTCGCGTTTCGCTTGGGTGGCGGTCATAGGAAAGCTCCCGAATCGACGCGGCGGCGGGTGAGCGCGAGCGCCATCCCCATGCCGAGGGAAAGCGCCAGCAGCGAAGAGCCGCCGTAGCTGATGAATGGCAGCGTCATGCCCTTGGTGGGGATCAGATTGAGCGCCGACCCCATGTTGATGAGGGCCTGCAGGCCGAAGTGGGTGAAGAGCCCGCCGGCGGCGAGAAGCACGAACAGGTTGTTCTCGGACAGGAGCCGGCTGAACCCGCGCAGGACCACGAAGGCGAACAGCCCGACGATGAGCAGGCAGACGATCACCCCGAGCTCTTCTCCGGCGACGGCGAAGATGAAATCGGCGTGTGCGTCCGGGATGATCTCCTTTACCCGGCCGGTGCCGGGGCCGCGCCCGAGCACGCCGCCGTTCATGAACGCTTCGAGCGAGCGGCTCACCTGATAGCTGTCGCCCGAGGAGGGGTCGAGATACCGGTCGATCCGGCTCGCGACGTGCGGGAACAAGAAATAGGCAGCGACCAGACCGCCGGCGCCCACACCCGCCAGCGGCAGCACGAGCCACATCGACACTCCCGCCACGAAGAACTGCGCCAGCCAGACGGCGGCGACGATCACCGTCATGCCGAGGTCGGGCTGCATCACGATCAGCCCGACCGTGAACAGGAACAGGACCAGCGATATCAGGCTGCCGGGAAGCTTTCCGCGCTTCTGCTCGGCGAACAGCCACCCGGCCAGCACGGCGAAGGTGGGCTTGATCAACTCGGACGGCTGCAGCGAAAACCCGGCGATCGAGAGCCAGCGCCGCGCGCCCTTCACCTCGACGCCGGCGACGAGCGTCACGACGAGCAGCAGGAGCCCCACTGTGAAGAGTGCCGTCGACAGGGTGAGCACGCCCCGCGGCGACAGGAGCGAAACTGCGATCAGCAGCGCGGCGGCGAACGGGAGCAGCATGAGATGCCGCTGCACGAAATAGCCGGGATCCGCGCCGATCCGCTCGGCAACAGGCGGGCTGGCGGTCACCACCAGGACAGCGCCGATCGCCATCAGGGCGGCGAGAGCGGCGATCATCCAGCGGTCGACCGTCCACCACCATCGGCCGAGCACGCTCGTGTCGGTGCGGGCGACGGCGATCATTGCAGCACCCTCCCGCCGTCCTGTGCCGCGAGCGCGCGGACCTGGGTGCGGAACGCGTCGCCGCGCGCCTCGAAGCTCGGCCACTGGTCGAAGGACGCGCAGGCCGGCGAGAGCAGGACCACGCCGTCGTCGGGGCGATCGTGCGCGACCATCGCGTGCGCGGCCTCGACAGCGTCGGCGAGGTCGCCGCAGAGCGTGTAGGGGACCCGCCCCTCCAGCGTTCTCGCGAACTCCGGTGCGGCACGGCCGATCAGGAAGGCGTGCACGATCCGGTCGAACAGCGGCACCAGCGGCTCGATGCCGCCTTCCTTCGCCAGTCCACCCGCTATCCAGTAGATGCGCGTGTAGGAAGAGAGCGCGCAGGCGGCCGATTCCGCATTGGTGGCCTTGGAATCGTTGACGTAGACCGCGCCACCGATCGTCGCCACCCGTTCCTGCCGGTGCGGCAGGCCGGGATATGTCGGGATCGCCGCCGCCGCGCGTTCCTCCGGCACGCCGAGGGCGCGCGCGGCGGCGTAGGCGGCCGCCGCGTTCTGGCGATTGTGCCGGCCGGGCAGTGTCGGCACGCCCGAGAGATCGAGAATCCGGCACCCCTCGTCCGTCAGCCACTCGTCGCGCGCGACGACGGCGGCATCGTCCGATCCCACGGACACCGCGATCACCTTCCGGTCCGCCCCCGCCTCGAGGCTGTCGCGGATGCTGCGCGTATAGTCGTCGTCGACGGCGATGATGGCGACATCGGACGGGCGCTGGCGATCGAAGGCACGGCGCTTTGCGGCGACGTAGCGATGCATGCCGCCGTGGCGGTCGAGGTGGTCCGGCGTGACGTTCAGCAGTACGGCCACGTCGAAACGGACGTTCGGCACGAGCTCGAGCTGGTAGGAGGACATCTCGAGCACGTAGACGCCGTCGCGGCCGAGGGGTCGAAGCCCCAGCGCCGGCGGCCCGAGATTCCCGCCGATCTCGGTGTCGATCCCCGCCTCCGACAGGATGTGGCCGAGGAGCGCCGTCGTCGTCGACTTGCCGTTCGTACCGGTGATGCCGACGAAGCGGGCCTCCCGGCGCGCGCGCCAGAGCAGGTCGACGTCGCAGACGATCTCGCATCCGGCGCGCTCCGCGGCCGTCGCGACCGGGTTCGGCCGCGGAAAGCCGTGCGGAATTCCCGGGCTCCAGACCAGCGAGCGAACCGCGGCGAAATCGCATTGCCGCAGGTCCGACACCTCCAGCCCCTCGGCCACGGCTGCATCCCGCCGCGCCGCATCGTCGTCCCAGGCGAGGACCCGGGCGCCCGACGACCGCAAGGCCACGGCCGCGGCCATGCCGGACTTCCCCAGTCCCATCACCGCGACGCGCTCGCTCTCGAATTCCGGCAGCGGGATCATGCTCACCTCAACTTCAGCGTCGCCAGGCCGGCGACGGCGAGAACGGAGGCGATGATCCAGAAGCGGATGACGATGGTCGGCTCCTCCCAGCCCTTCTGCTCGAAATGATGATGCAACGGCGCCATGCGGAAGACGCGGCGCCCCGTCAGCTTGAACGACACCACCTGGACGTTGTCCGAGACGGTCTCGAGCACGAAGAGGCCGCCGATGATCGCGAGCACCAGCTCGTGCTTGGTTATGACGCTGATCGCGCCGAGCGCCCCGCCGCAGGAGAGCGATCCCGTGTCGCCCATGAAGACCATGGCCGGCGGCGCGTTGAACCAGAGAAAACCGAGACTCGCCCCTACCAGCGCGCCGCAGAAGACAGCGAGCTCGCCCGTCCCGGCGACGTAGTGGATCTGCAGATAGTTGGCGAAGATCACGTTGCCGGCGAGATAGGCGATCAGCGCGAAGCAGCCGGCGGCGATCATCACCGGGACGATGGCGAGGCCGTCGAGGCCGTCGGTGAGGTTCACCGCGTTCGAGGCGCCGGTCATGACGAAGATCGCCATCGGCAGGAAGAACCAGCCGAGATCGATCAGGACATCCTTGAAGAACGGCACGGCCAGGCTCGTCGCCAGCGGCTCGCGGGTCGCGTTCATGATGATGATCGCGGCGAGCGCGCTGATCAGGAACTGCGCCAGCAGCTTGCGCTTGCCGGGGAGCCCTTTGCTGTTCCGCCGCGTCAGCTTCAGATAATCGTCGGCGAAGCCGACGAGACCGAAGCCCGCCGTCACCAGGATCACGGTCCAGACGTACTGGTTCGAGAGATCGGCCCAGAGCAGGGTGCTCAGGATGAGCGCGAGCAGGATGAGCGTCCCGCCCATGGTCGGCGTGCCGCTCTTGCGGATCAGGTGATCCTTCGGCCCGTCCTCCCGGATCGGCTGCCCATCGCCCTGGCGAGCCCGCAGCCACTCGATCACGGACGGGCCGAGGACGAAGCTGATGAAGAGCGCCGTCATCATCGCGCCACCCGACCGGAACGTCAGGTACCGGAACAGGTTGAAGGCGACGAAATCTTCCGACAGCGGGGCGAGGAGGTTGTACAGCATGACGCCTCAGCCCCCCCGTCCGGTTTCCTCGTCGTCGGCGGCGAGCGCCGAGACGATCCTGGCCATACCCATGCCGAGCGAGCCCTTGACGAGAACGACGTCGCCCGGCCGCACGATGGCGGCGATCAGCGGCGCCAAAGCGGCGGAATCGGCGGCATGTCCGCCTCGCATCTTCGGCGGAAGCGCGCGGTAGAGCTCGGCCATCAGCGGGCCGGCCGCATAGACGAGATCGATCGGGTGCCGCACGAGATCGCCCGCGAGGCTCTCGTGCAGAGAGCGTCCTTCGGTCCCGAGTTCGAGCATGTCGCCGAGCACCGCTATGCGCCGGCCATGGCCGCTCGGCGACGCGAGCGCCAGAACCTCGAACGCTGCGCGGACCGCCTCGGGGCTCGCATTGTAGCTTTCGTCGATCAGCGTGAAGGTCTCGCCGCGATCGCCGCCGGGCACGCGCAGTATCGAGCGCCGGCCGCGCCCCTGGGGCGGGCGCACGTCGACGAGCGCTGCGGCCGCATCCTCGACCGATGCCCCGAGCGCCGACACCGTCGCCAGGACCGCCAGGCTGTTGGCAACCCAGTGCCGGCCCGGAGCGCCGACACGGAACGTCAACGGCCGGCCGTCGCAATCGACGGAGACGACGCTGCCGTCCTCGCCGCTCTCGAAGTCGGTCAGCCGGACCGTCGCCCCCGCCTCGGCACCGAACGAGACGATCCGGCCCGCACCCGCCGCCTGCGCGGCGGCGGCCAGGCGGTCGAACCAGCGATTGTCGCGGTTCAGCACGGCAATTCCGTCAGGCTCGAGACCGGCGAAGATCTCCGCCTTCGCGTCGGCGACGGCCTCGATCGTCTCGAAGAACTCGGTGTGCGCGGGCGCGATCGTCGTCACCACCGCGACGTGCGGCCGGACGAGGCGCGAGAGCGGCTCGATCTCGCCGGCGTGGTTCATTCCCAACTCGAAAATCCCGTAGCGGGCAGTCCGCGGCAGCCGGGTGAGGCTGAGCGGCGCGCCCCACTGATTGTTCAGGTTGCCGGCGCTGGCCGCCGTCTCCGCCTGGCGGCCGAGCACTAGACGGAGCGCCTCCTTGACGCCCGTCTTGCCGACGCTGCCGGTCACCGCCGCGATGCGAGCCGGCGACCTGTTCCGGGCCGCCGCCGCCAGCGCTTCGAGGCCGCGCTGCGTCTCGTCGACCACGAGAAGCGGCGCATCCGCATCCAGTCCGGACGGAGTCGAATCCACCAGCGCCGCCGCCGCACCCCTGCGCAGGGCGTCCGCAACATAGTCGTGCCCGTCGAAGCGCGGCCCTCTGAGCGCGACGAACAGGTCGTGCTCGGCCACCGTGCGACTGTCGATCGAGACGCCGCCCGCCTGCCACGGGCGCGAACTGCGGCCACCGGTGGCGGCAGCGGCGTCTTCGGAGGTCCAGAGCACCGGCATCATGCGCCACCGCCCTGCCCGCCGGAAAGATCGCCGAGATCGGCCACCACCTTGCGTGCGACGACGGCGTCGTCGAACGGCAGCACGCGACCGCCGACGATCTGCCCCTGCTCGTGGCCCTTTCCGGCGATGAGCAGCACGTCGTCGGCGCCGAGCCCTGCGACCGCCGCCGCGATCGCCTCTCGCCGGTCGCCGATCTCGTCGGCACGGGGGCAGCCCGCCATGATCTCCGCCCGAATGTCCTCCGGCCGCTCGCTGCGCGGGTTGTCGTCGGTGACGATGACCTTGTCGGCCAGCCGGGCCGCGATCTCACCCATCATCGGCCGCTTGCCGCGATCTCGGTCGCCGCCGCATCCGAACACGACCCAGAGACTCCCCCGGCAATGGGGACGCAGGCTGCTCAGGGCGTTCTCGAGCGCTTCCGGCTTGTGCGCGTAATCGACGTAGATCGGCGCGCCGCTCGCGGTTCTCGCCACCTCCTGCATTCGCCCGGGGACGCCGACGAGCTGGTCGAGCACGCCGAGCACATCGTCGGGAGCCTCGCCAGCGCCGACCGCGAGACCGGCGGCGCAGAGGACGTTCAGCGCCTGGAACTGGCCGAGGAACGGCAGGCGGACGCGCGACCGGCTGCCGAAGAATCGCAGCGTCAGAACCTGGTCGGCCGTCCCGGATTCGATGTCCTCGATCCTGATCCGGTCGCCGCCGCGCCCGTAGAGGGCGAGGTCGTGCTTGCGGCGGCGGCAGACCTCGGCGACGGCCGAGGCTGCGGCATCGTCGGCGCAGACGACGGCGGGATAACCGGCCGGCAGCAGCTCGGAGAACAGCCGGAGCTTGGCCGCGAGATAGCTCTGCTCGTCGGGATGATAGTCGAGATGATCGCGGGAGAACGACGTGAAGGCCGCCGCTGTCAGCCGGATACCGTCGAGCCGGTGCTGCGCGAGACCGTGGCTCGAGGCCTCGAGGGCGAGCCGGTCGATCCCGCTGGCGGCGAGACGGGCCAGTGTGCGATGCAGGCTCACCGGGTCCGGCGTCGTCAGGCTGCCGGAATGCCGAACCTCCGGCGCGAGGACGCCGAGGGTGCCGAGGCTGCCGGCGCGTCGTCCCAGCAGCGTCCAGATCTGGCGGGTGAAGTCGGCGACGGAGGTCTTGCCGTTGGTGCCCGTGACCACGACCGCACGCGACGGCTGCGCGGAATAGAACTCGGCGACCATCATGGCGAAGCGCCGGCGCGGATTGTCGTCCTCGATCAGACGCACGCCCGGCGGCAGCACCGGCAGGTCGGCATCGGGCTTGGCCAGCACCGCCACCGCGCCCCGCGCCAGCGCATCCGGAACGAAACGGGCGCCGTCGGTGGCCGATCCGGGCAGGGCGGCGAACAGATAGCCGGGGCGCACCTCTCGCGAATCGGCGGTGATGCCGACGATCCCGGCCGCGGCGCCGTCGCCGGCCGGTCTGTCGAGTGCGTGGGCTTCCTGCATATGCTCAGCGCTTCACGAAGGTGCCGAACTGCGCGGACGCTTCGACGATGCGCCCGTCACGATCCTGGTCGATCACATGCACCGGCGGCAGACCGAGCAGCGGCCCGCTCCGCTCGACGATCTCCTTGACGGTGGGGGCCGCGACCCATCCGCCGGTAGCGTAGCCATAGGTCTCCTTTGTCGGTTGCGGATCGTCGAGCATCACCAGCACGACGTATTGCGGATCGTCGATCGGGAACGCGCCGACGAAGGACGACAGCAGCGACTTCTTGCGATAGCCGCCGCGACCCGCCTTCTCCGCCGTGCCGCTCTTCCCGCCCACGGGATACATCTCGGAGTTCGCCTTGCGGCCGGTGCCGTGCACCACCACCTGGCGCATCAGCCAGCGCATCTGGTCCGAGACCGTCGGCGAGAGCACGCGGCGGCCGGGCACCGTGCCCGAAGGCCGCTTCAGCAGGGTGGCGGGATAGAAGATCCCGCCGTTGACCAGCGCGCTGATGCCGCTCACCAGCTGCACCGGACTGACCGAGAGCCCGTGGCCGAAGGCGATCGTCATCGTGCTGATCTCGCGCCACGGCGTCGGGATCAGCGGATCGCCGATTTCGGGCAGCTCGAGCGACGAGCGCTGCAGCATGCCGAGTTGCTCGAGAAAGGCCCGCTGGCCTTCGGTACCGACGTCGAGCGCCATCCGCACCGCGCCGATGTTCGACGAATAGACGAGGATCTCCGGCACCGTGAGCACGCGGTTCTTGGCGTGATAGTCGCTGATGAGGAACCGCGCCACCTTGATCGGCCGCCTCGCGTCGTAACTGCTGCGGAGCGTCGCCTTGCCCGATTCGAGCGCCATCGCCGCCGTGAACAGCTTGAAGGTCGAGCCCATCTCATAGACGCCGAGCGTGCCGCGATTGAACTGGGCTTCCGGGTCCACGTTCTCGAAGACGTTGGGGTCGAAATCCGGTAGGGAGACCATCGCCACGATCTCGCCGGAATCGACCGCCATCACCATGGCGGCACCGCCGGTGGCCCGGAAGGTCTTCGCCGCCCGCGACAGGCTCTCATGGACGACCTGCTGGACGCGGACGTCGAGCGAGAGCCGGAGCGGCTCGTCGCTTTCGCGAAGCACCTCGTCGAAAGACCGCTCGATGCCCGTCAATCCCACATTGTCGTCGCCGGCGAGGCCGACCACGTGGGCGGCGAGGCGCCCGTGCGGATAGACGCGCGTCTCCTCGCGCCGGAAATAGAGGCCAGGTATGCCTTGGCGGATCACCGCCGCCTGCTGCCGCGGCGTCAGTTTGCGGCGCAGCCAGACGAAGGCCTTGTCCAGCTTGAGGCGCGCCTTGACCTCGTTCTCGTTCAGCTCCGGGAGCACCGCGACCAGCCGCTTCGCCGCCGAGTCGACGTCGAGTACCTCGCGCGGATTGGCATAGAGCGACTGCACGCCGAGATTGGTCGCGAGCACGACGCCGTTACGGTCGACGATGTCCGCCCGCTCGGCCGCTCTCTCCGTCGCCAGAGGCCGCGCCAGCTGTCGCGCGTGCGGGGCCGCCTCGAAGACCGAGAGATCGACCAGCCGCAGGCAGATCGTCAGAAATGCGAGCGCGAACATCACGCCGCCGAAGACCAGGCGGTTGCGGCCGGTCTCGATGATCTGCTTGGCCCGGCCCTCGATCTCGACGCGTCCGGCCGAGATCGGCGGCAACACGGCCGGCAGCGGGCGGCGCCGGTTGCGTGCGATCTCGATCATCGCCCGCCTCCGTCGGCCTGCGTCACGAAGCTGACAGTAGCCCCGGGCACACCGTCCGCGAACACGGGGCGTGCCGGCAGATCCTCGTAACGCACGATCTGCTCCGGCCGGAGAGGCACCAGACCGAGCTGCTCCTGGTGGTGCTCGACCCGCTCGCGAAGCTTCGCCGGCTGGTTGAGATAAGCCCACTCGGCCCGCAGCACGTGAATAGCCTCCCGATCCTCGGCAATTTCCCGGCCCAGCCGCGCCAGTTCCTCCTCGAGGCGCTGCGCGCGGTCGGTCATGTGGAACAGCGCATAGCCAGAGAGCATGGCGAGCAAAAGGCACAGAAGCGTCGATCGTTGGATCATGCGCCCCTCCCCTCGACCCAGGCGGGCGCCGACGTGCGCTCGGCCGCACGCAGCCGGGCCGATCGCGCACGCGGGTTCCGCTCCGCCTCCTCTTCGGACGGACGCTGCGGCTGTCGTCCGACGAGAGAAAAGGTCGGCAGTCGCGCGGATCCGCCCTCTGCGGCGGCCGGCTCGGGCAGGTGCCGAGACGCGCGCGGCAGGTTGCCGCTGCGCTCGCGGAGGAATTCCTTGAGGATACGGTCTTCGAGCGAATGGAAAGCGACGACGGCGAGCCGTCCGCCCGGCGCCAGCAAGCGCTCGGCCGCGGCGAGGCCACGGCGCAGCTCGCCGAGCTCGTCGTTCACGACGATGCGAAGCGCCTGGAAGCTCCGCGTCGCCGGATCGATCCGGTCGCCGCGCCCCGAGGGGCCGACCGCGCGGCGGATGATCGCCGCGAGCGCGCCGGTGGTCTCGATCGGCGCCTCTCGCCTTGCCGCGACGATCGCCCGCGCGATGCGGCGTGATCGGCGCTCCTCGCCATAGCGCCAGAGCAGGTCGGCGAGCTCGCCTTCTTCCAGTCCGTTGACCAGATCTGCCGCGCTCGGGCCGGAGCGCTCCATCCGCATGTCCAGGGGACCATCCGCCTGGAAGGAGAAGCCGCGGTCCGCGCGGTCGAGCTGCATCGACGACACGCCGAGGTCGAGCGTGACGCCGTCGGCCTTCTCGATGCCGTCTGCCGCGAGAATCGAATCCATATCGCCGAAGCGGCCGGCCCGCAGGTTGAGGCGACCGTCGTACCGGCGCGCGATGCCCTGCGCCTCGGCGAGGGCATCAGGATCGCGGTCGATCCCCCACACCCGGCAGCACGCCGCTTCGAGCAGGCCGACGCTGTAGCCGCCGGCGCCGAAAGTGCCGTCCACCAGGATAGCGCCACGCGACGGGCGCAGGACCTCGATCACCTCCCGCAGCATCACGGGGACGTGCCCCGCGGAAGCCATGGCATTCTCCCGCGCGCTCAGTGCCCGTCCGCCGCTTGCGCCGCGCCGAGGCGCGGCCTCAACGAGATCCGCCGGGTGCGGACGCGCTGCCGCTTCGCCTGCTCGTAAGCGCGGAACCGCTCCGGCTCCCACAGCTGGAACGTCTCACCGACACCGACGAATGTGACCTTGTCCGTAATGCCGGCGAACTCCAGAAGGTCCGACGGCAACGTGACCCGGCCCGCACCGTCCATGGGCAAGGTGTTGGCCGAGGAGAAGATCGTCTCCGCCAGCTCCCGCTCCTCCGAAAACTCGTCGAGCTCGGCGACCAGATCGTTCAGGCGCCGCATGTAGCTCATCCCGCACGCCTCGATCGCCTCCACGTCCGGCCGAAGCGCCTCGTATGCCACGAACCCGCTGTACTCCTCCTTGGCGAGCAACGCGCGAAACTGCGGCGGGACCGATACCCGCAGCTTCTTGTCGACGTTGCATTCGAACTTGCCGAGGAACACCCGCGGTCCCGCCTGACATCGTGCCCACCGTCCGCCCGGCGGATCCGGCGACAGAACACACGCAAGATCACGGCCATGGGCGGATATGGGCCATGATGGGCAAACTTGGGCAACAATGGAAGTGAAAAGTAATGGAACGGCTTAGGAAGTTATGAACAAGCCCCCTCCGAGACCATTAGGGGTGTCGCCGAGATCAATCTCACCACCTTTGGGGGCAGGAGGAGGAGTCCTTGCAAGTATCTTCGAAACTTTGTTCTCGAAATGTTCGACGCGTGATACGCCAGGCGCCCCATAGAAGCAACCCTCTGCCCCGATTGCAGGCTGCCATCTTTGAAGAAGATGCCCTGTCGAGCAGAAGAATCTCGAAAAAATCGCCAAGCAACGGAATAGAATTCGCCAGACGGTCTGTAAGCCGGGTTCTGTCTCCCGCGGCGACGCCTGCGCATCGCCGGAGAGGATGGCCATTCATCTGGGACGCCCGTTACCGGACGCCTCGCGCGACCAACCCGGGCGACGGCGCGGAGAGCCGCCTGCCGTCCGAGAACGGCGCGTCGCCCCTATTCGGTCTTGCTCCCGGTGGGGTTTACCGTGCCGCCCCCGTCGCCGGGGGCGCGGTGCGCTCTTACCGCACCCTTTCACCCTTGCCTGCGGGCCTTTGGAGCGCGCAGGCGGTTTGCTTTCTGTGGCACTTTCCCTGGGGTCGCCCCCGCCGGGCGTTACCCGGCACCGCTTCTCCGTGGAGCCCGGACTTTCCTCCCCCCGGCCGAAGCCGGAAGGCGGCCATCCGACCGTCTGGCACTTCAAGAGCTAGCGACCCAGGGGTGCGAATTCAACGCGCGAATGCCGCAGCGACACCTTCGATGCGTGCCAGCGTCGAGCCGTCGAGCCCGCCGGTGACCCGCGTCGGCAGGAAGTGCCGTTGAAACGCGGTGATCACCGCCTGCGTCGCCTCGTCCATACGGCCGTGACGTGGCACGTCGTAGCCGATGGCGGCGAGAAGCTCCTGCGCCGCGCCAACGCTCGGGCCGACGGACGCCGGCGCGCCGCCCGGCTCCGGCCAGATCCCGACGCCATGTCGGGCAAGCCATGCCCAGTCGAACAGTTCGCCCGGATCCTGCTTGCGCGCCGGCGCCACGTCGGAGTGGCCGAGCACCCGCTGCGGCGGGATCGGGTGACGGGCGCAGATGCCGCGCGCCAGATTCAGGAGCGCCTCCATCTGCGCGGCGGGAAACGGCCGATAGCCGAACTCGTGCCCGGGGTTGACCAGCTCGATGCCGATCGAGACGTCGTTCACGTTCGGGCGGCCCGCCCAGCAAGAGACGCCGGCATGCCAGGCCCGGCGCTCTTCGTCGACGAGGCGGAAGATCCGCCCCGCCTCGTCGATCAGGTAATGCGCGCTGACCTGGGCCACCGGGTCGCGGAGCCGCTCGAGCGCCGCCTCGGCCGAGCGCATCCCGGTATAGTGAAGCAGCAGCATGTCCACGGCCGTCCCCGGCGGCCGCGGTCCGTGGTTGGGCGAAGAAAGATCGACCGGGTCCGCCGCCTTCGTCATCGGGCGCCGCCGGCGAGACGCTCGCGCTTTTCCTCCAGCTCTAGCCAGCGCTCCTCGGCCTCTGCGAGCGCCGCCTGCTCCGCTTCCAGCCGCTCGGTCAGCGTGACGAAGCGCTCCGGGTCGCGCGCATAGAGCCCGCTGTCGGCGAGCGCGGCCTCCAGCTCCCGGATCCGTTTCGTCAACTCCTCCATCCGCTTCGGCAGGAGATCCAGCTCCCGCTGCTCCTTGTAGCCGAGCCGCGCCGACTGGGCACGGGAGGTCCCGGGCGCCGACGCCGCCCGTCTCGGCCGCGGGGTCGCAGTCGCCTCCGCCGGCCGGCGCTGCCGGAGGTAGTCGCTGTACCCGCCCGGATACTCCCGCACGACGCCGTTCCCCTCGAAGGCGATCACGCTGGTGACGACGCGGTCGAGGAAGTCGCGGTCATGGCTGACGAGGAGCAGCGTGCCGGCATAATCGGCGAGCACCTCCTCGAGCAGGTCGAGCGTCTCGATGTCGAGGTCGTTGGTCGGCTCGTCGAGCACGAGGAGATCGCTCGGCTGCGCCAGGATCTTCGCGAGCAGCAGCCGGTTCCGCTCGCCGCCCGAGAGGCTCGAGACGAGGCTGCGCGCCTGCTCCGGCTCGAACAGGAACTCCTTCAGATACCCGACGACATGCATGGGGCGGCCCTGCACCCAGACCGTATCGCCTCCATCGGGGCAGAGCGCCTGCCACAGCGTGTCGTCGTCGGAGAGCGACTGCCGGTGCTGGTCGAAATAGGCGACGACGAGGTTCGGCGCCCGCCGCACCTCTCCCCGGTCCGGCTCCAGCTCCCCCGTCAGCATGCGCAGCAGGGTGGTCTTGCCCGCCCCGTTCGGGCCGATGATGCCGACCTTGTCGCCACGGAGGATGCGCGAGCTGAATTCGCGGACCACCGGCCGCTCGCCATCGGGACCGCCGAAGCTCTTCGCGATGCCGTCCGCTTCGATCGTGACGCGGCTGCGCACCGTGCCGGACGCCGCGGTCATCTCCACCTGGCCCTTCCGGTCGAGCAGCGCGGCCCGCTCCGCCCGCAACTGTCCGAGGCGCTGCAGCCGGCCCTGGTTCCGCCGGCGACGCGCGGTGACGCCGCGCTCGCGCCAGCGCTCCTCTGCGGCGATCATCGTCTTCAGCCGCTGCGCCGCGCTCTCCTCCTCGGCCAGCACGCTCTCGGCCCATTCGTCGAAATGTGCGAAGCCGCGATCGCTCGTGCGCAACCGGCCGCGATCGAGCCAGAGCACGCGCGTCGTGAGATTGGCGAGAAACCGTCGGTCGTGGCTGATCACCAGCATGGCGCCGGGCCACGTTCGCAGCATCTCCTCCAGCCACTCGATCGTCGGCAGATCTAGGTGGTTGGTCGGTTCGTCGAGCAGCAGCACGTCCGGACGTGTGGCGAGCAGGCGTGCGAGGTCGGCACGGCGCGCCTCGCCGCCCGAGAGCGACCCCATGCGCCGTTCCGGCTCGAGCGAAAGCCGGTCCAGAACCGCCGCCACCTCGTGTGGCTCCGGGCCGTGGTCGTCCGCTCCGGTGACGTAATCGACTACCGACTGCTGCGGGTCGAAGCGCGGCTGCTGTGCAAGGCGGCCGACCCGTGTGCCAGGCTGAACGAAGCGCTCGCCGCTGTCGGGCTCGAGCTCGCCCGACAGCAGCTTCAGCAGCGTCGACTTCCCCGAGCCGTTCCGGCCAACCAGGCAGATGCGATCGCGGCGGTTGATGCCGAGAGAGATGCCCTCGAACAGTGGAGCCCCGCCGAAGCCGATGCCGGCATCGCGCAGCGCCAGCAAGGGCGCTTCGGTTGCCATCAGAGCCCCCGCTGCCGCTTGATCTCGTCGTAAGCGGCGTTGATCCCGGCCATCTTCTGGTTCGCGACTTCCTCGAACTCCTTCGGCAGGCCTTGCGCCATCAGGCGATCGGGGTGGTGCTCCCGAATCAGTTCGCGGTAGCGGCGGCGGATATCTCCGTCGCTCGCACCTCGATCGATCCCGAGAACGGTATAGGGGTCGCTCGCATCCGGTCCGATGTGCCCGGCGCGGATCCGGGAGAACTCCTGCTCGTCGAAGCCGAAGATCTCCGCGACCTGCTGCAAATATCGGAGTTCGGCCGCATGCAGGTTGCCGTCCGCCTTGGCGATATGGAACAGGCAGTCGAGCAACTCCTCCAGAACGCTCGGCGTGTCCTGGAGCATGCGCGCGATCTGATGGGCGTAAGGCTCGAACCCGCGGGCGTCGCGCTTCGCCCGGTCGAACAGCCGTGCGACGTTCTTTTCCTCGTCGGTGGGAATGTGGAACACCTCGCGAAACGCGCGGATCTCGTCGCGGGTCACGCGCCCGTCCGCCTTCGCCATTTTCGCCGACAGCACGATCACACCGATGGTGAACCCGATCTGCCGGGTCGCGTCCGCGGCGGGCTGCGCCGCCTCGCCGGCGGACGACTGCGCCTGCTGGTCGCGGAACTGGTCGACCGCATGGCCGGCGACCGCGCCCAGCAACGCGCCGAGCGGGCCGCCGATCGCGAACCCGGCCGCTCCGCCCACAACCTTTCCCCAGATGCTCATACCGTTCTGTTAGAGCGCATCGACGCCGACCGCAAGTCGCCGGCCTCCTCCACATCCGCGGGCGGTCAGGCCGGCCTGGATCGCAGCACCCGTCGGATTTCCGCCGCCAGCCGGTCCTGATGATACGGCTTTGCCAACCTGGGCAAGTCGATCCCGGCCGATGCCGACGGCAGCTCCGCATATCCGGTCGCCAGCAGGATCGGGAGATCGGGCCGAAGCTCGCGGGCGGCCTCCGCCAGCTGTCCGCCGGTCATTCCCGGCATCGCGTAGTCGGTGATCAGCAGGTCGACCGCCGCTCCGTCCCGCAGGATCTGGAGCGCATGCGTACCGGAATTCGCCTCGATGACATGGTGACCGAGATCCTCGAGCATCGCCACGGTGCTCATGGCGATGAGCGCGTCGTCGTCCACGACCAGCACCGAGATCTTCGGGGACGGCTCCTGGTCCGCGGGCATCTCGGTCTCCACCACGCGAGGCTCCGCGACGCCGCTACTCACGGGCAGCCAGAGCTCGGCCCGCGTGCCGCAACCAATGCGGCTGGACAGCCTGAGCGCACCGTTCAATTGCCGAGCCAGCCCGTGGATCATGGAGAGGCCGAGGCCGGTGCCCTTGCCGAGCTCCTTGGTGGAAAAGAAGGGCTCGGTCGCCTTCTCCAGGGTCTCGGCATCCATGCCGTGGCCGGTATCGCTGACGATCAGGCGCACGTAGGCGCCTGCGGGAAGGTCGTCCTCGGGTGTCGCTTCGGTCACTTCGGCCTGATCGGCAGTGATCGAGAGGATTCCGCCGTTCGGCATCGCGTCGCGGGAATTGACCACGAGATTGAGCAGCGCCAACTCCAGCTGGTTCATGTCCACGAGCGCCGCGGGCAGCGTTTCCGGAAGGTCGATCCTGAGTTCGACCTGCGCCTCGACGGAGCGCCGCAGCAGATCGGCCATGCCGTTCACCAGGTCGATCAGACTTCCCGGCCGGACCGCGAGATCCTGCCGTCGCGCGAACGCCAGCAGCCGTTGCGTGAGCGCCGCACCCCGCTGTGCGCCCTGTTGTGCGCTCGTGATCAGGCGCTCCGTCCTCTCGTCCGCCGTCACCTGCTTCCGCAACAGATCGAGGTTGCCGAGAATCGCCATCAGAAGATTGTTGAAGTCGTGGGCGACGCCGCCGGTGAGCTGGCCGATCATCTCCATCTTCTGCGCCTGTCGGAGCTGTTCTTCCGCCCGCTCCCGATGGGCGATCTCCGCCAGCACCGCCTCATGAGCCCGCTTCAGCTCGGATGTCCGTTCGGCGATCCGGTCTTCGAGCGTCTCGTTCAGATTCCTCAGGTGCTCCTCGACCAGCTTGCGCTCGGTAATGTCGGATGCGACGCCGACGAGCCTGGCCCGGCCGCGCTGCCGCCTGCCGTGCGCCAGTCGTGCGCGCGCCTCCGCCCAATGAATGCTCCCGTCCGGCCAGACCACGCGGTATTCGACGGAGATATCTGCTTCCGTCTCCATGCATTCCCGGACCGCGTTCAGGAACCGGGGCCGATCCTCCACATGAATCGCCGTGAGAACGGATCGATAGTCGAGATCTTCATCGGCCGAGCGCCCGAAAAAGCTCTTGAACGCCTCTGACGCGGCCAAGACACCTGTGGCCACGTCGAACTCCCACGAGCCGAGATGTCCCGCGAGCAACGCCGTTCGGAGCCGTTCCTCACCTTCGCGCAGCTCTTCCATCCGCGCGCGCGCTTCGTACTGCCGTTGGCGCCCCTTGAGAGCCGCCCGTGCTACGCTGATGAAGGTCCGCGGATGGAACGGTCGTTCGAGAAAGGTGACGTTTCCGAGCAGATCCGAAACCCTCGCCATGCCGGGGTCGCGCTCGCTCCCGCCGCCGCGTCGGGTCAGGACGATGAAGGCGATATCCGACCATTCGGGTTGAGCGCGCAGGCGCGCCGCGATTCCGCGCAGGTCGGCCGAGCGTAGCGCCTCTTCCGTGACGACGGCGAAGCTGGTCCCCTCTCCCAACCCTTCCTCGAGGTCGGCGATGTTCCTGCAAATCCCGGCTGCGATGCCCGCTTGGCGCAGAAGAAGTTCCGCAATCGTTGCGTCCCGCCCGTGCGGCGTGAAGATCAGCGCGTTTCCACCCACCATGCCGGAAATCGTCGTCACTCGCCTTCTGTCGGCCGGATCAGGGGGCCGCCGCCGCCGATGAAGATGGGCACGCCGCGGAGGACACCCTGGAACTCGTCCAGAGGTTCGCCGAGAGCCAGACCGCTCGCGCCGATGCTGAACTCCCGGATCGTGTCCTCGTGTCGCCCCATCCGCTTCTTGATGACCGAGACCGCCCGCCGGACCTTGCCCACCGCTTCGAAATAGCGGAGCAGGATGACGGTGTCGGCGAGGTAGGTCACGTCCACCGGCGAGCGCATCTCGCCCACCAGACCATGCTGCGCGACGGTGAGGAATGTCGCCGCGCCCTGCCGGTTCAGGTATTGGATCAACTCGTGGATGTGGAGAATGAGCGCCTTCTCCTGCGGCATGGCCGCCTGGTAGCCGTTGAGGCTGTCGATCACGACGGTACCGGCCTGCGCCTCGTCGGCCCGGCTTCGCACCCGGTGAGCGAACTCGCCCGGCGAGAGCTCCGCGGCATCCACCTGCTCGATATGCAGCAAGCCCGAGTCCCGCATGCCTTCGAGATCGAACCCGAGCGCGTACGCCCGATCGAAGAGCAGGCCCAGCTCCTCGTCGAACGAGAAGATGGCCGCGTTCTCGCCGCGTCCCACCGCCGCCGCGACGAACTGAAGCACGAAGATGCTCTTGCCGGTGCCGGCGGGCCCGATGACCAGGCTGCTCGAGCCCCGCTCGATACCGCCCCCGAGCAGCGCGTCCAGTTCGGCGATGCCGCTGGTCACCTGCTCGCGCGCGAACCGGGTTCGATGCTCCAATGCCACCAGCCGCGGAAAGACGGCAACTCCGCCGGTGCGGATGGTGAAATCGTGATAGCCGCCCCGGAAGGCGTGCCCGCGATATTTGGACACCCTCAGCCGTCGTCGCTCGGCGCCATAGTCCGGCGCGAGTTCCTCGAGCTTGATGACGCCGTGCACGACGCTGTGGGCGGTCTTGTCGGCGGCCTCCGAGGTGAGGTCGTCGAGCAGCAGCACCGTCGCGCCGTACCTGGAGAAGTAATGCTTGAGCGCGAGAAGCTGCCGCCTGTAGCGCAGCGAGCTCTGCGCCAGCAGGCGGATCTCGGAGAGGCTGTCCAGGACGATGCGACTGGGCTTGTAGCGCTCGATCGCCTCGAAGATCAGCTTCGTCGTTTCGCCGAGCTCGAGGTCGGAGGAGTAGAGCAGGCTCTGCTGTTGATCCGCATCCAGCAGGCTTTCCGGCGGCACCAGCTCGAAGACGTGGAGGTTTTCCCCGATGATCCACCCATGCGAGGCCGCACCGGCCCGCAATTCGGGATCGGTTTCCGAAAGGGTGATGTAGAGGCAGGACTCGCCGGCTTCCGAGCCCTCCAGCAGGAAGCGGAGGGCGATCGTCGTCTTGCCCGTTCCGGGCGAACCTTCGAGCAGAAAGGCGTGTCCCGGTGCGAAGCCGCCGCCCAGGACGTCGTCCAGACCGGGAACGCCGGTGCGAGCCGGGTGACTCCCGTCAGCTTCAGGTGCCATGCATCGCTCCGATCTCCTGGGTCTCCGGTCGAGACGGCACACTAAAAGATCGGCGCCACTCCCACCACCGGAGAGCAACGCCTTCCCCGATCGCAGAACGCCTGAACGCCCGGTGAGTTCGCGTGCGCGACCAGTCGTTTTCGCCGGACGCGCTCTGCTATAGGCTGGTAGCGGAGATCGCCCGGAGGTCAGACGTGAGCGACAACAAGTACCCCATCGAGTTCGAAGCCCCCGATATCACGCCGTACAAGATCGGCAATCGGGGGGTGGATTACGTGCACACCTTCGAGGCGGTTCACCCAGGGCCGCACGTCATGGTCAACGCGCTGACGCACGGCAACGAGATCTGCGGTGCCGTCGCTCTCGACTTCCTCTTGAAGCACGAAGTCCACCCGCTGAAGGGCAAGCTCACGCTGTGCTTCGCCAACGTCGACGCGCACGCGCTCTGGGACCCGAAAAATCCCAACGGCTCGCGCTTCGTCGACGAGGACTTCAACCGCCTCTGGGAGGAGCACCGGCTCGACAGCGACGAGCACAGCACCGAACTCGAACGCGCGCGCGAGCTGCGCCCGATCTACGAGGAGGTGGATTACCTGCTCGACGTGCACTCGATGGGCACGAATCACGAGCCGCTGATCATCTGCAACGGGCTGGAGAAGGAGCGGACGCTCTCGCGCCAGGTCGGCTACCCGGCCGCGGTCGTCTGCGGCCCGGTGTTCGCTCCCGGCAAGCGCATCATCGAGTACACGCCCTTCCACGACACCTCCAACGCCAAGACGGCGCTGCTGGTCGAGTGCGGGCAGCACTGGGCCAAATACGCCGAGACGGCCGCCCTCGACACCACCCTCTATTTCCTGAAGGCGCTCGGCGTGATCGAGGCGGAGTTCGCCGACGCCCACATAACCGCCAATCCGCCGCCACCGCAGCGCATGATGGACGTAACCGACGGCGTTACGGCGAGAACCGACGATTTCCGGTTCGTCGAGCCGTTCGTCGGCTTCGAGCAGTTCGAGAAGAAGGGCAGCGTCGTCGCCCTCGACGGAGGCCGCGAGGTGGTCACGCCCTACGACGACTGCATCCTGGTCATGCCGAACCACCGCGCCCGCGCCAACCAGCGCGCCCTCCGCTTCGCGCGAATGGTGGAATAGACCGCAAAGCATCGCCCGGGCCGGCCGGAACCCGCCGACGCGACGCAGGTTCGCATGGCAGCACCCGTGCAGCCTTCACCCGGCATTCCCCGCAGGGCGGAGCCGGGCGAGGCGGGCCGGGAATCTCACCTCGGAGACCTGCCATGCGCCATTCGACTCTGTCGGCCCTCTCGATCTCACTGCTCCTGGGAACCACGCCGGTTGCGTTCGCGGACTGCGGGCCTGGCCACACGGCCATGTCGGACGGAGGAATGATCCTGGCTCAATCGGGCGGCTCCGGCGGAGGCGGCGGATACGGCAGTTCGGGAGGTGGTGCGAGCGGTGGGACGGCCAGCGCCTCCGGCAACGGAGCGAGCACGGGCTCGGGTGCCACGGCCGGCGATAGCGGCAGCCCCGGAACGACGGGCACGGGCTCCATGGGAACCGGAGACGGAGGCACGGCCGGCTCGGGCACCGGTTCGGGCAGCATGGGATCAGGCAGCACCGGTGCCGGCAGTGGCGGCATCGTCAACGGCACGAAGACCGAGACCCCCAGCATCCTCGGCGGCCAGTCGCGCGACGGATCGACCACGGGCGGCTCCACCGACTCCGGTACCGGCACCGGCTCGACCGGTAGGTAATCGGCCCGACGAGCGCCTCCGGCGGGCGGCGTCTCAGAAGCTGTAGGGCCACGTCCGCATCAGGTGCTGACCGACGCCGCCGGAGGGGCGGCGGCGGTGCACCTCGAGCATGCCGGCGAGCCAGTCGCGGGTTTCACGTGGGTCGATCACATCCTGCGCCAGGAAACGCGAGGCGAGGTCGTAGGCGCCGGTCTCGCGGCCGACCTTGTCCAGCAGTTCCTTGAACTTCTCCGGGTCGTCCTTCGCCTTCACGCCGTAGACCACGTTCACGGCAACGGCCGGATCCATGAAGCTGATGTCGGCCGTGTACCAGGCGGCGATCTCGTCGGCGTTGCCGCCCATGTTGATGAAGGCCTGACCGTAGCTCTTGCGCATGATCACCGCGAGCCGCGGCACGGTCGTCATCTCGATGGCATGATTGAAGTTCATGATGTGCCCGCCGAGCCCGAGCCGCTCGCCTTCGACGCCGACGAGGAATCCCGGCGTGTCGGTCAGGAACACGACCGGCACGTTGAACGAATCGCACATCACGAGGAAGCTGGTCGCCTTGCGGCAGGCCTGCGGATCCAGCGCGCCCCCCTTGAAGATCGGGTTGCTCGCGATGATTCCGACGGTGTTGCCGTCGATGCGGGCGAGGCCCGTCACCATCACCTTCGAAAATCGCTCCTTCAGCGGAAAAAAGCTGCCGTTGTCGACGATGCGGTCGATCACGGACCGCACGTCGTAAACGCGATTTCGCTCCTCGGGCAGAACGTCCAGCAGGCCGGCCATGCCCTCGCCGGAGCCGGGCGGCACCGCGGCCCGCGGCGGCGGCTCCTGGCTGTGCGACGGCAAGTAGGAGAGAAAGCGGCGAATGTCGTCGAGGATCTCCTGGTCGGTGTCGAAGGCGCGGTCCACCTCACCCGTGATCTCGGTGCGCATGCGCCAGCCGCCGAGCTCTTCCGGGTCGACCTCCTCCGAGATCGCGACCGAGGTGACGTTGCCGCTGGACACGGCCATGACCGCGCCCTTGCGCATCAGCACGAAGTCGGACATGCCCGCCTTCCAGGTGGGCGAGCCGTAGCTCGGCCCCATGATCGCCGTCACCCAGGGCGACTGGCGCATCCGCTGATAGACCTGGTGGCTCTTGGTGCGCCCGAGGCCGACCGCGCCCATCACGTCCGGAATGCGCGCACCGCCCGCCTCGGCCAGGATCACGAACGGCATCCCGTGCTCCGAGGCCGCCTTGCGGACGTGCTGGAACTTGAGGCTCGCCACCGGAGAACTCGAGGCGCCGAGGGTAGTGAAGTCGTAGGCGAGCACCGCGACCGGCCGCCCGTCGATCCGTCCATAACCGGCGACGACGCCGTCGCCGGGCGTGCGATCCCGGTCTTCCGGCCTCTCCGAGGTGGCGAAGGCGCCGACCTCGCGGAAACTGGCGTCGTCGAGCAGATAGTCGATGCGCTGTCTCGCGTTCAGCAGCCCCTGCTCGGCATACTCGGCGAGCTTGCGGGGCGAGCCCATGGCCAGTGCCTTCTTTTTGCGAGCCTGGTGCTCGGCGATGCGATCTTCGAACGGCATGAACGCTCCTTCGGTGGTGCTGCCGGCAGCTGTCCGGCCAACGATCCGACAAGTCGGCGCCGCGATCCAGTCCGAAGCGGCCCGTCTCAGCCGCGGAAAGCCGCTTCCACCTCCTCGCGGAGCCGGTCCTCCTCGCCGGCATAGCGCGGCGAGAAATGAAACGGCTCGACGCGCCTGGCGGCGGCCAGGCGGGCGATCCGCCCCGCCTGGGCGGTGGTGAGGTGCATCCGCGCGGCGGCGAGATCGATGTCGGCGCGGGCGAACGGCGCCTCGATGAAGAGGATGTCGGCGTCCCGCACCAGGTCGACGATCCGGCGCACGTTCTCCACGGTGCCGGCGACATCGGTGACGTAGCCGATCTTCTGGCCGGGGCTGAGCGTCAGGATCTCCTGCTTCAGCCGGCCTAGCGGCAGGGTTCGCGGCCGGTCCGGATCGTCGGCGCGCCATGCCACCTCGATCGGCGTATCCTCTGGGCGATTCTCGCGGACCGCCTGCTTGAGCCGGCGCAGCCAGGGGCCGACGGCGAGCCCCCGCTCCTCGAGGCGGTTCTTCCAGACGTTGATGTGCCGCTCCTCCGTCACTGCGAAACCGAGACACGGTGTACGGTGGTCGAGGATCGCGCAACGAACCCTGAACCCGCCCTCGTCGTGCAACAGCCCGTCGGCGAGGGCGATCGGCTCCTCGTCCTCTCGAACGAACCGGTGCGTGAGCCGCAGCCGCGCGCGGCGGCCGGCGTCGGCGGCGTGGACTTCCGTCACCTCGA
>JAJUGE010000029.1 GCA_029268305.1 Alphaproteobacteria bacterium
ACGCTCCTCCACAGGAACGCGCGTTTGGAATGTCCGGTGGCTTGCACTCTGGCCGACCTCTGTTGCCGCCCTGTGTCATGCAGGTCGGGAAGAGGTAACAGTTGTTACGAGTCTAGCGAGCGCAGGATCCAGCGCGGTAACCTGCTGTGCGCCCGCGGGGGTCTGAGGTACCGTTCGAGGCGTGAACGACTGGCGCCGACACCGAAAGCCGGCGGGGCAGTCGGGGGGACTGACCCCTGGCACGAACCATGTTCGATAAACAATGGCGCTGCCGCATCGGCACCAACTCGGGGCCGGTGATCGGGTCGATCGTCGGCGTGCAGAAATATGTCTACGACATCTTCAGGCCGGGTGTGAATCTGGCGGCGCGGCTGGAGGCCTTCTCCGGTCCGATGCAGATCACGCTCTGCGAGGACATGCTCCCCTGATCCGCACCCTTTTCATCTGTGTCGAGCGCGAGACGGTCGAAGTGCGCGGCTTCGGACGAAAGACGATCTACTCGCTCGAAGGCAGCGACGATTACGAGATCGGAGCGCCGCTCACCTGATCGGCAGCCGCGCCGAACACCTCCGCCCCGGGCCGAACGATCCGGCGGACATCCCCCTGCCGACGGGTGAGGCCGCGGGCATCGAAGAATTCCAGCAGCTGGATGGCGACGTTGCGACCGATGCCGGTCCGTTCCTTGTAGGCCGCCGCGGTGAACGCGCCCTCCGGGCTCTCCTCTGCGAGCGCCTCGGCGATCCTTGCCAGTTCACGGATCGTGTCGGGCGGGAAATAGCGGTTGTCTGCGACCCGGAAGACGAAGCCCATCCCGACGGCACGGCGCAAAATCGCTTCGACCTTGCGGTGGTCGACGCCGAGCCGTTCTGCGATCTCACGGACTCGCGGCGGCCTCAGCCCCTCCTCGCGCAGCATCTCGGCGATCGCGCTCCAGAGCGGCGCGTCCGGGCCGACGAAGCTCGCGGCATGTCCCGGCATGTGCAATATCGGCCCGCTGCGCGCGAGGGAGCGGTCGGCGATCAACGACTGCACGAGCGAGGCAGTGACATCCGGAGAAAGCCGCACCGACAGTTTTCGACGGAGCCGTTCCGCGTCCATGCCGGGGCTGTCCGGGTTGGACTTGTGCCATTCGGAGACTGCCCGCACGACCTCGTCGCGAAGCCGCTGCCACGCATCGGGCGAGAACGCGTGCGGCAGGGCACCCTCGCCGGCCCGCACCAGCGCCACCTTCCGCCACACCCCCGCCTGCTCCGCCGGGCCGAGATTGCGCGCGCGACAGAAGAGCGCCAGGTCGACTCCGTCCGACATCACCGCCAGCAGCCGCTCAAGCGCAGCCGAGGGGTCAACTGCCGTATGCGCGGAGAGTGCTTGCAGTCGGGCGGGGGTTTTGCGGCCCCTCGCCGGCGGAAACGGGTCCACAACCGTGCCGCCGCCGATCGTCTCCCGCGCCGACTGGTCGCGGAGCACGAACCGGTCGCCCTGAAGCGCGCTGATCTGCCGGTCGAGCACAATCTGCGCCAGCCCTGCCTCGCCCCGCGCGAGGGTGGCGCTCTCGAGAGGCACGAGGCGGCCGGTCACGTCTGCCGCCCCGGTGTGGAGATGCACCGGCGTCCGTTCGCGCAGCGCCTTGCCCTCTCCCGGGAGCAGCCGCACCAACGCATCGAGACGTGTTGTCGGCTGATGCAGCGAGGGATCGAGCAGCACATCGCCCCGGTGCACGATGCTCCTGTGCACTCCCTGCCCGGCAATGTTGACGGCGCAGCGTTGCCCCACCTGTCCGACATGGGTCTCGACATTGTCGGCATGGATGCCGCGGACGCGAACCGGAACGCCGAGCGGCGACAGGACGAGTTCGTCGCCCACGCGCACGCGCCCCGACAGGATGGTGCCCGTCACGACCAGACCGGCTCCGGGCAGTGAGAAGCTCCGGTCGATCGACAATCGGAACAGGCCGTGCACGGAGCGCCGCGGCGTCTCCGCCGCGGCACGGTGCAGAAACCGTCGCAGTTCCGGGATGCCCGCGCCGGTGACGCTCGAAACCGGAAATACCCGGCTCTCAGCCAGCGGGGTGCCGGCGAGCTCCGCCCTGACCTCCGCCTCCGCCTCACGGAGCCGAAGATCGGTGACCCGGTCCACTTTCGTGAGGGCCACCGCACCGCGCCCGACGCCGAGCAAATGGAGAATGGCGAGGTGCTCGATTGTCTGCGGCATCGGGCCATCGTCGGCAGCTACGACCAGCAATGCCAGATCGATCCCGCTGACCCCCGCCAGCATGTTCCGCACGAATCGCTCGTGGCCGGGCACGTCGACGAACCCGAGCATCGTTCCCTCGGCGATCGCCTGATAGGCAAAGCCGAGATCAATCGTCATGCCTCGGCGCTTCTCCTCCGGCAGCCGGTCGGCATCGACACCGGTGAGCGCGTGGACGAGGCTGGTCTTGCCGTGATCGATGTGTCCGGCAGTCGCGACGATCATGCCGCACCCTTACCGAGGGGAACGACGCTCAGTTGCTCTAGGAATTCCTCTTCGTCCTCCATACACCTGAGATCGAGGAGAAGCCGACCTTCCTTGATCCGGCCCACGACGGGGACGGGAAGTGCGCGCAGCATGCCGGCGAGCCGCTCGGCCGATGCCTCCCCCTCCGGCCGCAATGCTAGCGCGGCGCTGGGGAGGAGATCGACAGGAAGCGAGCCGCTCCCGATCTGGCTCATGCATTCGATCACTTCCACCGAGGCCAGCCCCTTCAGGCATTTGGCGACTCGCTCGTGAAGCCGGCGCGCCTGGGCAACGATTTCTGCTTTGGGCCGGGTCAGGAGACGAAGCGTCGGCAGCCGCTCGGGGAGCCTCTCCGGATCGAGGTAAAGGCGGAGCACCGCGGCAAGCGCCGCGATGGTGACCTTGTCGATGCGCATGGCGCGCTTCATCGGGTTCTTTCTGATCCGCTCGACCAGATCAGCTCGGCCAGCGATCACGCCCGCCTGCGGACCACCGAGTAGCTTGTCGCCGCTGAAGGTGACGAGGTCGGCCCCGGCGGCTATCGCTTCCTGTGGGGTCGGCTCGTGCGGCAGGCCGAACCGGCGGAGATCTACGAGCTGGCCGCTTCCGAGGTCGACGACGTACGGGATCCGGTGCTCTCGCGCGAGGTTCGCGAGCTCCCGGTCGGAGACTGCGGCGGTGAAGCCTTCGATGGCGAAGTTGCTCGCATGGACTTTCATGAGCAGGGCCGTTTCCGGTCCGATCGCTCCGGCGAAGTCGCGCAGATGAGTGCGGTTGGTGGTGCCGACCTCCCGCAGCGTGCACCCCGCCCGGGTCATGATGTCCGGGATGCGGAACGAACCGCCGATCTCGATCAGCTCGCCTCGCGACACCGGCACCTCGCGCCCGGCCGCCAGCGTGTCGAGCAGCAGCAGCACCGCGGCCGCGTTGTTGTTCACGACCGTGGCGGCTTCGGCACCGGTGAGACGACAGATCAGCGGCGCGACGTGATCGTCCCGGTCGCCGCGCTTGCCCGTCTCCAGATCGAACTCCACCGAGCAGGCCGCGGCGGCGGACGTCATCGCCTCGATGGCCTCCCGGGGCAGCGGCGCCCGCCCCAGGTTCGTGTGCAGCACGGTCCCCGTCAGGTTGAAGACGCGGCGGAGCGACGGGCGGGCGGACCGCTCCAGTCGCTCCGCGATCAGCCGCGGCAGAGCCGCAAGATCGGCCTCTCCGAACGCGCCCTCGGCCATCTTACCGCGCGCCGAGGCTAGCACTTCACGCACTGCGTCGGTGACGGCGGGCCTCCCATGCTCCTCGATCATCGCCGAAACGGTTGGGTCCCGGAGAAGCCGATCGACCGAGGGCAGGTTCGATCTGTGGGTGATGTCGTTCATCGGCACAGAATAGCGCGTCGAAGCGCTTCAGGCTGCCCCGTCCCGAGGGTCATCGCCGATCCGACCCGCAGAAGCGGCCCCGGCGGCGACTGCCCGTCGCCTACACCGGATCAAATCACTCCGCGGCCACGCAGCTCCACGATCTCCGGACCCGAATAGCCGAGCTCCGAGAGAACCTCGTCCGTGTGCTCGCCGAGCGCCGGCGGCGGCCGCTCGCCGACAGGGCCCGCTGGTTCCATCTTGAACGGGGCCCCGACGAGTTGCACCTCCTTCTGCAGGCCTCCGGATGGAGGAAGCTGCATCATCAGCTTGCGGTGCAGCACCTGAGGATTCTCCAGCATCTGCGGCACGGTCGCCACCGCTGCCGCCGGGACACCCGCCTCCGCGAGCACCGACTCCCAGTGAGGCGCATCATGCGACGCGAGCCCGAGGATGATCTCCTCCCGCATCTCCTCCGCATTGTCGCGGCGGGCGCGCCGATCGACAAAGCGCGGATCGTCGATCAGCTCCGGCCGCCCGATCGTGCGGCAGAGAGACTGGAACTGCCCCTGGGTGGCGGCCGCGATCTGGATGAAGCCGTCGCCCGTGGGATAGATCGTGGAGACTTTGCTGCCTGCCTGGGACCCATTGCCGACCAGCCCCGGCATCACGCCGGCATTGACGTAGTTGGCGACGATCGGACCGATGAAGGAGATCGCGACGTCGAGCATGGAGACGTCGATGAACTGCCCCTCGCCCGTCTGCTCTCGCCGGAAGAGCGCGCTGGCGATGGCAAAAGCGGCGGTGATGCCGCTGGCCATGTCCGTCACCCAGAAGCCCGTCTTCGTCGGCCCGTTCTCCTCGAAGCCCGTCAGCGACATCATGCCGGACGAAGCCTGGATCGCCGGGTCGTAGGCCGCCGCGCCGGCTCGCGGGCCGGTCTGTCCGTAGCCCGAGACCGCACAATAGATCAGCCGCGGGTTGTGCTTCTTCAGGTCGTCATAGCCGAGCCCCATCCGGGCCATCGTTCCCGCCTTGAAGTTCTCGACCACGACATCGGCCGATTCGACCAGCCGCCTGATCACCTCCTGCGCGCCTTCGTGCTTGAGGTTGAGCGTCATCGACCGCTTGTTCGTGTTCACGCTCAGGAACATCGGCGTCATGCCGGTCTCGGCGAAGATGCCGTCGAACGCCATCATCTGGCGCGACTGATCTCCGGTCCCCGGCTGCTCGATCTTGATGACGTCGGCTCCGAGGAGAGCGAGTTGCGCCGAGGCGTAGGGCCCCGAGAGAACCTGCGTGAAATCCACCACCCGGACGCCGCTGAAGTTATTGTTCTTCATTCTTCTCTCTCATGACTGGACGATGAGTCCGGGTAGCACACCACCCCGAATGAATCCAGCAGCGCCCGGTCCGGATCGAGGAGAGGACCGCGTTACGGACCCCGCCCTCGGTCCGTCTTGGCCGTGCCGGGGGAGATATAAGCGCGGCAGCGAAGTAGCGCGGTAGGCCGAGGTTAACTTCTCGTTCGCATACGCGCCGTATAGTCCGTCGGCATCGGTTCGAGGGACGGAATCGCACGACGACATGATCTCGGTGAGACACAGACGCTGGAAGCGGCCCACTCCCCTGGAGCGGTACGGAGATCAGCTGGGCCGGATCGTCGAGCGGCACCGGGCGGAGGCGGCTCTCCTCGCCGCGAGGCAGGAAGCCGAGCGCGCCGCCGCGGTGGCCGAGAACGCGATGCGCGAGGCGCAGGCCGCCAACAAGGCCAAGACAGAATTCCTCGCCAACATGAGCCATGAGCTCAGATCGCCGCTGAACGCGGTGATCGGCTTTTCCAAGGTGATGATGGACGAGCTCTTCGGGCCGCTCGGGGAGCCCAAGTACGAAGGCTATGTCCGGGACATCCACGAAAGTGGGAGGCACCTTCTCCGGCTGATCAACGACATCCTCGATCTCGCCAAGATCGAAGCCGGCAAGATCCAGCTGGACGAACAGCTGACCGACGTCATCGAGACCGTGAGGTTCTGCCTCAAGATCATCAGCGACGGTGCCGAGGCGGCCGGCGTGAAGCTGCTCGTCAACATTCCGCCCGATCTCCCGATGCTCTATGCGGACGAGCAGCGTCTCAAGCAGATCCTCATCAACCTGCTGTCGAACGCGGTGAAGTTCACCGAGGCGAATGGCGAGGTGCGCCTCAGCATTTCCGTCAACGAACAGGGCCGGTTCGTGTTCGAAGTCTCGGACACCGGCATCGGGATGGCCGAGGAGGATCTCGCGCGGGTCATGGAACCGTTCATCCAGGTGGATGGCAGTCTCAGCCGCAAGTACGAGGGCACCGGCCTCGGACTGCCGATCACGAGATCTTTCATGGAACTGCACGGCGGCAAGCTGGAGCTGAAGAGCAGGCTCGGAGTCGGAACGACCGCGACCATGATCTTCCCCGCCTGCCGCACGCACCGACCTTCCGTCCCGCACATTCTTCAGGACGAAAATCATGCTGGATAATGGCCCATCGATGGAGCTCAGCCTGAAGCCGGAGCCCGATGTCCGGATCGGCCGGGTCGTCTCGGTAGCCGGATCGCAAATCGTCGCCCTCGTGAGCACGGCCGGAGACGGTTCGGGCGAGCTGCAGATCGGCTCGATCGTCAAGATGCACACACCCGAGACCACCGTCTACGGCATGGTCAACGGCTTCAGCATTCCGATTCCGGCCGATGAGAAATCCGACCAGAGCGAGATGAAGATCGCCGAGCTCGACCTCATCGGCGAGAAATTGTGCGGACCGGACGCTACGGCCGACGCCTTTCAGCGCGGGGTCTCCGCCTTCCCGGCTCTTGGCGCCGACGTATACTGCGCGACCCAGGAAGACCTGAAGAACGTCTATTCGCGCTCCCACGCCTCGACCGTGCGGATCGGCTCGATCCATCAGGACCGGTCGCTTCCCGCCTACGTCGTGGTCGACGACCTGCTCGGCAAGCATTTCGCCATTCTCGGCACTACGGGGTCGGGCAAGTCCTGTTCGGTGGCGCTGATCCTGCACGCGATCCTGGCGCAGCACGAGAATGCCCACGTGGTCCTGCTCGACCCGCACGGCGAATATGCCCGCGCCTTCGGGGAAAAGGCAGAGGTGCTCGATTCGGCGACGCTGCAGCTTCCCTACTGGCTCTTCAACTTCGAGGAGCTCGCCGAGGTGATGTTCGGGGCGGACGGCGGCGACGTCAGCAACGAGATCTCGATCCTGCGCGAGCTCGTGCAGATGGCGAAGGTGAAGTCAGTCTCCGATCCGGAGGCGGCGAATTTCGTCACGGTCGACACCCCGGTGCCCTACAAGCTCGGCGACGTCGTTCGGCTGATCGACGAAGCTGCCGGCAAGCTCGAGCGGCGCTCCGATGTCGTACCTTATCTCCGCGTCAAGAACCGACTGAATACCCTGCAAGCGGACCGGCGCTACAGCTTCATGTTCTCGACCGGCGTCGTGATGCGCGACAACATGGTCCAGATCCTCTCGCGCATCTTCCGCATACCGGCCGACGGGAAGCCGATCGGCATCGTCGACCTCTCCGGCATTCCATCGGAGATCATCAATGTCGTCGTCTCGGTGCTATGCCGGATGACGCTGGACGTGGCGCTGTGGAGCGATCGGGCGCTGCCGATCCTGCTCGTCTGCGAAGAGGCGCATCGCTACGCGCCGCAGAACACCAATCTCGGCTTCGAGCCGGCGAAGCGGGCGCTCTCGCGGATCGCTAAGGAAGGGCGGAAATACGGTCTGTCTCTCTGCGTGGTGACGCAACGCCCCTCAGAGCTGGAGGCCGGGCTACTGTCCCAGTGCAACACCATCTTCGCCCTCAGGATGAGCAGCCAGAAGGACCAGGAGTTCGTGGCCGCCGCCCTCTCCGAAGCGACGCCGGGGCTAGTCGGCTCCCTTCCGGCACTTCGCAACGCCGAAGCGATCGCGGTCGGTGAAGGTGTTTCGGTGCCGATGCGGCTGCGCTTCGACGAGCTGCCCGAGGACAAGCGGCCGCTCAGCGGCAATGCCCGCTTCTCGGCTGCCTGGCAGGAAGAGGTCGACGACCGCGCCATCCTGAGCACGGTCGTCGAGCGTTGGCGCCGCCAGCGCCGCTAGGCTGACGGCGCCGGTTCGGCGCCTACAAGCCGAGCGCGTGCTTGGCGATGATGTTTTTCTGGACCTCGTTCGTGCCGCCGGCGATCGAGCGCGCCCGGTACTCGAAGTACTCCGGTGCCATTTTGAAGAGGTACTCCGGTCCGATCGGCTCCTCGTTCCAGCCGAAACGGATCGCCTGCGCGCTGTACGGCATCGCGTAGTACGAGCCCGCCTCCATGCAGGCTTCGGTGAGTGCCTTTCTGAGCTCTGCCATGCCGAGCTTGAGACCGGCGGCGGCGGTCAACGGCATCGGCTTGTCGGCCGACGCGTTGGCGAGCGTGCGAAGCGAGCCGACTTCCAGCGTCATCAGAGCCGCTTCGAGATCGGCGATCTTCCGACGGAAGTCCGGATCCTCGGCCAGGGGCCGCCCGTCCCGCCGCTCCTGCGATGCGATCTTCTTCAGCAGCTCCAGCGTCGCCTGCGCGCTGGCGACGCCGCCACCGCTTCCCCGCTCGTGGCCGAGCAGATACTTGGCGATGGTCCAGCCCTGGCCTTCCTCGCCGACCCGGTTCTCCACCGGCACCTTCACGTCTGTGAAGTACTCCTGATTGAACTTGTGTCGGCCGTCGAGCTTGATCAGCGGGCGAATCTCCAGCCCTTCCGACTTCATGTCAATCAGAAGGCAGGTGATGCCTTCCTGCTTCTTGCCTTCCTTGGAGGTGCGCACCAGCGCGAACATCATGTCGGCGTAGTGGCCGTGGCTCGTCCAGATCTTCGACCCGTTCACGATGTAATAGTCGCCCTCGCGCCGCGCCGAGGTCGTGAGCGAGGCCAGGTCCGAACCTGCCCCCGGTTCCGAGTAGCCCTGGCACCACATCGTCTCACCGGAGAGGATGCCGGGCAGCCACTTCCGCTTCTGCTCCTCGGTGCCGAAGGCGAGCAGCACGGGGCCGACCATGCGCGTCCCGAACGGCACCACCTCCGGCGCGTTGGCCACGCTCAGCTCTTCCTCGAAGATGTACTTCTCGGCGACGGTCCAGCCGGGACCGCCATCCTTCTTCTCCCAATTCGTCGCCAACCATCCCTTCTCGGCGAGGATGCGCATCCATCGCTGATGATCGTCGCGGTTCAGCTCCAGCCCCTGCGCAACCTTGCGGCGGATGTCTTCCGGCAGCTTCTCCTTAATGAAGGCCCTCACCTCTTCTCGGAAGGCGAGCTGCTCGGGGGTGAACTTCATGTCCATCAGGGTGTCCTTCGGGTTTCTTCGTATGGGGTGCGCCATAGTATCAGGCGTGGACGAAACCGGGAGGACCCATGAGCGGAAAGAGGCTCCTGATCGTCGGGCATGTGCCCTCCGAGAACACGCGCGCCCTCCGCGACGCCGTGGAGCGCGGCGCCAGGCATCCGGACATCGAAGGGGTCGATGTCGTCGCCCTCAGCCCGTTCGATGCCGGGCCCGAAGACGTCCTCGCCGCCGACGCGATCGTCCTCGGCACGACCGAGAATCTCGGCTACATGAGCGGCGCTCTGAAGGACTTCGTCGACCGCACCTACTACGGAGTGCTCGAAGAGAAGCAGGGGCTGCCCTTCGGTCTCTACATCCGCGCCGGCCACGACGGCACCGGCACCCGGCGCGCGATCGAGACGATCATCACGGGGCTGCGGTGGCGACAGGTGCACGATACGGTGCTGTGCCGCGGCGAGTATCGCGAGGAGTTCGTCGAACAATGCGAGGAGCTCGGGACCTTCATGGCCGCGGGGTTGGAAGCCGGAATCTTCTGACGCCGGCAACCGACTCAGGCATGATCTTGGAGGCCGATAGCCACAGAGCTAGGATGGGGAGGACGATAGATGAAGATCGGCGTTTTCTATTTCGCGACCGACTACGGCATCGACATTTCCGAGCTGGCACGGGCTCTGGAGGATCGGGGCTTCGCTTCGCTCTACGTGCCTGAGCACACCCACATCCCGACGAGCCGCCGCACGCCCTTTCCCGGCGGGCCGCTGCCGAAGAAGTATGCCCACACCCACGACCCGTTCGTATCCCTGTCGTTCGCGGCCGCGGCAACCGAAAAGCTCGAGATCGGCACCGGCATCTGCCTGGTGCCCCAGCACGATCCGATCGTCTGCGCCAAGTCGGTGGCGAGTCTCGACCGTCTCTCGAACGGCCGCTTCGTATTCGGCATCGGCGGTGGCTGGAACGTCGAGGAGATGGAGAACCACGGTACCCGCTACGAGACGCGCTTCAAGCTGCTGCGCGAGCGGGTTCTCGCGATGAAGGCGCTCTGGACTCAGGAGGAAGCCGAGTTCCACGGCGAGATGGTAAATTTCGACCCCGTGTGGTCGTATCCGAAGCCCCTCCAGAAGCCGCATCCGCCGGTGATCCTCGGCGGCGAAACCGATTACACGCTGCGGCGGGTAGTAGATTTCTGCGACGGCTGGTTTCCGCGGGCCAATGCGCGCTTCACGGGCCGAACCGCGATGGAGCGGCTGCGCGCGATGGCGGACAAGGCCGGCCGCGACATATCGAGCCTGTCGATCACCGTGTTCCGCGCGCCCGCCGATCGCAAGGTGCTCGACGAATATGCCGAAGCCGGCATTCACGCAGCGCTTCTCGAAGTGCCGGATGCGAGCCGCGACGAGATCCTGCGCGGGCTGGACGAGCAGGCTGCGCTGCTTCGCTGAACTCGCAATCGCTCGGCGGGTGGGCTAGAGGCCGAGAACCCGCTTCGCGATGATGTTCTTCTGCACCTCGCTCGTGCCGCCGTAGATCGTCGTCTTGCGGAAGTCGAAATAGCCGGGCGCGAGTGCAGCGGCATACTCCGGCCCCACAGGCTCTTCGTTCCAGCCGTGCTTCAGGGCGCTGAGGACGTACGGCTGGGCGTAGTAGCCGACGGCTTCCATCAGAAGCTCCGAGAGCTCCTGCTGGATCTCCGTGCCTCGCAGCTTCAGCAGCGACGATTCGGGTCCAACCTCGCGATCGGCGGAGCCGGCGGCGAGATAGCGGAGCGCTGTCGACCACAGCGAGGCGACCTGACTCTCGAGCGCGGCGATGCGGCCGGCGAAGCCCGGATCACGGATCAGCGGCTGCCTGCCGTCGTCCGGCTCGTTTGCGGCGACCTCCTGCACCTGACGCAGGAAGCGGGCGCACATACCGAATCCGGCCGCCGCGCCCGAGCGTTCGTGGCCGAGCAGGTACTTTGCGATCGTCCAGCCCTCGCCTTCCTTGCCGACGAGGTTTTCCGCGGGCACGCGCACGCCCTCGAAAAAGACCTCATTGAATTCGTGCAGGCCGTTGATCCGGTAGATCGGCCGGACGGTGATCCCCGGGGTCTTCATGTCGATCAGGAGAAACGAGATGCCCTCCTGCTTTCTCCCCTCGGTGCTCGTGCGAACCAGGCAGAAGATCCAGTCCGCCCAATGGGCGCTGCTCGTCCAGATCTTCGAGCCGTTGATCACGTACTCGTCGCCTTCCCGGCGCGCACGGGTCTTGAGCGAAGCGAGGTCGGAGCCCGCCCCTGGCTCGGAGTAGCCCTGACACCAGAGCACGTCGCTCGACAGGATGCCGGGGATGTGGCGCTCCTTCTGTTCCGCCGTGCCGAAATGCAGCAGCACCGGGCCACACAGTGACACGCCGAAGTTCGTGTAGCGCGGCGCGCCGGCGAGGTAACTCTCGACCTCGAAGATCAGTTTCTGAACGGCCGTCCATCCGGTGCCGCCCGCCTCCTTCGGCCAATTCGGCGCGATCCAGCCCTTGACCGAGAGCGCCTTCATCCACTGGACCTGGTCCTCGCGGCTGAACTCGACACCGAGATTGTTCCTGCGGGCGAACTCCGGCGGCAGGCTTTCCGCCAGAAAAGCCCGGACCTCGTCGCGAAAGGCGCGATCTTCCTCGCTCAGCGGAAATTCCATCGGGCGTTCCTCCTGTGTTTTCTGCGATCGTAGGGCAAGATCTGGAACGCGCAAACGGGAGGAGCGGTCATGAAACGAAGGACGGCACTGGTGACGGGCTCGACACGTGGCATCGGCGAGGCGATCGCGCGGGCGCTCGCCGCCGAAGGCTGCAACATCATGCTCAACGGGCTCGGCGAGCCGGACGAGATCGAACGGCTGCGGACGGAAATCGAGGCGACGGCGGGGGTCGAGGTCCGCTATCACGGCGCCGACCTATCCAGGCGGCCCGAAACCGAAGATCTGGTGCGATCGACGCATGATGCGTTCGGCTCGGTCGACATTCTCGTCAACAACGCCGTCATTCGGCACTATCGATCGATCCCGGAGTTCGACCCGGCCGAATGGGACTACGCGATGGCGCTGAACGTGACCGCGCCGTTCGATCTGTGCCGATTGACGCTGCCGCTCATGCGGGAGAAGGGCTGGGGGCGCATCATCTCCATGTCTTCGGTTCTCGGCCTCGCCGGCCGCGCCGGCCGCGCCGATTACGTGACGGCAAAGACGGCCCTGATCGGCCTGACGCACGCGCTCGCCGCGGAAACGCTCGGCGACCCGGACATCACGGCCAACGCCGTCTGTCCCGGATCCGTGCTTACGCCCTTCATCCGGGACCGGATCGCCAGACTGGCACAGGAAAAGGGGCTGAGCTGGGACGAGATGTCGGTGCGCTACCGCCACGACCTCGGACAGCAGGCCGACTTCATCACGCCGGAGCGGATCGCGAGCCTCGTCACGTTCCTCTGCCGCGACGAGGCGCGCGACATCACAGGTGCGGCGATTCCCGTCGATGGAGGCCTTTCCGGTGCATGGATGCAACCCTTGCCGGCTTATTGACGCACCCGGGCCGGTGGCGGAACTCAGCCGCGCCTGCGCGGTTGCCGCGGCATGCCTCGGCTCCGGACGCGAGTTCTATTTGCCGCTCTGCAGGGGGCAGTCCGTCTCTTCGCCCTCGCTCTCTTCCTGCTGGCTGCCCTGCCGGCGGCAGGGCAGCAGCTCGATCTTCCATCCTCGGGTGATGGCGGAGGGGGCAGTGCTGCGCCCGCGGAGTCCGAAACCGACGCCTACAACAGCGCCTGGTTCGAGGCGGAGGAGCTAAACTCCGGGCTCCCGCCGCCAGGCCGAATGATCAATCGCATCACGCCCCGATCAACCGTGAGCGAATTTCTCATCCTCGGCGATGCGGGCGCATTCGACCATGCGGCTCACCTCCTCGACCTGACCCTGATCCCACCGGATGATCAGGCACGCCTGGGGCCGATCCTGGCGGAGCAGCTCCACGAAGTGATCATGCGGAAGGTCCGCGTCGATTGGGAGAGCTTGCCGGAGCGCGAGGATGCGGTCGAGACGGTCGCATCGCAGAGCGACGCGCGCGCCGGGGAGCCCAGGAAAAGCATTCGTATCGCCCTGCTCGACCTTGAGCCGCGCCCGATGTCGATCCGGATCAATCGGATCAAATCGGGTGATTCCCAGCCTGTGTGGGTCTTTTCGGCACAGACTGTCGCCAACATTCCGCACCTCTACGAAGCTTTCGGCCCCACCTCCATCGAGCGCAAGCTGCCGTCATGGCTGAAGGCGAAGCTGATCGGGCGGTACGGCTGGTGGGAAGTCCTGATGACGCCGGCGATCCTCGGCATCTCCTGCCTTTTCGCCTGGGCCACCTACCGACTGATCCATCGGCTCAACCGGCCCTTGCGGGCGAGATGGTTGCGCACCGCGATCCAGAGCAGTCGCGCCCCCGCGGCGCTGATCGTCGCGCTCACGTTCTTCTATTCGGCGACGCGCTATCTCGGCCTCTTCTCCGGTCCCGTCTACAGCACCGTGCAGCCGATCCTCGTCGCCCTGCTGATCGGGAGCTTCACCTGGCTCAGCCTCCGGTTCGTCGACACCATTCTCGACTTCGCCACGAATCGGTACGTCGGCGAGCTGGGCCGCGAAGAAAACAGCGATTCGAGGCACCTCTACACCAACATCTCGGTGCTGCGACGGGTCGTGCTGCTGATCGCGGTCCTCGCCGCCGCGGGTCTGCTGTTCGAGGAGCTGAACGCATTCGAAAGCCTCGGTGGGGCCCTGCTGGCATCGGCCGGCATCATCACGATCGTGTTCGGCTTCGCCGCCCAGACCGTTCTCGGCAACATCCTCTCCAGCCTCCAGATCGCCATCGCCAAGCCGATCCGGATCGGCGACACGGTCCTTTACGAGGGCCAGTGGGGCTTCGTCGAAGAGATAAACTACACTTATGTCCTGATTCGGGTCTGGAACGAGCGGCGGCTCGTCGTCCCGGTGAGATATTTCGTGAGCCACCCGTTCGAGAACTGGTCGATCCGGGACACGCGCGTGACGATGCCGATCGAGCTGACGCTGGACCACCGCACCGACGTGCAGGCGATGCGGGAGAAATTCGCGGAGCTGCTGAAGGCGGACGAGCGCCAGGATCCGTCGCAGCCTCCGAAGACCCTGGTGGTTTCCCAGAACGAGAACGGGATGGTCCTTCGCTTCTACGCGACTGCCAAGGACTCTCTGGAGGCCTGGTACCTGCACTGCGACCTTCGCGAGAAGCTTCTCGTCTGTGCCCGGGAGCTCGAGGACGAGCGGTACCTGCCGCATACCCGCCTTGCTGTGAAGGCGAACACGGCAGCCGAGTAGCGGACGGTCGCCTTAACATAGCGGCGATGCGTCCCGAGACCGTCCTCAGCCGCTTAGGATCAGCCGGGTCAGCGCGTCGGGCGCGCTCAGCATCGGATAGTGTCCGGTGTCGAGCTCATGCCAACGGGCGTTGAGCGCCTCGGCGCAACGGCGCTGATGGGCCTCGCCGGGGTTGCGGGCCTGCCGGCAGAAGATGACGGACGCATCCCAAGGCTGCGACCAGAAGCTCTCGAGTCGGACCGGCTGATGGAAAACCGCTGCCGGGTGCAGCGTGCACCGCGGGGTGGCAAAGGCCTGAAGCTCTGGATCCAGTCCCGGAAACGGCGGCACGTCGGGATTGTGGCGGTCCGGCCCGACCGCGAGTTCGGTTTCGATGGCCGCGGACCGCGTGACGATATCGCGGATCTTCTCGCCGTCGCGAAGTGCCAGCGCATCGACGAACACCAGCCTCGAAATGCGTTCGCGGGCCTGTTCCGCCACTCGTGCGAGCACCATGCCGCCGCTGGAGGTGCCCACCAGCACGACCTCGTGAAGATCCTCGTAGAAAAGCAGCTGAACGATCTCGTCCGCCTGGCTTTCGGTGGTGATCCCCGGACGGATCTGCCCGGCACGCTCGCCGCACCCGTCCAGCGACGGCGCGTAGACTTCGTGGCCCTCCGCACGCAGCCGCTCCGCGACCGGCTTCCAGATCCAACCGCCCTGGTAGGCCCCGTGGATCAGCACGAAAGTCGTCATTCCCTCTCTCCTCCACGGTCGCGGATGCTACTGTCGGCGAACCTGGGTGCGGCCGCCATCCGCATCGATCCAATGTCATCATGCCGGCCGCACCGGCTTTCTGGAAGAGGAACTGCCCGTATGCACATCGGCTACAACATTCCGAGCAATCAGGGCGTCGAGGATCCGAACGATCTCGTCTCACTGGCCGTGCTGGCAGAAAAGCTCGGGTGTCACAGCGTTTGGGTGAGCGAGCATCTCTTTCACTCCGCCTATGTGGCGGAGCGTCTCGGCGATCGCCCGTATCATGATCCGCTCACGATCCTGACCGCTGCGGGCTGCGCCACAGAGAGGGTCCGGCTCGGCACCTCGGTGCTGGTGCTGCCGTGGCACGAGCCGCCGCGGCTGGGAAAAAGCATCGCCACGCTCGATCATCTGTCGAGGGGCCGAGTCGATCTCGGAGTCGGCGTGGCAACGACGCGCGACGAGTTCGAAAATCTGGGCGTGGATTTCCGGTCGCGAGGGCGGCGCACCAACGAAGTGCTCGGCGCGCTGCAGGCGCTCTGGACCCAAGATGTTCCGTCGTTCCAGGGTGAGTTCTACCGGTACGAAGGTCTCAAGTTCTCGCCGAAACCTCTGCAGAAGCCGTATCCGCCCATCCTGGTGGGCGGGACCAGCGAGGCCGCTCTCCGCCGCACTGCCCGCTTCGGCGACGGCTGGCACACCCAGCGGCTGACGCCAGCGCAGGTCAGGGAGACGCTGCCACGCATCCGGGCTTTGCTGAAAGAGGCAGGCCGCGATCCGGAGCGGCTCCGGGTATCGATCGCGCTCGGCCTGAAATTCGTCGATACCCCTTCCGACATCCCCGCCACCGAAAGGAACACGCTCCGCGGGACCGAGGACGAGGTCGCCGAGACGATTCGCGCCTATCGGGATGCCGGTGTCGAGGAGGTGGTGATCACGATAGCGACGTCGAACCTGCGCGCTCACGAGGAAAGCCTGACCCGCCTGATGCGGAACGTCGCGCCGCGACTATAACCGCAGAACGGCCTCTGCGGCGGCGGGTCGGCTCAAGTGACCGAGAGCACGGCGAGACCTACCGCTGCCGCATAACGGGCGACCTCCGCCAGCAGACGTCCCCCCGGGTGGCGATCCGCTGAACGCCAGACGCCGACCAGGGCGACGACGTTGTAGGGCACCGAGAGGCCGTAACCCACGAGCAGCGCCAGGACCGGCAGGTCCTGTGACAGGAGGGCGATGAACAGCCCGGTGGTCACCCCGTTGACCACCACGCCGCCGACGGCTGCCCAACCCCAAAAAGCTCTAGCGAGCGGCAAGTCGCCACGCCAGAGCTGCCTCAATCCTCGAAGCATGAGCCGCGATCGCCGCGACGGTATCGCTTTTTCCGGGCGGTTAGTCTCTCCGGTAGCGATAATGGAAGCGGTCTGCGCCGTCCGCCGTGACGAGGCCGACTGTCGGCGCCGGGAAGTGGATCGGCAGGATCAATACGTCGGTATCCGCAACCGACGAGAGAAAGCTCCGCCGGGATCGCGCGGCCTGCTCCGGGTCCCAGTCCGGATTGACCGACCAGTCCGGCTCACGGCACTGGATCGCGTGGTGCATCATGTCTCCGGTCACCACCGCCCGCTGCCCCTTCGAAAAGATGTTGACGCAGCAGTGGCACGGTGAGTGCCCCGGAGTCGGCGTGAGGGTGATGGTGTCGTCGAGGGCGAAGTCGTCGTCGACGAGCAGCGCCTGACCGGCTTCGACGATCGGCAGGCAATTGTCGCGGAACACGGTACCAGGCGGGCTGGCGCCCCGCCGGTGCTCAGCTTCCCACGCGGCATACTCGCCCTTGTGGAAGATGTACTTCGCGTTCGGAAACGTCGGAACCCACCGCCCGTCGCGCAGCGTGGTGTTCCAGCCGGTATGATCGATGTGCAGATGCGTGCAGAACACGTAGTCGACGCTCTCGAAGCCGATGCCGAGGGCGAACAGCTCCTTGCGCCATCGCTCCTTGCCGGGAAAGTCGAACGGTGGCGGGTGCCCCTTGTCCTCGCCGGTGCATGTATCGACGAGTATCGTGTACCGCGGCGTTCGCACCACGAAGGTCTGATACGTCACCACCATCATGCCGGATGCGGTGTCAAACGTCTCCGGCTCCATCGACGGCAGATGCCGCTCGAAGATGGTCCGGTCGAACGCCCGAAAAAAGTCCTCCGGACGTCGCCACGGCCCCTCGCGCTCGATCACCGCGTCGATGGTGACGTCGCCGATTCTGATCTGGCGCATAAGCTCCTCCCCTCTGTTCGACGACGAGCGTAGCAACGCCTCGGCCCGGCCGCCAGTCGCACGGCGGCGGCAGCAGCGGGACGTCGAACCAATTCTGCGAATGAAATCAGGCCCGCGTTTTGAGAACCGGACCCGCGCAGCGCCGTTCGCTACTCAGTCGCAGTCGCCGTAGGGTCGGCCGACGGCGATTCCGTGAAGGAGGCAGCGATGGCAGGGTCCCCCACCCGTACCGAGACCGACAGCATGGGCGCGGTCGAGGTGCCGCAGGATTGCTACTGGGGAGCACAGACCCAACGCTCGATCGGCAACTTCCGGATCGGGGCCGAAAGGATGCCGCCCGCCCTGATCAGAGCCTTCGGCATTCAGAAGCAGGCGGCAGCCATGGCCAATCTCGAGCTCGGCGAGCTGCCCGAGGAAATCGGTAAAGCGATCGTTGCCGCGGCCGGCGAAGTCATCGACGGCACTCTCGCGGATCAGTTCCCCCTCGTCGTCTGGCAGACCGGCTCCGGCACCCAGACGAACATGAACGCTAACGAAGTCATCGCGAATCGCGCGAACGAGCTGCTCGGAGGCGCAAGGGGCGCCAAATCGCCCGTCCATCCAAACGATCACGTCAACCGCGGCCAGTCCTCGAACGACAGCTTCCCGACCGCGATGCATATCGCTGCGGTCGAGGAGATCACGAACCGGCTTCTCCCGGCGCTCGATCACCTGCATGACGCGCTGGCGAGCAAGTCCGATGCGTTCAAGTCGATCGTGAAAATCGGGCGCACGCACCTCCAGGACGCCACCCCCCTGACGCTCGGGCAGGAGTTCTCGGCCTTCGCGCAGCAGATCGCCTACGGACGCGAGCGGATCACGGCCACTCTGCCGCGCCTCCGCCAGCTCGCACAGGGTGGAACCGCGGTCGGGACTGGGCTGAACGCACGCGCGGGGTTCGCTGAGGCGTTCGTCGCGGCCGTCAATCGCATCACCGGCCTGAGCTTCGAAAGCGCGCCGAACAAGTTCGAGGCGCTCGCGGCCCACGATGCCGTGGTCGAAGCCTCGGGTGCCCTGAATGTCCTGGCGACCTCGTGCATGAAGATCGCCAACGACGTGCGCCTGCTCGGCTCCGGCCCCCGCTGCGGGCTCGGCGAGATCGCTTTGCCGGAGAACGAGCCCGGATCGTCGATCATGCCGGGGAAGGTCAATCCGACGCAGGCAGAGGCCATGACGATGGTCTGCGCGCAAGTGATGGGCAACCATGTCGCGATCACCGTCGCCGGCAGCCACGGCCACCTGCAGCTGAACGTGTTCAAGCCGGTGATGATCTATAACCTGCTCCAGTCGATCGACCTCCTCGCCGACGCGGCCCGGAGCTTCACCGACAACTGCGTGGCGGGCATCGAGCCGAACCGCGAGCGCATCAGAATGCTGCTCGACCAGTCGCTCATGCTGATCACCGCGCTCAATCCGCACATTGGCTACGACAACGCGGCACGCATCGCCAAGAAGGCGCACGCGGAGGGACTGACGCTCGCCGAAGCGGCCGAGCAACTCGGGCTCGTCAGCCGGGCCGATTTTGAGCGATGGGTAAGGCCGGAGCAGATGACGGGGCCGACCCGGTGAGCACCGGAGGACCGGCAGAGATCAGACGACGCTCGGTGACGATCGCCGGGCACAGGACCAGCGTTTCGGTCGAGAACATCTTCTGGTCGGCACTGAAGGACATCGCGCGCGCCGAGGGCATATCCGTCAACCGCCTCGTTGCGAGGATCGACGAATCCCGCACCGGCAACCTGTCGAGCGCGATCCGCGTCTTCGTGATGGAGCGACTGAGCGAGAAGCGATGTGCCTCCGATACCCATCAGGGTGCCGACGACTCAACTCGGAAGGCATAGGGGTCATCCAGCGGCCCCCGCACCTGGACCACCGCCTCGCGCACCCCCTCGGCACGGAACCGCAACTCGCCCTGCACGCGCCGCGCGGAGAGGTCCAGATTGAAGGCGCCCTCGCCGGTTAGGGATTCGCCTTCGAGCCTCACGCTCTCAAGGGAGATTCTGTCCTCGGCCACCCCGATCCGCCCCTTCAGCGAGCGGTAACCGATGCTGCCAGGCCGATTTTCTCCTGCGCTGATATCCAAGCCGTCGAGCGCCGGAACCTTCAAGCCGCCGTTCCGAGCTTCGATAAGCCCTTCGCCGCGGAGATCGGACCGCGTCCCGGTTGCGGCGAGATCCACCGCGAGATCGAACGTCCCTCCTGTCAGCGCCAAGGCCTCCGAGGTGATCCCGAGCGCAGCCGTTTCCGCACCCTCGACACGAACCGTGGCAGTGAGACGGGAGTCGCCCCGCTCCGCGAGCCGTGCGGTGGCCGCCATCCGTCCGCCGGCATAGCGGCCTTCGAACCGGCGTAGATCCAGGATTCCGTTCTCGAGGGACGCCGAAACCTCGACGCCCTGCAACCGCGTTTCCTCGGACAGCTTGGCCGAAGCGACGGCCATGCTCGCTTCCGCATCGAATGCGGCGATGGTCTCGAGCGCCGAGGCATCGATGCCGGCAGCCCACTGCGTAAGCGCCAGCACCTGACGGGGCAGATTGCCACCCGCGAGATCGGACACGTTCAGCCCGAGCGCCGGCAGATCCAGCCGGGCTGCGTTCAGCGTGGCGCGGATGAGCGGTCGATCGCCCGTCCACTCCGCGAACGCGCCGCCGGTAAGTATCGAGCCGCCCTGCTCCAGCCGGATCTCGCTCAGCGTTGCTGTTCCTACTCCCCCCTCCACCACGAGGGAGAGCACGCCATTCGCCGGAGAGGCAGCGGCTTCGCTTCCCCGCGAGATTTCGACTTTCGCTCTGTAGTCGGGTGACACGGTTACATCGCGGATCTCCCCCTCGATCTCGGCCAGCAGCGGGTCGCTCGCGATCGCTCCGTTTACCCGGAGATCGGAGAGAGTCCCGCGCAGGGTGCCTTCGACCGCGAGGCTTCCGGACGGCGCGAGCATGGCACGCAGGGGCGACGGCAGGTCCGGCAAGGTTTGCGCGACGTCCTCGACTTGCGTGCGGAAGCCAAGCGTGCCGCTCGGCTCCTCGTCGAGCTCCGCAAGCCGCCCGCTGAGCCGCATTCGGGTGCCGTGCGCGAGGTCATAGCCGAGTTCGCGCAGGTCCAGCCGCCCCTTGAAGAGGAGACCGTCGAGCGCGAACCCCTGCACCTGCGCCCCGCCGACCCTCGCCTGCTCGACCCGGATCTGAACGTTGGCATCGAAGGTCGCGAGCTGCTCCGCGATCCGTTGCAGATGCCCATCGGCAACAAGTTCGGTCGCGGCACTGCGGAGCCCCATTTCTGCGAGCGCGGGAAAGTAATCGTCCAGATCCGCTCGATCCACGACGGCGCTCACCGCGACAGCGGTACGCTCGCCGAGGGAGACGCTGAGGCCGCCGCCGAGCGTGCTGCCGTCCAGGGTCGCGTCGATGCCGGATACATTGATGGTGGCGCCATCGCTGGCAACCGTGGCCCGGAGCGAAGCCGTGCGAAGCAGATTGACGGGGATTTCCGGCAGCGGATAGCCGAGCCAGTCCAGCGTCCGGCGCAGACTCTGCGCTTCCGTCTCCAGCTCGAGCGAGAACGCCGTCGCCTCCGGGAGAGGCTGCACTCGCCCGGTAGCAGCGAGCCGGGTGCTGCCGGGCAGGTCGGCGGAAACCCCTTCGATCGCCAGCTCTCCCTCGTCAGCCGATGCCCGGAGCCGGGCGTTTCGTACCACGCCGCCGCGGAAGAGGACTGCCTCCACCGCCATGTCGAGGCTGCCGGACAATCCAGCGGTAGCAGGCCAGCGCACTATCGACTGCCAGGTTTCCGCGTCGATAGCGCTCTCGCCGATGAACCGGTCGAGATCGAGGCGCCCGACCCGGAGCTCGACGTCGGCATCGAGACCGCTGCCCGCGTACGAAAACTCCGCCGCCCCGCGCGCGAGTACCCCTGCTACGTCGAGAGACGCTTCCCGCATCGCGACCGTCCCCCCGCCCGCCTCGACTTCGGCTTCGAGCTGAAACGGTTGTGCCGGACGGGCGTGAGTCCGTCCGGCGGAACCCGTCTCGGCTCGATCGAAATGAGCGGCGAAACCATGCAAGTCCGGGCCCGTGATCTTCGTGCCGCCGACCAGCCCCACGGCGCCGTCTCGCATCTGCAACCGACCGTAGAGGCTGGCGCTGGTCTCGGACGCCGGCAGCCGGAGCCGAACGTCGACGGGGGCCTCTCCTTCCACGGAAGAGCCGATCTCGACCGAAACCGTCACCGGCCGACCGCGGAGCTGAAGATCGCCTCGGGCGTCGAGGGCACTACCGTCTCCACGGCGAGACAGGTCGAGATTGATCGCCCGCAGCGTCTCGATCGTCTCCTCGCCGGCCGTGATGTGGACCGCACCGCCCCGGATCGCCACGTCGGTCCAGGTCCCCGACACCCCGCCCCCTTCGACCCCAGCTGCCATCCGGTCCATCGTCAGGCGGTCGAGATCGGCGTGAAAGACCGGCCGCACGATCGTCATGGTCAGGGGCTCGAGCTCGCCCCGAAACAGGGGCCACGGCGCCAGGTCGGCGCGGACCCTCTCGGCCGTGGTCGCGCGCGGCCCGTCTCCGACCGTCAGTCCGGTCGCCTCCAGCATCGGACGCGGCAGCAGGCGGAGCTCCACGGAGCCGCCAATCGTGACCCGCTGGCCCGTCAGCCGTGAAATCCGCTGCTCGAACTCCGGCGCAAAGCGATTCCAGTCGAGAAAGGTCGGGACGGTGGCAACCGCGATCACGAGGGCTAGCCCGATCAGGGCGAGGATCGCGAGGACCTTGTTCAACAAACCGGTCTCCGTGCGCTTCCGCGGCGCCGCTCACGCACTGGAAGACGCACCGGCTTTGCGGGAGCCGATATTTGCAGTATTTTTTCCGGGGCCGTGCAACGGCATCGGGGATATGGCCCAACCACGCGAAGGATATCACTCCCGTGGGCGAGATCGTCAACCTCAACCGCTACCGCAAGAGCCTGGCGAAGCGGAAGCGGGAAAAGGAAGCGCAGGTCAATCGGGCCAAGCACGGTCGCACCAGATCGGAGCGGAGCAAGGAGCGCGACGAGACCGCGCGCCGAGCCGAGGAGCTCGACGAGAAGAAGCTAGACTGAACCGCATTCACCCGAAGCTGTCGAGCAGCCTTGAGACCGTCTCCGCCGGCCGCTCGGCCGCCATCACCGCGCCCATCACCGCGACCCCCGCTGCCCCCGCCCGCAGACAATCGGCCGCATTTCCGGCATGGATGCCGCCGAGCGCTACCACCGGCAGTCGCGTACGCTCGACGATTCGGGCGAGCTCACCGAGCTGGCCGCCCTTTCCGTAACCGGGCTTGCTCAGGCTTTTGAACACCGGGCTCCAGGAGACGTAGTCCGCCCCTGCCCGCTCCGCCTGCACGACCTCGTTCAGGTCGTGGGCCGAAACGCCGATGAGAATGTCACCGTCGATCCGGTCCCGCGCCGCAAGCGGCGATCCACCGGCCGGCAGATGCAGGGCTCCCGCCCCCGTCAGCGCCGCCGCCTCGGGATCGTCGTGCACGCCGACAGTGGCGCCATAGGCGGCGCCGAGTGTCACCAGTTCCTGGAGCAGCGTGCGGCGCTCGACCGGCGCCATGTCCTTCTCGCGGAGGCTGAGCCAGCGGCATCCCGCCTCGAACACGGCCGCAGCCAGGTCGGGCAGCGGTAGCCTCGCCTGCCGCCGGTCGGTGATGAGGAGCAGCGGCGGGTCCGGCAGCCTCACGTGCCGATCAGGCCGAGCTGCGGGCTCGAGGCCTCGGCGTAGGTCCGCTTCGGAATCCTCCCGGCATGGCGCGCCAGCAGCCCGGCCTCGACTCCCGCTCGCATCGCCGCCGCCATGGCGACCGGATCCCGGGCTTTCGAGACCGCCGAGTTCAGCAGCACCGCATCGCAGCCGATCTCCAGCGCCCGGCATGCATCCGAAGCAGTGCCGATCCCAGCGTCGAGAACCACCGGCACCGGGCTGCGCGCACAGATGATCTCCAGATTGTATGGATTGCAGATGCCCATCCCGGAGCCGATCGGCGAGCCGAGCGGCATCACCGCCGCGCAGCCCACATCCGCGAGCTTCTGGCAAACCACCGGGTCGTCGGTGCAGTACGGAAGCACGGTGAAGCCATCCCGCACCAACTCGTCCGCCGCCACCACGAGCTGCTCGACATCCGGGTAGAGCAACTCACGGTCGCCGATCAGCTCGAGCTTCACCCACGACGTCTCCAAAGCCTCGCGCGCCAGCTTCGCAGTCAGCACCGCGTCACGCCGCGTCGCGCATCCTGCCGTGTTCGGCAGGAGGAAATAGCGGCCGCCGATCAGGTCGAGCAGGCTCTCGGCATAGCCCTCCAGGCTCACGCGCCGGATCGAGGCGGTCACCACTTCCGCTCCGCTCGCCTCGATCGCCTTCAGCATCACGTCCTGGTTCGGATAGCCGGCGGTGCCGATGAAGAGGCGCGAGGCGAAGCGCCGATCGGCGATGGTAAGACCGGCATCGCGGCCTGCGAGGGTCATCTCATCCTCCTGCGAACGGCCGCACGATCTCCAGATCGTCGCCCGCCCGAATCGCGGTGTCGGCCCAGGCGCTCCGCGGCACGACTTCACCGTTCATCGCGACGGCAGTGCCCCGACCCTCCGGGTCGATCTCCAGCGCGCGCAAGAGCTCGAGCAGGTTCGCCACATCGAGCGGCCGGCTCTCGCCATTGACGCGAATGGTCCCCTTCATGCTGTCTCCCTCGAAGCAACCGCGGGTGAGGTCGGCTCGTGCCGCTCGAAGCGGTCGATCCCGAACGTGGCGAACGCTTCGTCCGCCCTCCCGCCGATGATATAGCGGCTGACGACATCGGCCGTCACCGGCGTCAGCAGAATTCCGTTGCGGTGATGGCCGGTCGCGAACACGAGGCCCTCCACCTCGCACGGCCCGAGGATCGGCGCATCGTCCCGCGACCCGGGCCGGAACCCGACCCAGGTCTCGTCGATCGGCAGTTCTTCGATCGCCGGCACGGCGCGCCATGCCGCCTCCAGCACCGACAGCATGCCGCCCGCCGTCAACCTGGCATCGAACCCGCGCTCCTCGACGGTGCCGCCGATGATCAGACGCCCGTCTTCACGCGGGACGAGGTAGATCTTCGGCGCCCAGAGCACGTGCCGCACCAGAGGCTCCCGAGGATCCATTTGAAGCGAGAGCATCTGACCCTTGATCGGCCGCACCGGCGGGCGGACCGCATCGGGCAGCCCGTCGATCTCTCGGCTCCAGGGGCCGGCCGCCAGCACGACGAAATCTGCAGGAATTTGTCCCGACGCGGCGAAGACACCCCGGACCCGGCCGCGCTCGACGTCGATCGCCTCGACTGGCGTCTCTTCGTGCAGTCTGCCGCCGGCCTTGCAGAAGGCGGCGCGCAGTGCCTCGACCAGTCGCCGGTTGTCCACCTGATGGTCGCCCGGGCTGTAGAGGCCGCCGACCACGCCCGGCCGAAGATACGGCTCGCGCTCGCGGACGTCGCGGCCGTTCAGCCACGTCACGTCGAGCCCAGCTTCGCGCTGCATCTCGTAGGAGAAGCGGATTTGCTCCTGATCGTCCCGCGTCAGGGCGGCGACGATCGTGCCCTCGTCGCGGTACCCGATCCCCATCCCGGCCGCGGCCTGGAGCTCGGCGGTGAATTCAGGCCAGAGCTCCTGACTGCGCCGGTTCAGCCCATAGAGCAGCTCCTCCCCGGGCTCTAGCTCGACACCGGCCGCGAGCATGCCCGCGGCCGCCCAGCTTGCCGCCCGACCGGCCTGCTCGCGCTCGAACACGTCGACGCTGCAGCCGGCCACAGCCAACCGCCAGCCGATCGAGAGCCCCATGACGCCGCCGCCAACGATCGCCACCTTCGGGCGTCCCGGCTCGGCTGAGAAGCGACCGCAAGAAAGAAGTTCCGACATGACCCGCCTCCTTTCGCTGGCATTACCCAGGTCAAGTTCAATGGGTGTGATCTCAGCCGGCGCACGCGAGCACCGGCACCCCAGGTCTCATTCAAATGTCGGTCGACTATACGCGCAATGCAAGGCGGAAGCGCGGGTGTTCGGCAGACTGCGACAACAGGACCGTGAGCTACCGCCCCGGGAACCAGAACGTGTTCGCCGGCTCGTCGGTCCAGGCGTATTCGCCGCGCACCCGCTCCGCCATCGCGAACACATGGGGCGCGCACTCCTGCAGGATCGCGAGTTGATGCGCGTCGAGACGAAGGCCCGCCCGCTTCGCCATCCCCGCGACGAGCGCGGCGGTCTGGGGGTCGAGGTCGGGCGCCGGCGGCGGGTATTCCGGCAGCTTCTCGTCCGGTCGTGGTCCCGCCCTCAGTTCGGGACGCCGCTCGCGCCACGGTGTCGCTTTTTCGTAGGCATCCGCGAACCGCAGCACCGTCGTCTCGTCGAACGGCCTCCCGGTCACCTGCCAGGCGAGCGGCAGCCCGCTCTCGGAAAAGCCGATGCACTGGGTCAGCGACGGCCCGCCCGTCACGTTGAACGGTGTGGTGATGCTCGGCGACTTCCAGAAGTTGACCGTCCGATGCGCATCCAGGCGCGGCGCCGGCCCCGTCGCCGAGGGCGCTACCAGGATGTCATACCTGGCGTAGATCTCCTCCATCTCCGCCAGCATGCGCCGTCGCAGTCGCTGTGCCTGCACATAGTCCGGTGCGCCGAAGAGGCAGGCCGCGAGGCTCCGGCCGAGGAAGTCGGCGCCGAAATCGCCGGGACGCTCGATCAGGTTCTTGTAATGGACCGAGAACAGCTCGCTTTCGGCGATGATGATCTTGACGTCGTACCAGTCCTGCACCGGCCGGATACGCGCGGTCTCGACCCTGCAGCCGAGACTGCGGAGGGTTTCCACCGCCGCCTCCATCGCGGCGACCGTCTCCGGGTGGACGGTGAGGTCCTCTTCCCAGAAGTGCCGGAGCACGCCGACGCGCAGTCCCCGCGCATCGCCGGTAAGCGCCGCACGATAATCCGGCACGTCGACCGCGGCGCTCGCCGGATCGCGCGGGTCGTGCCCGGCAACCGCCTGCAGCATGATCGCGCAGTCCTCTACGGTCCACGTCATCGGGCCGCAATGGTCGAAGGTGAACGAGTTGGGAATCACCCCGGCGCGGCTGACGAGGCCATAGGTCGGCTTCAGGCCGACGATGCCGCAGAGGGCGGCCGGCCCGCGAATCGATCCTCCCGTATCCGACCCCATCGCGCCGAAGACGAAGCCCGCCGCGACCGCCGCCCCCGAGCCGCTGCTAGACCCACCGCTGAAATGCTCACGGTTCCACGGGTTGCGCGCCGGCGGCCAGGGCAGGTCGAACGAGGGGCCGCCATGCGCGAACTCGTGGGTCGAGAGCTTGCCCATCAGAACGCCGCCGGCCGCGCGCAGCCGCGCCGTCGCCGTCGCGTCCGAGTCCGCGATATTGTCCATCGCCGTTCGCGAGTGCCCGGTCGTCGGCACCCCCGCGGCGTCGTAGATGTCCTTGAGCCCGTACGGAATCCCGTGCATCGGCCCGCGCCAGCGCCCGCCGGCGATCTCCGACTCCGCCGCCCGCGCCTCCTCCAGCGCCTGCTCGGCCATGAGCGTTATGAAGGCATCGATCTGCGGATTGACCCCTTCGATGCGCGCCAGGATGGCTTCGATCAGTTCGACCGGCGAAAGCTCCCGCCCCTCGATCCGCCGCGCGGCTTCGGCGATGGTCAATGTGTGCAGGTCGTCGGGCATAGTGTTCTCCGTCTCTGAGGGCGACACATGGTAGCAACCGCCCAGGCGGTAGCAACGCTGCCGCTCGCCCGTGCAGAAACGGTGCCATTCCTAGGTTCCATCGGGTGGAGAGTGAGCTTGAGGCAGATGGAAGTTAACCACCTCCATCTTGGGCTCGCGGACGAAGGTGCGCAGCGCCGAATGGCAGCCGCCCCACCGTTTGCAGACGATCACGGACAGATGCCGCGTCCAGCCGCGGCAAGGCAGATCCAGGATGAGAGCGGCGCGGCAGCAGGAAAGCGCCGCGCCGCCGCTCCTGCGGCTACAGTCCCAACATGCGCTTGGCGATGATGTTGTGCTGGATCTCGTTAGAGCCGGCGAAGATCGAGTGCTTGCGATCGTTGAAGTAGTGAGCCGCGAGCGCGTTCGCGTATTCGGGACCGATCGGCTCCTCGTTCCAGCCCTCGCGCAGCGCCTTCATCTCGAACGGCTGCGCGTAGTTGCCGACCGCCTCCATCTTCAGCTCGCTGAGGCGCTGGGTGATCTCGGTCCGGCGGATCTTGATCATCGAGGACTCGAAGCCCATCTCGCGGTCCGCCGAGACCGCCGCCAGCAGGCGCAGGAGCTGGATTTCCAGGGTCTGGAGCTGGATCTCGATATCCGCGATCTTGCGAGCGAACTCCGGGTCCTGCGAAAGCGGTGCGCCATCCTTGACTTCATTCGCGGCGATCTGCTTCAGCTCCTTGAGCAGGCGCTTCTGCATGCCGAGCGCGCCGCCGCTCATCCGCTCGTGCCCGAGCAGGTACTTGGCGATCGTCCAGCCCTTGTTGATCTCGCCGACGAGGTTCTCCTTCGGCACCCGGACGTTGTCGAAGAAGACCTCGTTGACCTCGTGCAGCCCCTCGATCGTGATGAGCGGGCGCACCGTGAGCCCCGGCGTGTCCATGTCCATGAGCAGGAAGGAAATGCCCTCCTGCTTCTTGCCTTCGTTGCTAGTCCGCACGAGGCAGAAGATCTTGTTGGCGTGGTGCGCCGCCGTCGTCCAGATCTTCTGGCCGTTCACCACGAACTCGTCACCGTCGAGCTCGGCCTTCGTCTTCAGCGACGCGAGGTCGGAGCCCGCCCCCGGCTCGGAATAGCCCTGGCACCAGATGTGCTCGCCCGAAAGGATCTTCGGCAGGTACTTCTTCTTCTGCTCCTCGGTGCCGAACTTCATCAGCACCGGGCCGCACATCGTGATGCCGAACATGATCAGACGCGGCGCGGCGGCGAGGTTGGATTCCTCGTCGTAGATGTATTTCTGCGTAACCGACCAGCCGGGGCCGCCATGCTCCTTCGGCCAGTTCGGCGCGACCCAGCCCTTCTCGTACAGGGTCTTGTGCCAGTACATGATCTCGTCGCGCGAACAGCCGACGCCTTGTGCCACCTTCTTCGAGATGCTCTCGGGCAGCTTTTCCTTCAGGAAGGCGCGAACCTCCTCGCGGAAGGCGTTGTCTTCGGGCCCGAACTTGAGATCCATGTTTCGCTCCGTGATACGGGGATGCCGGCGACGGCGATTTTGCCCGAACTTACGTGCGGTGTAGGTTGGACGCAAGTTCACGGCCGGGGCAGTGCGGTGCCCGGCGAGCGGGAGGTGGGGATATGGAAGACAGGGCGTCACTGAGCGGGGAAGTCGCGGAAGCCCTCGCCTACGCCAGCACGGCCACCGTCAGCATGCAACTCCTGAAGCGCGGGTTCCGCTCGGTCGCCATGCGAGGCGTAAGGCCACTTGCCAGCGCGGGGTCGCGGGTCGTCGGGCGTGCGTACACGCTTCGCTACATCCCGATGCGCGAGGATCTGTGCGGGCCGGAAGTGTTGGCCCGGCCCGATTTCGCCCCGCGCGTCGCGATCGAGGCGGTGCCGCCCGGCAGCATCCTGGTGATCGCCGCGCTCGGGCACGCCGACACCGGCGTCGTCGGCGACATTCTCGCGGCTCGGCTCAAGCACCGCGGCCTCGCCGCGATCGTAACCGACGGCGGCGTGCGCGACGCGGCCGCGGTCGCGGAGGTCGGCCTGCCGATCTGGTGCGCCGGCGCCGCCGCGCCCGCCAGCATCACCACCCTGTCCGGCGCCGACCTGCAGACGCCCGTCGGCTGCGGCGGTGTCGCCGTTATTCCGGGCGACGTGCTGGTCTGCGACGGCGACGGCGTCGTCGTGGTGCCACAAGCGCTCGTGGACGAGGTGGCCGAGGACGCCCGGCGGCAGGAGCACCTGGAGAAGTTCATCCAGATGAGAGTGGCGCAGGGAGCGCCGACCAGAGGCCTCTATCCGCCGAACGAGGCGACACTCGCCGCGTACGAGGAGTGGGCCAGAACGGAGGAGCCACGCTGAAACGCGGCAGCCCGCTCCGACGGAACCGGCGTCAGATCCGCTCGTTATCGCCTCGACCGCGGACAGGATGGCGGACAGGATGGAGGTACTCTTGAAGAAGATTGCAGTCGCGCTGGTGGCAGCACCGCTGGCACTCGCAGCCTGCCAGGACAGCAACGTCACCACCGGGCAGGCGATCGGCACGGCCGGCGGCGCAGCTGCAGGCGGGCTGTTGGGATCGCAGATCGGCAGCGGCACCGGACAGATGGTCGCGACCGGGGCCGGCGTCCTGTTGGGGGCGCTCCTCGGCTCCGAGATCGGCAAGAGGCTCGACCCGGCGGACGAGCAGCGCGCCGCGGGCGCGTTCAACCAGGCTACGACCGCGCCGATCGGCGACACGATCGAGTGGAACAACCCCGATTCGGGCAATCGCGGCACGGTGACCCCGGTGCGCGAGGGCAGAACCGACGATGGTCGCCTCTGCCGTGAATACCGCACCACCGTCTACGTCGAGGGCAAGTACGAGGAGAGCCGCGGCACCGCCTGCCGCAATTCCGATGGTACTTGGCAGATGGTAAGCTGATCGCCGTCCCGTATCGCAATCGAGGAGGTCCGATCGTGCCGCTTCCACGCCATGTGCCGGTGGCTATCGCCGCCGTCGTCGTCCTGTCGGGCAGCCTGGCCCTGACGCTCGGCGCCGCCCGAGGTGCCGATGCGGCACCGGCGCTGGGCAACGTCCTGCTGGCGCAGAGCGCGGAGGAGATGTCGCCACAGATGCGCTCGGCGCTGATCCGCGCACTTCAGGAAGAGCTGAACGCGAAAGGCTACGGCGCAGGCCCGGTCGACGGGGTCACCGGAGCGCGCACGCGGGCCGCGATCCGGGCCTACCAGCGGGACGCCGGCCTCCGCGTAACCGGGCAGCCCAGCAAGGATCTGCTCGATCACATGAAGTTCTCGTCCGAGGCAACCGAGCGGCGCGAAGCGCCGCCACCCGCCGCGAGCAGCACACCCACCGGCGACCGGGAGCTGGTGCGCTCGGTGCAGCGCGAGTTGCAGGTGCGCGGCTATTACAAGGGCGGGATCGACGGCATCGTCGGACCGAATACCCGCGAGGCCGTCCGTGCCTTCCAGCGTGATGCCGGCTTCGACGTGACGGGAACGGTGGACCAGCGTCTTCTGACTGAGCTTCGCGTCGCCGATCCGAACATCCGCACGGGAGGCTGATCGCCCGGTTCGGCGGACCACGGCATGGGGGCGACCACGGCAGAGGCGGTCGCCGCCCTCGTCGTCGTGGCACTCGTGCTCCTGGCGCTCCGCTTCGCGCTCCGGCGGCTGGTCGCCCTAGCCGCCCGTCTCGCACATGACCTGCCGCCGCGGATCGCCACCTCGCACCGTTGGCGCCGACTGCATCCTCTCAAGGCACTGCTCGCGGCCAGATGCCCGCGTCTCTATTCTTTCCTCGCCAGACGGTTCTCGACCGACTCCTTCACCGGCCTGCCCGCCACTCTGCTCGCAGCCGCCGCCATCTACGTCCTCTTTCTCCTGGGCGGTCTAGTCGAGGAGGTCGTCGAGGCAGATGAGGTCGTCCGGTTCGACACCGCCGTCAACAACTCGTTCGCTCCCTGGCGAGAGACCTTCCTCGCGGAGATCCTGTTCGGCATCACCCAGCTGGGCGACACGGCGACGCTCGTCGCCGTCGTGATCGTGTCGACGGGGTTCCTCTGGGCCTTCGGCCGGCCGCTCTTCATCCTGCCGCTGTGGGTCTGCGTCGTCGGCTCGCAGGCGACGACCTGGCTCGGCAAGTACGGTTTCGGGCGGACGCGCCCGGAGTTCGTGACCGAAGCGACCGCCCTCTCGCCCTCGTTTCCGAGCGCACATGCCACCGGCGCGCTCGCGGTCTACGGCTTCATCGCCTATGCGATCGTTCGCGACCTCCCGAGCCCTCGACAGCGCTTCGAGGTAGTCTACTGGACGAGCGTGCTGATCGCGCTGATCGCGTTCAGCCGCCTGTTTCTCAGCGTCCACTTCGCGAGCGACGTCGCCGCCGGCCTCCTCGTCGGTGCCTTCTGGCTCCTGGTCGGGTTCGGGCTCGCGGAAGCGTCCCTCAGCCGACTACGCGGTGGGGGCTAGATCGAGAAGCCGCCCAGCTTCGTCTCGAGGTACTCGGCGATGCCCTCGTGCCCGCCCTCGCGCCCGAGACCACTCATCTTTGAGCCGCCGAATGGCGCCGCCGCCGCGGTCGGATTGATGTCGTTGATGCCGACGATCCCGAAATCCAGCCCCTCGAAGATCCGCATGCCGCGGGCGATGTCGCGCGTGTAGACGTAGGAGGCGAGCCCGTAATGGGTGTCGTTGGCGAGCTCGAGCGCCTCCTCCTCGGTGTCGAACGCAATGATCGGGGCGACGGGCCCGAAGGTCTCCTCGCGGTAGATCAGCATGTCGCGAGTTACGTTGCCCAGAACCGTCGGAGCATAGAACGTGCCGCGGTCGAGCCCGCTCTCCATCAGCCGGTGGCCGCCGCAGAGCAGCTCCGCCCCCTTTGCCACCGCGTCCTTGACCTGCCGGTCGACCTTCTCGATCGCCCCGCCATCCACCAGCGGGCCGATGCTGATACCATCCTCCATGCCATTACCGGCACGCATGCGCGTCACGCGGCTGACGAGCTCCTCGGTGAACGGCTCGATCACGCTCCGCTGAACGAAGATGCGGTTCGGGCTGATGCATGCCTGCCCGGTATTCAGGAACTTGACCAGCGAGGCGCCCTTGGCGGCGTGCACCGGATCGGCATCCTCGAAGACGAGGAAGGGCGCATGCCCGCCGAGCTCCAGCGAAATCCGCTTCATCTGCCGCGCGGCGCCGGCAGCCAACATCGTGCCGACCTCCGTCGAGCCGGTGAAGGTGAGCTTGCGCACCTTCGGATTCCTCAGAAACTCGTCGCCGATCGGCTCCGGATCCTGGGCGGTCACGAGGTTGACGACTCCCTTCGGGATCCCGGCGTCGTGCAGCACCTTGAACATCTCGATGGCGCAGGTCGGAGTCGCCTCCGCCGGTTTCAGCACGATTGTGCACCCGGCGGCGATTGCCGGCGCGATCTTCCGCGTGAGCATCGAGACCGGATAGTTCCAGGGCGTCACCGCTCCGACTACTCCGACCGGCTGGCGCAGCACGATGAAGCGCTGATCGCCGCGCGGCGCGGGTATGGTCTCGCCGTAGACCCGTTTGGCCTCTTCCGCATACCAGAGCAGGAAATCGGCGCCGTACTGGACCTCGTTCCGCGCGGCCCGGATCGGCTTCCCCTGCTCGGCAGTCATGGTGCGCGCGAGATCCTCCTTGCGCTCCATCATGATCTGCCAGGCGCGATAAAGAAGCGCCGAGCGCTCGTAGGCCGTCCGCCCCGACCAGCCCGGGAACGCCGCGTGGGCGGCATCAATCGCGCGCCGGGCATCGTCGCGGCCGCCATCGGGGACCTCGCCGATCTTCTCCCCGGTCGCCGGATTGATCACGGAGAAAGTCGCCCCACCCTTCGCGTCGGTCCATTCGCCGTCGATGTACATCGCTACCTCGGAAACTCAGCGCTCGATTCGAACGGGTCTTTTGGACCCTAAGACGTCCCCACGCAAGGTCGGAGGCGAGTCAGCGCACAGACGCCGCGCTGGCGAGCAGCTCCTCCGCCACGACCGGCGCCGTTCGCGCCGGATCGAGCCGGGCGCGGTAGACGTGCAGCCCTTCGAATACCCGCTGCACATAGTTGCGCGTCTCCTCGAACGGGATCCGCTCGATCCAGTCGACCACGTCCACATGCGGGCTGCGTGGGTCGCCATAGGCGCCGATCCAGGTGTCCACCCTGCGCGGCCCCGCATTGTAGGCAGCGATCGCCAGCACACGCGAACCGCCGAAGCGGTCGAGCAGTTCTGCCAGATAGGTCTGCCCAAGCAGGAGATTATGCTCCGGGTCCGTCGTCAGTTGTGCGCGCGAGTGAGCCGTACCGAGACGGCGGGCTATCTGCTCCGCGGTGCCCGGCATCAATTGCATAAGGCCTCTGGCTCCGGCATGGCTGACAGCCTGCTCGTCAAAGCTGCTCTCCTGCCGGATGATCGACAGGACGAGGGCATCCTCGAGGTGGGTTCGAAGGCGTAGATCCGGTACGGGAAAAAGCTCTTCGGGCAGGATCACGCCGTCCTGCCGGAGACGGCGGGCAGTATGCACCGCGTAGCTCGGCCGCCCCACAGCTCTGGCGAGATCGGCGACCAGTTTCGCCTCGACAGCAGTCGCGGCAGTAGTGCTGAGGTGACCGAGAAAGGCGACGAGGCGGCCTCGCTCACCCAGGCGTCCTAGAAGCCGGGCGACGCGGACAGGACCCCGTTGCTCGAACGCCGCGCGATCGGCAGCGGTCGGCTCCGGCGCTCGCGACGGCAAAGCCGGCTCCACTCCCGCCAGCTTCGCCGAAGCGAGCTGCCCGTAGAAGGTGGTGCCGTGCTCGGCGGCATGGCGATACCAGCCTTCGGCCGAGGCCATGTCTCCCGCGGCCTCGGCCGCTCGGCCCAGCCAGTACGCTCCACGCCCGAGGCTCACCGGCGTCCCGACGTTCTTCTGGAATGTGTCGAAATGCTGCGCCGCTTCTGCGGGTCGGCGGAGAAAGCGCAACGCCACCCAGCCCGAGAACCATTCCGCCTCGGCGAAGCTGTATCCGTCGCTTGGGCTCATGCCGTGGACGCTCGAGAGGCGGTAAGCGGTAGCCGGATCGCCAAGATCCAGCGCCTCCCGCGCAGCCCATCGTCGGATCGGCCACCATTTCTCCGGTTTGTTCGCGACCGTCTGAGCGGTATTCAGCAGCTCGACCACACCATCGTGCATGCCTCGGCTGCGGCGCCAGGAAGCACGCTCGTAAAGCAGGCCCGGATCGCCTTGCAGATGCTGCGGCACCCGCCGGACCGCGTCGTCGACCCCGGCCTGGCGCGCCGCGAGCCTGATCCTCGCGTCGGCGAGTGCCTCGTACCCGGCACCGAGCATGGCGGCCTGCCGACGGGCGTCCGAATGCAGTCCCCGCCACAGCAGTTCGTCCAGTCGGCGCACATTGTCTTCGTGGCTGAAGAGGTGGCCATGCCGCGCCCGGATCCGGGCTTCTTCCTCGAGAGGAAAATCGCCCTCGATCCACGTCTGCCTGAGCAGCGCCTCGCCCTCCGCGGAACGGCCGGTCGCCATCAGGGCTTCGGCGTAGCGCACCTCCCCGAGGTCGCTCACGGGCGGATGTGCGGCGAACCACTCTGCCGCCTGCTGGTAGGGCATGGAGAGCGGCATGCGCTTCTCCGCCTGCCGCAGCAGCCTGCTGCGAAGCGGCCAGTCCGGCCGCCGACGAATCAAGCCGGCAATCTCGTCGAAGCTCGCGACGGTGTCGCGCTGGGCAACGTCGGTCCAGAGCACCAGATCGGCAAACAAGGGATCGTCGTACCTGCGCGCGATCGCGAGTGCGGCGTCGAGGTCGCCCGCGTCGGCGTAGGACAGTGCCGTCCGGTACTGTTCCATGTCGACGTAGCCGAGGGAGTGCGCCGACACCGGCATCGATGCCGCCAGATCGGTCCGCTCGGCGGCGAGGACATTCGCCGGCAGAGCACCGAACATGCTCACGCAGGCGACGAGGGATGCGGCACGGAGCAAGAGGACGGTCATGACGAGAGCCTCGGGTTCCGGTCGTCTTCAGTTCCGGTCGTCTTCAGATAGCTGTATCACGAGTCGGTGCCCTTCGGAGACGCCGTTTGAGCAGCTCCGCCGGCCGAGCACGTCATTCGCACAAACGGCCGAGAAGAATATCGGCTGCCTCGGCTCCGCCGGTGGGCATCACCGGCGGCGGGGACGGCATGGCCAATAACCGCTCCAGTGCTGCGTCGAAGTCGCCGGCTTCCAGCTGCTGCCTGGTGATCGGAGCGGCGCGCATTCGGGGCGACGCCCATTCGTAGGCGTAGCGCGCCTCGGGCCAGTCATCACGAGTGACATAGAGAAGCGCGGTGCCGTTGCAGGCAGCCTCCGTGAGAATTCCGTAGCCGATCTTCGTCACGACCGCATCGCTGGACCGGAGCACGTCGATCATCGGCAGGCCGAGCTGCG
>JAJUGE010000030.1 GCA_029268305.1 Alphaproteobacteria bacterium
GATGGGCTCCGACACTGGCGGCTCGATCCGCTCGCCGGCCGGTGTCTGCGGCATCGCAGGCCTCAAGCCCACCTACGGTTTGCTCAGCCGGCGCGGAATCTATCCGCTGAGCTGGACGCAGGACCATGCCGGACCGATGGCACGAACGGTCGAGGACTGTGCGCTGATGATGCAGGCGCTCGCCGGATACGACCCGCTGGACCCGGGAAGCGTCGAGACCGCCGCGCCGGAATTCGTCGCAGCCCTCGGACGTTCGGTTCGCGGGCTTCGGATCGGGCTGATCCGGGCCTGGCACGAGGGCGTCGCTGACACGGAAGTCTGCGACGCAATCGAGCAGGCGGCGGGACTCCTGCGGCAGGAAGGAGCGGAGGTCCGAGACGTCACTTTGCCTGATGTTGCGGATTTCCACGCCTGCGGGCGGATCATCATTCTCAGCGAGGCGTGGACGATCCACCGCGATACCGTGACGGCTACACCGGAGAAATATGGTGAGTTCTTCCGCAATCGGGTCCGCCTCGGCGCCTTCCTGAATGCGGGTCACTACATCGAGGCACAGCGCATGCGGCGCCGCCTCACGGAAGAGACTATGGCGGTGATGAAGGACTGTGACATCCTGCTGGCCGCGAATCAGTACGGTCCAGCGGAGCGGTTCGAGGATTCGCAGCGCCCGTTTCCGTTCTTCTCGAAGCCCTATCTCACGATGCCGTTCAACATCACCGGGCAGCCGGCCTTGACGGTGCCGGCGGGCTTCGGCGTAAATGGCTTGCCGTTCGGCATCCAGTTCGCGGGGCGGCCGTTCGAGGACGATGTCGTGCTGCAGGTCGGCCACGCTTACGAAAAGGCGCGGAGCCACCTTGATTTCCGGCCACCTCTCTGAAGGGGGAAGTGGAGATGGGAAAGCGATCGCGCGTTGCGATCATCGGCACCGGCGGCACAATCTCGTCCGTGGGACGTGGTCCGCTGGATCTGATCGAGTACCCGGACACGAAGATCAAGCTGGAAGCCGACCAGCTGATCGAGGAATTTCCGATCGTCCGGGAGGTGGCGGACGTCGTGCCGATCCGGTTCCGCGCCGTCGGCAGCACCGAGATCGGGCCACCGGAATGGCTGGAGCTTCTCCGCCTGATCCACGCGACCGCAAAGGAGGATCCGAACATCGCTGGCTTCGTGGTGACGCACGGGACGGCGACCACCGAGGAGACCGCGTGGTTTCTGAACCTGACCCTGAAGATCCCGCAGCCCGTCGTGGTCGTCGGTGCGCAGCGGCCCTCTTCGGGGCTCGGCACCGACGCCGGAATCAATCTCGTCAACGCGGTGCGCACGGCGGCCTCGCCCGCCGCTCGCGGCATGGGCGCCGTGGTGGTGCTGAACGATGAGATCCAGTCGGCACGCGAGGTCACCAAGACCTCCACGCTTCGTCAGCAGACCTTCCGCTCGCCCGACTTCGGCATTCTCGGCCATGCGGATGCCGATGCCGTGGTTTTCTACCGTCAGCCGCTCCGCCGTCGCGCCCCGGATACAGAGTTCGACGTGGAAGGGTTGGAGGCGCTGCCTCGGGTCGATGTGGCCTACTCCTATGCTGGAGCGGATGGAAAGGCGATCGAAGCGTTCGTGGCCGCTGGCGCCAGGGGCATCGTTTCGGCGGGGTTCGCGCCGGGCTCCGGCACGCTAGCCGAGACGGCGGCCCTCGAGGCGGCGGTCGCCAGCGGTGTCACGGTGGTGCAGTCGACCCGCGCGGGCAGCGGACGGGTCACCCAGCGGGCCAATCTGACTGCCAAGGGCTTTATCGCGGGCGACAATCTGAATCCACAGAAGGCCCGCATTCTCCTCATGCTCGCCTTGTCCGCGACCTCGGACCCGGGAGAGATCAGACGGATCTTCGCCCAGTATTGAACGAGCAGCGGTGGTCCGGCGCCGACTTCACTCGGCCGGCTCGAGCTGCCGCTCTCCGACCTTGATGCAGCGGGCGGAGCGAAGAGGCGTTACTTCACGGAGCTCGGGCACGCTGTGCGTGCAGCGGGCCTCGCCGATCGGGCACCGCGGAAAGAACGTGCATTCGGTCGGCGGGCTCGAGAGGTTTGGTGGTGAGCCCGGAATTGCCTGCAGCCGTTCTCCGCGCATCGCGCCGTGGATCGTGGAAGCGAGCAGCCCCTTCGTGTAGGGGTGCGCAGGATTTCGCACCACATCCTCCAGAGGACCGCTCTCGACCACCTGACCGCCGTACATGACGGCCAGCCGGGAGGAGATTTCGATCGCCACCCCGACGTCGTGGGTCACGAAAATAATGCTAAGCCCAAGCTCCTCCTGAAGCTGCGCCAGCAACAGGAGCACCTGGATCTGCACAGTCGCGTCAAGGGCGGTGGTCGGTTCGTCGGCGAGCAGCAGGCTCGGGCGGCAGGAGAGGGCGAGGGCGATCATCGCCCGCTGGCGCATCCCGCCGGACATCTCGTGCGGATACGCCCGCAGTCGTTGCTTCGCCGAGGGAATGCGGACGAGCTCGAGGAGCTCGAGTGCCCGCTTCTCGGCATCCGAATGGCTCACGTCTTCATGCTGGAGAATGGTTTCGCAGATCTGCTGGCCGACCGTATAGACCGGATCGAAGGCGGTCGCGGGTTCCTGAAAGATCATGGCGACCTTGGATCCGCGAACGGCGCGCAGCTCCTTGGGGGACATCTGCAGCACGTCTTCCCCGTCGAGCATGATCGAACCGCTCATCGACGTGCGCCGCGGCGGGAGAAGGCGCTGAATCGATCTGAGCGTGACGCTCTTCCCCGATCCAGACTCACCGAGCAGACCGAGAACCTCGCCTCTGGCGAGATCGAGCGAGACTCCATTCACCGCGTGGACGGTTCGTTCGCGCGACGTGAACTTGACGTGCAGATCCCGGATCGAGAGCAGCGGGGATGGGGCAGGCGACATCTTCGATCCTCAGCTTTCGGAAATGGTGGGGGCCTTGGAGTGCCCGGAACCGGGAATGACCATGTGGCAAGCTGCCTGGTGGAAGTCCGCATTCGGCAGGGCTTCCAGACTTGGAGCCGCACGCGAGCAGACTGACTCCGCGAACTGGCAACGCGTGTGGAAGCGACAGCCTGGCGGAGGTGCGATCGGGTTCGGCGGATCGCCGGTGAGCGGCGCCTTCTTGCGCCGGTTGGCGGGGTCCATGGCGGGTTGAGCCTGCAGAAGCGCCTGGGTGTAGGGATGGGCAGGGGCGCCGTAGATCGCTTCCACCGTACCGATCTCCACCACTTCGCCGAGATACATCACCATGACCTTGTCGCTGATGTAGCGAACGACGTTCAGATCGTGGCTGATGAAGACGTAGGTGAGGTCGAAACGTGCCTTGAGGTCCGCGAGCAGGTTCATCACCTGCGCCTCGACCGACTTGTCGAGTGCCGACACCGCTTCGTCGAGGATCAGAAGTCGAGGCCGCAGCGCCAAAGCCCGGGCTATGTTCACTCTTTGCCGCTGACCGCCGGAGAGCTCGTGCGGGTAACGGTGCACAAAGAGGCGGGGGTCGAGGCCGACCTGGCCGAGGAGATCGATCGCCCGGTCCAGAGCCTCGCGACGCGATAGCCCGTCACTCACGGGGCCGAAGGCGATCGATTCCTCGATTGGCAGCCGGGGATTGAGCGAGGCGTAGCTGTCCTGAAAGACCATCTGAACCTGACTGCGCATCTCTCGAACCGAGATGCCGTCGGCGGCGCCGACGAGCTGTCCGTCGAGGACCACGTCGCCTTCGTCCGGCTCGATCAGTCTGATGAGGAGACGCGCCATGGTCGATTTGCCGCATCCGGATTCGCCGACGACCCCGAGCGTTTCTCCTTTCGAGACCTGGAAAGAGATCCCGTCGACGGCGCGTACGGGGGGCGACTTCTCGAAGCCGAAGCGATTGCCCTTGACCGGGAAATGCTTCTTCAGCCCTTCGACGGAAAGGAGCGGCTGAAGTGGGCCGCCGACGTCTCTCGGATCACTCTGTCTCAGTCGCACCTGAACCCGCCTCCATTGCCTGTCGGGCAGTCTCGTCAGGTGTGGTGCTGAGCAAGCGGCATGCCAGGAGCGAAACGATCAGACTGCGTGCAGGAGCTCGGCGAGTGTAAGTGCGATCACCTCGGTTGCGCGTTGCAGGTCCGCGATCGCGACGTGCTCGTCCGCCCCGTGCGCATTCGCATCGAGGAACGATCTTGGACCCGCGCCGTAGAGGACCACCGGAATGCCATGGGCCGCGTAATGGCGGGCATCCGTGTAGAGGGGGATGCCGGCCGTTCCGATCGGCTCGCCGAAGACCTTCGAGGCTTGCCTGCTCAAAATTTGTGCCAGCACGTCGGGTGAGGCGGAAGAGATGAGCGGCTCGGCCAGAAGAAGCCGCCTGACGTTGCAGCGAATGTCGGGGCAACGTTCCGTTGCGGCCATGATCGAAGCCTTCAGCTCCCGCTCGACCTGCTCGCCGTTCTCCTCCGGGATCAGCCGCCGGTCGAGGCGAAGCACGGCTCGATCCGGGACTACATTCGTGTTGATGCCGCCTTCGATCCGACCGATCACCATTCTCGGCGATCCGAGATCGAAGTAGCGCGAGACTTTGTCTGCATAGGAGGCGCGTTCGCGGTAGAGAGCCTGCAGCACGTGCGTTGCCGCCTCGAGAGCGTCGGCCCCGGTTTCCGGACGGGCGGCGTGCGCAGATCTGCCGAGGAGTTCGACCTCGAGATGCAGGCATCCGTTATGTGCGGTGACGACCGCGTAGGAGAGGCCCGCGCAGATCGCCATGTCGGGAGCAGAGATTCTCCGATCCAGGAGCCATTTGGGGCCCAGATTGCCTCCCGTTTCCTCGTCGTAAGTGAAGTGGAGCTCGACCGTTCCGGAAGCGGCCACCGCCGCTTGCTTCAGGGCCAGCAATGCGTATGCGTAGGTGGCGAAATCCGACTTCGAAACTGCGGCGCCGCGACCATACAGGCGACCGTTCACGATCTGACCGCCATAGGGATCATGCGTCCAGTTCGCACCGGGCGGAACGGCGTCTCCATGGGCGTTGAGGGCGATCGTCGGCCCGTCCCCGAACCTGTGTCGAACCACCAGATTCATGACGCTCCGCAAGCCGCTCACCGCGACAACGGCCTCTGGGACGGGGTGCCGTTCCACTATGAGCCCTAAAGCTTCGAGACGAGCCGCGGTCAGTTCCGCATGCGGGGCGCAATCGCCCGGCGGATTGTCGGAGGGCAGGCGCACGAGCTCCTTCAGGAACTCGATCTGGTGGTCGGTGCGTTCAGTCAGTGCCGTTGCGATTCGTTCGGCGATCATCGCAGCCACTCCGCGCAGCGTCGGCACAGTGCATGCACGGCTCGGGCCACGGGATGGTCAGCCTCGCGGCTCGGTCACGAAGATGTAGCCGGCACCGTGAACCGTCTTTATGACCTGGGGTTTCGATGGATCGGGCTCGATCTTGCGACGGATGCGTGTCACGCGCACGTCGATGCTTCGGTCGAAGGGTTCCCACTCCTTGTTGTGGGCGAGATCGAGGAGCTGATTGCGTGTCAGCACCCGGTTCGGGTGCGTCGCGAATGCGTGCAGGAGATCGAACTCCATGTTCGTCAGCCTGACTGGTTCCCCGTTCTCGCCGATGAGTCGGCGTCCGTCGATGTCGAGCCACGCCTTGCCCATCCGGATACGCGCTCCCGAAACCGCTCCGGCTGCCGGGCCGACAGCCGTGCGCCGGAGGACGCTGGCGATGCGTGCGCGGAGCTCGCGGAGGTCAAACGGCTTCACGACGTAGTCGTCGGCGCCGATCTCCAGTCCGACGACGCGGTCCACCGTCTCACCGGCGCTCGTCACCATGATGATGGCGGTGTTGGAATGTTCCCGCACCCAGCGGGCGAGGCTCAAACCGTCCTCGCCAGGCATGCGCACGTCGAGCAGCACGAGGTCCGCCGGCCGTTCCGCCAGGTGGGCGCGCAGCTCGCCGCCCCCGGCGGCGGTGCGCACCCTGTAGCCGTGCGGCTCGAGATATTCGCGCAGCATCTCACGCAAATCCGGCTCGTCGTCGACGATGACGAGTTCGGCTCCGGTCGAGTTGTCGGTCGAAGTGGCTCGCGTCATGGCAAGCCTGGCTCCTGTGGCCCTTGATAGAGATGAAAAGCGCGACGGTCCTTTCGACAGTCCCGCGCTCATCGGTTCGCCGACCATCCTGCAACACTCCTAAGCGACTTCGGAGAGGTTTGCGAGGCTCTCGGTCGACGTCGACGCGAGATGGCTTCTGGCCGCATCCACGTACTTCTCCATTCGAATGCCCTGTAGGGTGCTTCCGTCGGGCAGGTCGAGCTGGAGCCGACCGATCTCCCTGTAGCCGAGCTTTCGATACAGCGGTTCGCCGCTGAGCGTCGCGACCAGTTGTGCGCGTGCGAAGCCGGCGTTGACGATGGCGGACTCCGCCTGCCGCATCAGTGCCGATCCGACCCCGCACCGCGCGACCTCCGGCGCCACGTAGATCGCCCGGACGAAGGCGGCGTCCCGCCGCGGATCCAGTCGCGGAGCCGTCACTGAATGGGAGGGAGGCATCGCGGCGGCGCGGAAGCTCCATCCTCCGCAGCCGACGAGGCGCCCGCCGAACTCCGCGACGTAATAGGTCCGATCCTGGATGAGGCCGATGTCGAGGGTTCCGACGAGACGCAGGAAGCTTTCGACGGCAGAGCGTCCGTAGTACCGGCTGCCGAGTCGAAGCAGAGACTGCTCCTGCAGCCGTTCGATCCCGTCGGCATCGGCCATTCGCGCGAGCCGGATCCGAAGGTCGGAATTCATGCCACTTCTCCTTCTGCATTCGGGCGAAGGCGTGTGCTCCGCCGCCATGATGAGGAGAATCGGCGCCCGAAATTGCGGTGATGTTTCGAGCAGGCGCTAGCGGTGTTTCAATTGTTTCGAATCGATGCCGTGCCTCTTGGAAATGGTTAAAATGCGCGCGATCCGCGGCCTGACGCTCGGATCATCCGTATCCATCATGGAGCCTGGTGGCGAATGTCCGGCGATGGTTCGGGGCCGCTTTCCACACCGTCGGGAGGCGACGTGGAAACCGTTCGGGCCCTGCGAGAGGCGCTCGCGCGGGAGGTCGCTGCGCGCAAGCGGGCGGAAGCCGAATTGCGCCGCGCCGAGCAGCGACTCGAGAGTCTGCTGGAAACCGGCTCCGACTGGCTTTGGGAGACCGGCCCGGATCACCGCTTCACTATGTTCTCGGGTCGGCCCGAAACCGCGGGACCGAGTCCGCAGAGCATGGTGGGAAAGACCCGGTACGAGCTCGCCGCCGACAAGGACGACGAGCCGAAATGGCGCGAGCATCTCGAAACCCTCGAGCAGCACCGCGCATTCACCAACTTCGTCTACGTAGCCGAGCATCCCGAGCGCGGGCCTCGCCATGTCCGTGTCTCGGGAGAGCCGATGTTCGCGGCCGACGGCACCTTCATCGGCCACCGCGGCATCGCGACCGACATCACCGACGCCGTCGTCACACGGCTCCGGCTCGAAGAGACTTCGGAGATCCTGCAGAGCATCTTCGACAACATGGAGCAGGGGGTTGCGGTCTTCGATTCGGCCCATCGGCTCCTGGTCGGCAACGGCAGGTTTACGGCGTTGTTGGAAGTCCCCGAGGGAGCGGCAGTCGCGCGGGGTACCGCCTATTCCGATGTCCTGCGTGCGGCCGCCGCGTTCATGCTGCTCGAGCGTGACGACATGGCCGAGGCCCTGGTCCAACACCTCGAGGCCGTTTCCGCCGGCGACGCGAGCCGGTTCGAGCTGGCGCTTCCCAGCGGAGCCTGGCTGCAGGTGAATGCGAATCCGCTGACCGGCGGCGGGTTCGTCATAACCGTAACCGACGTGACTCCGCTGAAGCTCGCGGTCGCCAGGCAGCGAGAGCTGCGCCGCGACGCCGCCCGAACCCGGCGCCAGTTGCGAGAAGCGTTGGAATCGATGTCGGAAGGGTTTGTGCTCTACGACAGCGAAGACCGTCTCGTGATGTTCAATCAGCGCTACCGCGACGAGTTCTCCTTCGCACCAGAGGCGATGGTGCCGGGCACGCCCTACGAGGAGATCCTGCGCCGGGGCGCCGAATCGAACCGGATCCCGCGCGGATACGACGCCGAGCGCTGGATCGCGGAGAGACTGGAGGCGCACCGGAATCCGCCACCGCCCTATCTGGTGGAGCGGGCGGACGGCCGTTGGACGCTGATGCGGGAATATCGAACGAAAGAGGGCGGGATCGTCGGGATCCGGACCGACGTCACGGAGCTCAAGGCGCGGGAACGCGCCGCCGAAGCGAGCGAACGGCTTCTCCGCAGCGTGATCGACGCCGTCCCCGCGTCGATTCAGACGAAGGATCGGGAACTGCGCTATCGGCTCGCCAATCGTTATTTCCTTCAATCCTGGAACCTGCGGCTCGAGGACGTCGTCGGTCGCACGCAGGAGGAGGTGTTCCGCGACGGTCTGGAAGATGCCTATGGCGCCGACGCGACGCGTCGGGACCATGAGGTGCTCCGCACCCGCCGCCCGACCGGATTCTACGAAGTCAGCTACCCGCGGGCGGACGGCTCCGTTCTGACGCTCTGGGCTAACAAGCTGCCGATGCTCGACGAGAACGGAGAGGTGTTCCGCATCGTCAGCGTGGGGATCGACATCTCCGAATTGAAGCGCGCCCAAGAAGAGATCGCGAAGCAGCGGGAGGCGCTACATCAGAGCGAGAAGCTGACGGCGTTGGGGTCTCTGCTTGCCGGGGTCGCGCACGAGCTCAACAACCCGCTGTCGATCGTGGTCGGCCGGGCGATGATGCTGGAGGAGAGCACGACCGACCCGGCGCTGGCGGAGCGGATCGGCAAGATCCGCGAGGCGGCCGAGCGTTGCGGCCGGATCGTCCGAACTTTCCTCGCCATGGCGCGGCAGCGAGCGCCGGAGTGGCAACCGGTCAGGATCAACACGGTGGTACGGGATGCTCTGGAGCTGGTAGCTTACAATCTCCGCTCCGGAGGGGTCGAGCTCGTGATGGAGCTGGAGACCGATCTGCCGCTCGTGTCTGGCGATCCCGACGAGCTGACCCAGGTGATGATGAACCTGCTCGTGAACTCGGAGCAGGCTTTGTCCGAGACGGATGGCGATCGCCGAATCGTCATCCGGACCTACTCCGAAGGCGGCAAGGTCATCGTCGAGGTCGGCGACAATGGCCCCGGCATACCGGAAGGCGTCAGGCACCGCGTATTCGAGCCCTTCTTCACGACAAAGCCCACCGGTTCCGGAACCGGCATCGGCCTTTCCGTCTGCCGGGGCATAGTTCTGGCACATGGCGGCGACATCGAGATCGAGCCGGGCGAAGGCGGCGTCGGGAGCAAGTTCACCATTCGCCTCCCTGCGGGCGCGCCGTCCAGCAGGAACGAAGAGCCCAACAGCCCCGCGCCTGCGCCGGCGGCTTTCCTGCCGATCCTCGTGGTCGACGACGAGCCGGAAATCACCGAGCTGGTCGCGGAGATACTGGAGCGTTCCGGCCATAGGGTCGATGTCGCGGACGGTGGCCGCACGGCACTCCGTGCCCTGGAGCGTAACGACTATCGCGTGATCATCACCGACCTGCGTATGCCCGACATGGACGGCCGCACGCTGTTCGAGCAGGCGGAGCAGGTGCGCCCCGGATCCAGGGATCGTTTTCTCTTCCTGACGGGTGACACGCTCAGCCCCATGGCGCGGCGGTTTCTGGCCGAAGCTCGCCGACCGCACCTGGCGAAACCCGTCGTGCCCAGCGAACTGCGCCGGGCCGTGGCCGAAGTGATCGCCGCAGGCGATATCGCCGGAAGCGCGTAGCCCCGCCTTCCGCAATAACTGAAACCTCTCGCCACCGCACGCGACACACAGGCGCAACATGCGGCGCCCACCTTGCCGGGCGTGGAGCAGTCATCGCTCCGCGCGCACGCAAGGGAACCACGGCGATGAGAACCGCAACGATCGAGCAGGTTGAGATGACTGCTCCTGCAGACGCGAAGGGCGAATCCCCCTTTGGACGTGCTGCGGCGGCAGCTCTCATGACCACGGCTGGGGAGATCCTTCGGTGCTTCCTTCGGCACGCTCGTGCCCGGCGCGACATGCGTCGGCTGGAGGAGCTGGACGAGCGGATGCTCCGGGATATCGGCATCACCCGTTCCGAGATCGCCTCCGTGATCTATGGGCGGCCGAACAGTGAGGGCCGGTCCGATGCCAATGATTGAAGTAGAGGGAACGCTGCTCTTCTGTCGACGGGACGGAAGCGGCACGCCGGTGGTGATGGTTCACAGCACCGCCTGCTCGAGCTCCCAGTGGGACCGGACGAGCGACGTCCTGGCGGCGGACCACGAGGTGATCTGTCCGGATCTCTACGGGCATGGTCGATCGCCGGCTTGGCCTGGCCATCGCGCGATCACCCTCAGGGACGAGGCAGCCGTGGTTCTGGCGGCGATGCGGACGGCACCCGGGCCGGTTCACCTCGTCGGCCACTCCTACGGCGGCGCGGTTGCGCTCAAGGCAGCGGCCGAGTGCCCCCGGAAGGTAGCGACGCTCACCATCGTCGAGCCGGCGGCCTTCTTCCTCCTCCGCAACGCAGGCGGATCGGATGACCGCCTGGCGGACGAAATCGGCGAAGTCGCGCGCGCCGTCGTCGAGGGTCTCACCAGCGGGGCGCGTTCGGAAGGCATGCGGCGCTTCGTCGATTACTGGAACGGCGATGGCGCGTGGTCCGCGATGCCGGAAGAGCGGCGGGCGGCTCTCTCATCGAGAATGGAGGCGGTTGCGCTGAACTTCGCAGCGATCGCGGCGGAGAGAATGAGACTGGCGGAACTTCGTCAGCTCGACTGCCCAACCCTGATTGTTCGTGGCGATCGATCGCCCGCAACTACGCAGCGCATCTCCGGCATGCTCGCGGAGGCCTTGCCCGAAGCGCGCGCGGAGACGGTGGTCAACGCCGGACACATGCTGCCGCTGACCCACCGTGAAGCCTTCGAAGCTTTGCTTTTCGACCACATTGGCCGTCAGCCGATTAGCCGGCGCGCCGCGGCCTGAACCCGCCAGAAAGACGGCGGAAACTCTGGAAGGGAAAAGAAGATGAATGGTCACATGCACCCGGAAACGCTCGTTCTGCATGCCGGTTATCGGAAGGACGCGACGACCAATGCAGTCGCCGTCCCGATCTATCAAACGACGTCATACCAGTTCGACAGCACCGGCCACGCCGAGAACCTGTTCGCGCTGAAGGAGCTCGGCAACATCTATACGCGGGTCCAGAACCCCACCCAGGACGTGTTCGAACAGCGCCTGGCGGCTTTGGAAGGCGGGGTTGCCGCGCTGGCGCTCGCTTCGGGTCAGGCCGCTTCGGCTCTGGCGATCCAGAACATCGCCCATGCCGGCGACAACATCGTCAGCTCGACGGATCTCTATGGCGGCACGTGGAATCTCTTTGCCAACACGCTACCGACCATGGGCATCGAGGTGCGTTTCGTCGATCCGGCCGACCCCGAAGCATTCCGACGGGCGACCGACGAGAGAACCCGGGCGTACTACGCCGAAACGCTGCCCAACCCGAAGCTCAAGGTTTTCCCGATTGGCGAAGTGGCGGCGATCGGCGAGTCCCTGGGCGTCCCCCTGATCATGGACAATACGGCCGCACCGGTAATCTGCCGGCCGATCGATCACGGTGCCCACATCGTCGTCCACTCGACCACGAAGTACATCGGCGGGCACGGCACCACTATCGGCGGCGCCATCGTCGATTCCGGCCGGTTCGACTGGGAGCGGCATGCCGCGCGCTTCCCGATGCTGAATCGCCCGGACCCGAGCTACCACGGCGCGGTCTGGACCGAGGCGGCGAAGCCGCTCGGGCCGATCGCCTACATTCTGAAGGCGCGGGTGACCCTGCTCCGTGATCTCGGACCCGCCATCAGCCCGTTCAGCGCGTTCCAGTTCATCCAGGGAATGGAGACGCTGCCGCTCCGCATGCGGGAGCACTGCCTGAATGCCGGCGTCGTGGCCGATTTCCTGATGCGGCACCCGGCGGTGGGGCGGGTGATCTATCCCTCGCTGGCGGAAGGTGAGGCGAAGCGGCGGGCCCAGAAATATCTCGTCGGCGGATATGGCGGGCTCGTGGGCTTCGAGCTGACGCAGGGCGCCGAAGCCGGACGCCGCTTCATCGATGCGCTGCAGATGTTCTACCACGTAGCCAACATCGGCGATTCGCGCTCGCTCGCGATCCATCCGGCATCGACGACCCATTCGCAGCTTTCGCAGGAAGAGCAGCTGGCGACCGGCGTCACCCCCGGCTATGTCCGGCTGTCCGTCGGCATCGAACACATCGACGACATCCTGGCGGATCTCAGCCAGGCGCTCGCGGCTGCGACCGGCTCGGCGACAGCGAAGGCAGCGTGATCTCGGTGAGGCGGCCGCGAGCGGCCGCCTCTGCCACCGATCCGCATTCGGAGAAACGAGAAAATGGCCATCTACCTGCCGGAAGGGTTGCCTGCACGGTCGATCCTGGAAGCCGAAGGCTTCTTGCCGGCAACCTCCATGCGGTCGAAGGGTTGGCAATCTCGCCCGTTGGAGATCGCCATCCTCAATCTCATGCCGAACAAAGCGGTTACCGAACTGCAGCTGACCCGGCTCATGGCGGCCGCACCGTTCGACGTTCGGATCACGCTGGTCATGCCCGACGGCTACCAATCTCACAGCACGCCGGCGGAGCACCTGGCGCGGTTCTACCTCTCGTGGACCGCCGTCAGGCATCGGCGGTTCGACGGCCTGATCGTTACCGGGGCACCGGTAGAAACGATACCTTGCGAACAGGTCGCCTACTGGCGGCAGCTCACGAGCATCCTCGACTGGACGCGCGACCACGTAACCCGCACGTACTACATCTGCTGGGGTGCGATGGCGGCGCTCTATCACTTTCATGGAATTCGCACACCGGTGCTGCCGAAGAAGCGGTTCGGCGTGTTCGAGCAGACGGTGCGGGAACCCGGCGCGCTCTGCCTGCGCGGGTTTGGCGGCACGTTCCCAGTTCCGGTGTCGCGCCGGGCGGAGCTCACACGGGAGAGCCTTCCCGAAGGGTCGCTGCAGATCCTGGCGGACTCCCCCGAGTCCGGTCTCTGTCTGCTCGCGGAACCGGTACGCGGCGCCCTCTATATGTTCAACCACCTCGAATATGAGGCTACCACTCTTCGGGACGAGTTTGTTCGCGATCTCCAGGCGGGCCACGCGATCGATCCCCCTCTGAACTATTTTCCGTCGGATGATCCGGCCGCGATGCCGCCCAACCGGTGGCGCCCGTTCGGTCAGCTCTTGATCGACAACTGGTTGGCGGAGATTTGCGACCTCGTGCTGCCGAGCCGCGATAGCGAACGATCAATGGACTGGCTTCTGGCGGAACCGAGGGCGACGGGAGACATTGACGGCTTCGCCGATTTTCTCATCGTCGCGGAAGAGGGGACCTGCTCGTTGCCGGAGATCCTGCAGCGGGTGGAGGCCTGCGGCCACCGCTCCCTCGCGGCCAAGGTTCACCGCGAAGGGGCCGGGCTCAGCCTGATCGAGCTGCGCCTTGAGACCATATCAGCCGAGGCGGCGCAGCGGTTCGCCAGGTCGTTGCTACGCGCTCCCGGCGTCCGGCAGATAGCGCATCGTGGTTGCGGGGGCATGGAGCGTATGCATCTTTCCAGAGGGTGCTCCTCGCCACGGGTAGGGCCTTCCCTCATCCCTCCGGTCCGTCCTCTCATCCAGTCTCGACCCGCAAACGAGGCCTTGCACTGAGCCGGCGCCACGGCGCCGGCCGAGAGAGCCGCGGATCCGTCGAGCCCGAAATAGCTGGCCAGAAGCGATTGCTGACCCGACAATCGGCGGGAACCCAGATGGAACCCAGCCGACGGAAGCGGGGAGAGACGATGGCTACGACGGAAAGGCTGCTGAGCGAGCAAGTGACGGCGGCGGAGGGAATCGTGCGGGTGCTGGAGGAAGCCGGCATCGACATGGTGTTCGGCATCGCCGGCGGAAACATGGGCCGGGTCTATGATGCTCTCTACGACCATCAGGACACCGTGCGGGCGGTGCTGGTGCGGCACGAATCCCTGGCTAGCGTCATGGCGGAGGTCTACGGACGGCTCACCGGCAAACCGGGCGTGGCGATCGGGCAGGGCATCTTCATGCTGGCCAACGGTCTGCTCGGCACATTGGAGGCGCACTTCGGCAGCTCGCCGATGCTGGTGCTGACCGACCTGTCCGACGTCGCGCCGCTTTCGCAGCACGCGCCCTATCAGGGCGGTACCGGCGATTACGGGGGAGCCGACACGAAGCAGGCGCTGAGTGGGGTCACCAAGTACACCGTGGTTGCGCACGAACCGATCCAGGCGGTGCACGCCACGCAGCTCGCCATCAAGCACGCGCTTTCCGGCGAGCGCGGGCCGGTCGGGGTGATTTATCACAGTCGCTGCTTCCAGAGCATGGTCGACCCCGAGCAACGACCGTTCCTCTATCCCACACGTCATTATCTGCCGAAGCGGATCCCCGGGGATGCGGCGAGCATCGATGCCGCCGCAGCGGCGTTGCTGGCGGCGAAGCGTCCGGTAATCATTGCCGGAAACGGCGTCCGGATAGCGAAGGCCTATGACGGTCTGGTGCAACTCGCGGAGCTGTTGGGTGCGCCCGTCGCAACCACTGCCTCCGGCAAGGGTGTCTTTGCCGAAACGCACGAGTTGGCGCTGGGCGTCTGCGGCAATTTCGGGCAGGCGGCTGCCAACGCCTTCATCGGAGAGGCGGATCTCGTCCTCGCCGTCGGTACCCGGCTGGGACCGGCGGATACCACCGCCGAGAACCCGAAGCTGATCGACCCGACGCGCCAGACGCTGGTGCAGATCGACATCGAGCCGAAGAACGCCAGCTGGTCGTTCCCGTGCGATGTCACCGTGATCGGCGATGCCGAGCTCGTGCTGTCGCAGCTGGTCGAGCGTCTCGGGCAGATCGGTGCGCCCTCGGCCGAGGTGCTGTCGTCGCGGCGACAATTCGTGGCGGAGATCGGCAAGCGGGAAGGGCTCTTCGAGGACCCCGGCTACACCTCCGACGAGGTGCCGATCATGCCGCAGCGCCTCTTCACCGAGATGCACGCCGTGATCGACGACGATGCGATCCTCACTTGCGACGCCGGCGAGAACCGGCTCTTCATGACGCACTTCTTCCGGACCAAGGGGGCGGGCACGCTGCTCATGCCGGGCATCGGCGCCATGGGCTATGCGATCCCCGCGGCGCTGGCCGCCAAGCTGGTGCACCCGGAGCGCCAGGTGATTGCTGTGACCGGCGACGGCGGTCTCAGCATGGCGCTGAACGGCCTGATGACGGCGATCGACGAGGATATCCCGATCGTCGTGGTGACGCTCAACAACAGCGCCCTCGGCTGGGTGAAGCACGGGCAGGGGAACCGCACGATCGCCAGCACCTTCGCCGAGATGAACTTCGCGGAGGTGGCGAAGTCGATTGGCTGCCGCGGCATCCGCGTTGAGAAGCCGGACGAGATCGCCGGTGCCCTGAAGGAAGCGCTTTCCGGAAACCGGCCGACCGTCGTCGACGTGGTGACGTCGTTCAAGCCGTCGTTCAGAGACGTGACTTCGCCGCTCGCGAAATGATCGGCCGCCGCGGCATTATCGCAGCATGCCGCCGTCGATGATGATGGTTCGTCCGGTCACGTAATCCGACATGTCGGTCGCGAGGAATTCCACCACCTTGGCGCAGTCCTCGATGGTGCCCTCGCGGCGGAGCGGGATGGTCTCGGCCAAGTGGCTGCGGTCGCCGAGGCGCCCCGTCCGGATGACCCCCGGAGCGATCGCGTTCACGTTGATGTTGTAGGGGCCGAGCTCCTGCGCGAGCGCGCGGGTGTAATGGATGATCGCTGCCTTGGCAGTGCCGTAAGGGTGATAGCGCCCGCGCGCGTCGACGCCTGCGGTCGAGGAGACCGTGACAATCTTTCCGGACCGCTGCCGCTTCATGTAGGGAGCCACCGCCATGCACGTGTACATGCAGGTCCGGAGGTTGATGTCGAGCACGCGCGTCAGCATCTCCTCCGCGCAATCGGAAGGCGTGCCGGTCGTGACCAGATCGGTCTGATCGTTCGCGCCCGGCTCCGCCTCACGCTCGTCGGCGAAAGTGACGGTGCCGCCGCCTGCGTTGCATACGGCGATGTCGATCCGGCCGAGCTTCCCCGCTATCTGCGCGATGGCCGTTTCGGTGGCGTTCCGATCGGTCAGGTCCACCTCGAGCCCGATCGTGCGCCGCCCGAGAGCCTCGCACTCTTCCATGACGGTCGGCGCCGTCATCTGATTGCGCTCGAACTCGTAGACTTCGGCCGCTTTCAGGTTTCGGTCGATGATGGCGATGTCCGCGCCGAGCTTGGCCAGGTGCAGTGCGTATCCGCGACCCAACCCTCTCGCACCGCCGGTGACAAGGGCGACTTTTCCTTCCAGTTTCAGTTGGTTCATCTTCTTCTTCCGTTCTCCGTGAAGTTCACCAGCCGACCGGCCGTTGCGCCGTCGCCGATCGCGAGAGACATCTCGGAGTCGTGCGAGGCGGACGGTCAAACGGTAACTGACTCGATCTGCCGCTTGATGCTCTCCGTAGCGGCGACGAGAGCCGACCGGATGCCCGGCTCCATCGCCGAGTGGCCCGCATCGCCGACGATGACGTATTCCGCCTCAGGCCACGCTCTTGCGAGTTCGTCGGCCGTTACGATCGGACAAATGACGTCGTAACGCCCGTGGATCAGGGTGGCGGGAAGGTGGCGGATGCGGTGCAGGCCGTCGAGAATCTGGTTCTCCTCGAGGAACAGGTCGTTGATGAAGTAGTGCGCCTCGAGGCGGGCGAGCGCCAGCACCGCGCGATCGCCTGTCATGGCAGAAACGTTGACCGGATTGTGCCGCAGGGTCGAGCAGGCGCTTTCATATCTACCCCAGGCGCGCGCTGCGGGCAGGTTCACGGCCGGATCTTCGCTGATGAGGCGGCCGTGGTACGCCTTCAGGATGTCCAGCCGCTCGTCGGGAGCGATCGGCGCGAGGAAGGCGCGCCATGCTTCCGGGAAGAACGTCCCCATGCAGTAGAGAAACCAGTCGATCTCCCGACGGCTCCCCAGGAAGATGCCGCGCAGGACGAAGCCCAGGCACCGCTCGGGGTGAGTCTCCCCGTACACGAGCGCCAGCGTGCTGCCCCAGGAGCCGCCGAACAACAGCCATCGGTCGATGCCCAGATGCTGGCGCAATCGCTCCATGTCGGCGACGAGATGTTGCGTCGTGTTGTTGCGGGTCTCGGCGGTGGGCTGCGAGCGGCCGGCGCCGCGCTGGTCGAACAGAATGATCCGGAAAGTTTCGGGATCGAAGAAGCGACGGTAGATCGGCATACAGCCGGCACCCGGGCCGCCGTGCAGGAACACGACCGGGATGCCATCCGGGTTTCCGGACTCCTCCCAATACATCTTGTGCAGCTCGTCGAGGGTGAGGATGCCGCTATGGTTGCACTCGATGGGGGGGTAAAGGTCGATCCGTTCCGACATTGTCTCATCCTGATCAGGACGGCAGTCTAGCCCCCTCCACCCCTTCGGCAAACCCGCATCCATGTCTAAGCTGATCCGATGACTTTCCGGTCTCGATCAGCATGGCTCCCAGCTCTCGCCGGCGTGATGTGTTTCCTCTCGCTGCCGCTTGCGGCGGAGGACGCGGCGGAACGGATACGAATGGAAGTCGTCGCCGTCTCCGACGGCGACACGTTCCGGCTGGCGGACGGGCGAGAAGTCCGGCTCGCAGGCATCGCGGCGGCGAAGGCGGTGACCGCATCCGCGATGGATACGCCGCCACCGATCGTCACATGGGCGAACCGAGTGCTGGAAGAGTTGCTGGTTGGCCGAAAGGTAGAGCTGGAGCTCGTTTCGCGCCGCATCGACCGCCACCGACGGCTGCTCGCCCATGTTTACGTCGTTGCACTCGACGCACCCGGTGGCGGTCGAACATGGGTGCAGGGGGAGCTGCTGCGGCAGGGAACGTCGAGGGTCGCGACGACCTTGGACACTCGACGCTTCGCTGCGGAAATGCTCGCGATCGAGGCGGAAGCGAGAGCCGACGGCCGCGGCATCTGGGCGCTGGATTATCATCGAACGCTCACGCCAGGCGAAGCTGCGAGCGGGATCGGTAGCTTTCGGCTGGTGCAGGGGCGCGTCCGGGAGGTGAACATTGTGGGCGGTCGGGCATATCTGAACTTCGGCGACGACTGGCGCTCGGATTTCACCGTCTCCCTCGGCGCTCCGGCTCGACGGTTGTTCCACGCTTCTGGCCTGGAGCCGGAGACGCTTGCAGGAAGGGTTGTTCGCGTGCGCGGCTGGATCGAGTCCTACAATGGTCCGATGATCGAGGTTACCCATCCGGAAGAGGTCGAGGTGTCGCAGGAATGAACGCAGGACGCACACGATTGCGGCGCCGCACGGCCGGCGCCATCGCCGCGTTAGCTCTGCTCGCGCTCTCCGCCTGCGACACGGTGCCCGCGACCGGAAGAGAGGCGTTCGTCCCACTCTCCCTGTCCGAGGAAGGCGCGCTCGGGCAGAAGGAGCATCCAAAGATCCTGGCGGCTTACGGCGGGGCGTACGAAGACCCTGAACTGCAGCGCTATGTCGACAGCCTGGGGCAGCTCCTCGCGCAGACCTCGGAGCTGCCCGACCAGACCTGGACGTTCACGGTCCTGAACAGCGACACCGTCAATGCCTTCGCGCTGCCGGGCGGCTACATCTACGTCACACGCGGTCTGATCGCGCTGGCCGAGGACGAGGCGGAGCTGGCCGGGGTCATCGGCCATGAGATCGGCCACGTCACCGCTCGCCATGCCGCACAGAGATACGGCCAGAGCCTTCTCACCGGCATCGGCGCCGTCGCGGCCGGCATTCTGCTCGGTGGGCAGGCCGCCAACATCGCCTCCGGGATCGGCCAGATGCACGTGGCGAGCTATTCGCGCGAGCAGGAGAACGAAGCCGATTCCCTGGGCATAAGGTACATGGCACGGGCCGGGCACGACCCGGCCGCGATGTCGAGCTTTCTGCGAAAGCTCGAGGCGCAGAAGCAGCTGCTCGCCCGTATCCTGAACCAGTCCGGTTCCGGGGAGACAAGCTACCTCTCGACGCACCCGCCGACCACGGAGCGCGTCCAGAAGACGGCCGCCGAAGGAACCGCGACGCCGGTCGTGGATGCCATGCGTGCGCGGGACGTCTTCCTCGACCGCATCGACGGGATGATCTACGGCGACGATCCTTCACAAGGATTGGTCAAGGGCAGGGTCTTCGCGCACCCGACGTTGGGATTCCGCTTCCAGGTTCCTCCCGGCTTCTCGATCGTGAACGGAGCGCAGCGGGTAACGGCGATCGGGCCCCGGAACGCCCGGATCCTGTTCGATCAGGAGCCAAACCCTCCGTCAGGCGGCATGGCGCCTTACGTGGCCCGGCTGTTTCAGGGCAGGGTGCCGTCCGGAAACATCGAGACGATCGATATCAACGGAATGGAGGCCGCTACGGGGCATGCGCGTGCCACGACCGATGCCGGACCGATGGACGTGAGGGCAGTAGCGGTACGATGGGCGCCCGGGACGATCTACCGGTTCCTGTTCATCACGCCGCCCTCGCTCACACCAAGTCTCGCGACCGAGTTGCAGCGGACGACCTACAGCTTTCGGCGATTGCAACATGACGAGGCAGAGCGACTACGGCCCTACCGGATCAGAATCGAAACGGTCCGAAGTGGCGACACGATCGATTCGTTGGCAGCCCTCCTTCCGTTCGACGACTACCGACTGGAGCGGTTCCTTGTGCTCAATGGTCTCGAGAGAGCAGAGCGGCTGGAGCCTGGAAAGCGGATCAAGATGATCGTCGAGTAGGTCGCAGGGGGCTACTGATCGCTCAGAAGATCCTCGGGCACCGTGAAGCTGCGACCTAGAGAGCTGCGAAGCTTCTCGAGCGCGCGCCGTTCGAGCTGGCGGACGCGCTCTTTGCTCACACCCAGACCGCGACCTAACTCCTCCAGCGTCACGGGTTCATCGACCAGCAATCTCTGGCGGATGATCTTCTCCTCGCGAGGCGGGAGCGAGGCGAGCGCGCTTCGCAGCCACTTCGCCCGTGTCTGGGCATCGTGCCGTTCCATCACGACGGTCTCGGGGGTCGGCCGAGCGTCGGGCAGAAAATCCTGCCAGTCGGCGTCGCCGTCTTCCCCCAGCGGCGCATTCAGCGACTGATCGCTCGCCGCCAGGCGCACTTCCATCGATTCAACATCACGGGCTGGCACCTTGAGATCGGTCGCAATCCGGCTGCGCCCTTCCTCCGACAGGGGAGCGCCCGTCTCGCCCTCGATCTTCGCACGCAGCCGCCGGAGGTTGAAGAACAGCGCCTTCTGCGCGGACGTGGTGCCGGTGCGGACGATCGACCAGTTGCGCAGGATGTAATCCTGCATCGCCGACCGAACCCACCATGTCGCGTAAGTGGAGAACCGCACGCCGCGTTCCGGCTCGAACCGCGCAGCCGCCTGCAGCAGACCGAGATTTCCTTCCTGCAGGAGATCGCCTACAGGCAGGCCGTAGTTCCGGAAGCGGACAGCCATGCCTGCCACCAACCTGGCATAGGCAGTTACGAGCTCATGCAGTGCGGCTTCGTCCTGGTCCTGCCGCCACCGGCGTGCGAGTTCCTGTTCCCGCTCGCGCGTGAGCAACGGCGTGCTCATCGCGGAGCGGATGAACTTCAGGTTCGCACGTCGGCTGGTCGCACTGTCTATGTAGCCCATGACGCCTCCGAGACGCTGCCTGAGAGAAACGAGCAACCATCCTGTTCGTTCCCTCGGTTCCACGCCCGCGGCGTCCGGTTTGGCCTCCGGTTTCGGTCAGTGTGCGATCCGACGAAACCGGCGACCGCCCTGCGCGGGCATCAAGCGACCTGCAAGACCGATTCCAGCTTTTCCTGGGCAGTGTCCTCGTCGATCTTCTCGACCGCCGCCAGCTCGCGGGAAAGCCGCTCGAGCGCGGACTGATAGATCTGCCGCTCGCTGTACGATTGATCGGGCTGATCGGCGTTTCTGTGCAGGTCCCGCAGGACTTCCGCGATCGAGATCGGATTGCCGGAGTTGATCTTCGCCTCGTATTCCTGGGCTCGCCGGCTCCACATTGCCCGCTTGGCGCGAGAGCGACCCTTCAGCGTCTTCAAGGCCTCCTGCATCTCCTTCCGCGTGGAGAGGTTGCGGAGACCCGCTGCGCTCACCTTGGCCGTGGGGATGCGCAGAATCATCCGCTCCTTGTCGAACTCTATGACCAGAACCTCGAGCCTGTGGCCGGCGATCTCCTGCTCTTCGACCGCCAATACCTTGCCCACGCCGTGTGCAGGGTATACGACGTAATCTCCGGCTTCGAACTTCTGCTGCTTCGCCATCTACTCTTCTCGCGCCTTCTATGTTCTGCCGCGGCGGATACGAACGAAGCCCGCGCCGAGCGCCACAGTCCACCCTTCGCTACCCACCTTAGCGAATGTTCTGCAGGGAACCCGGAGCGGGTCGGTCTGTCGATCACGCCGCCGCAACGACCTCACTCACGCCTAGTCATATAGCACAATCCAAGAAGATTGCCCATAGGACGGGCCCTGCCGGAAGTGTCCGTCAGCAGATGTTCCGCGCGCTTTGTCGAGTCTTGGCGGCGTCAGGGCGTGCCCGGCTTGGGGCTGAAGTGTTCCTCGAACTTGTTCGGAACGTCTTTCCAGTCGTCTGCGTCGGGCGGTGGCTCGCCTTTTCGAGTGATGTTGGGCCAAACGTCCGCATACTCGCGGTTGATTTCTACCCACTTTTCAGCTTGCGGCTCGGTATCCGGGATGATCGCTTCTACCGGACACTCGGGTTCGCACACGCCGCAATCGATGCACTCGTCAGGATGGATCACCAACATGTTCTCGCCGGCGTAGAAGCAGTCGACGGGGCAGACCTCGACGCAGTCCATGTACTTGCACTTGATGCAGACCTCTGTAACGACGTAGGTCATGCCTCCGGACCTCCTGAGCGTTGCGGCGCGTCGTCGCCCGCCAGGCCGAGCCGTGCCAGCGCGCGCTTTCGCGCGGCTCCCATATCGACATCCTGCACGTAGATCAAGCCGCCGATGCGTCGCATCAACCCGGCTTCGTAATCGTGCGCCCGGCCATCGGCATAGATGACCTCCCATAGCATTTCGACCAGTTCGATCCTCTCGGCCTCTCCAAGCCGGTCCTTGATCGTGCGCGTGAACGGCAGGATCTGGGGCGACCGATCGATTCGAGCATCGGCCGCTGCTAGCAACGCCTCTGCTGAGGCCTCATCGAGCTCGAACCGGTCGCGCAGAAGGGCCAGCACGCTTTCCCGCTCGTTCCTGTCGAAATGGCCGTCCAGCCGTGCCGCTTCCGCCATGAGCGCGGCGGCAGCGAAGGCGGTCTCGTCGAAAGACGCTTCCGGCGAATCGCCGCGCGCCGCCTCGCCGAAGAGGATGTCCTTCAGTCTCTGAATCATAGGTTGGATTGCTTCCGGTCGCGGTGACTGTCGTGTCTATTAATGGCGGCCTCGACGCATTTCCAGTTTGCGGCCTACTGCCGGCGTGGCCATAGTCCCGCCATGCTGTTCTCCCGCCGGATCGATGCGCCCTCCGATGGCCTGCCACGCTCGCCCGCCGTCAGCCGCAACCGCGAGCCCATAGCAGAAGTGCTCGGACGCCATCTTCCGAAGCGCGGCACAGTACTGGAGATAGCGAGCGGCACCGGGGAGCATGCAGCCTATTTCGCCAGCCGGTTTGACGGGATCACATGGCAGCCGAGCGATTTCGATCAGGCGGCCCTGCAATGGGTTGAGGCGCATCGTGTGGCCTCGAGCGATGGCGGCACACCTCGGCCGAACCTGCTGCCGCCCTTGCGACTGGACGTTACCCGGCCGGGGTGGGAGTTCGGCGTGCCGGTCCGGTTTCCGGTCGCCATCATCGCCATCAACCTGGTTCACATTGCGCCGTGGCAGGCGACCGTCGGCCTCGTTTCCGGGGCGCGGGATCTGCTGATGCCGGGCCGGCACCTCTTTCTGTACGGCCCGTTCAAGCGCGGCGGTCGGCACACCGCTCGGAGCAACGCGTCTTTCGATGCGACCTTGAGGCGACAGAATGCCGCGTGGGGCGTGCGGGATCTGGAGGCCGTCACGGAAGCGGCCGAGGCGTCGGGGTTCACCCTCGACGAAATCTGCGAGATGCCTGCCAACAACCTGACCCTGGTCTTCACCCGCCGCTGACAGTGACGGCCGGGGGCGGCGGCTCGGCTTCCAGCAGATCTTCGTAGAAGGTTCGCGCTTCGCTCGCCGGGCCACGTCGTGCGGGAAGGCCGAGAATTTTCACGACCCGTATTGTCCGCGCCTGCGGGAACGTGAGGACGTCTCCGACGCGGACGGCGTGATGCGCTTTCGCGACCACCGTTCGGTTGACGCGCACCTTGCTCTCGCTGCAGAGCTTCGTGGCTGTCGAACGGCTCTTGAAGAAGCGCGCGTGCCAGAGCCATTTGTCCAGCCGCTGCGACGGCTCAGTCATGCTCATCTTCCGAGGTCGAGCTCGCGCAGCTTTGCGAAGGGAGAGGTCGAGAGATCCCGTCGCCGTCCACCGGTGGAAGGCTTCTGCCGACGCTTTCCGGCGGCGCGCTCGGGCCTTCGCCCCCGCCACTCGAACCGGCCTTCCCCGGTGGCGGATTCCACATAGCCGAGCGCCTTCAGCAATGCGGTGAACTGCTCCGGGGAGCAGCCGACGAGTGCGCGCAATCCGGCAGGCGGCTCGAAGGCACCCTCACGCGAGAGCTTCCGCAGCGCGTGCACCAGTCGCTCGAGCCGGTCGACAGGAACGGCTCGTCCTCCGGCCACGCTAATGCCGAGGGCCGCATAGTAGCTTTCGGGAAGGTCGGGACGAGCCTCCGCGGAGCGCCGTCGCCGCGTCGTGTGGGGCAAGTCTTCGATTGGGTGCTCGTTGTGGACCGCCCACAATAACCGCCGTAAGCTGGCGGAGTTCGGTCGGGTGGCAGACGCGACGAAGACGCTCGTGCTGCCGATCCTGACACCGGCCCTGGCGAGCGTGCGACGCTCCGCCTTGCCGATCTTGACGACGAGACTGTCGACTTCGCGGCGCGGCACGAGCCCCAGCCACTCCTGAAGATGATAGATCAGCCCGCGGCCCGGCCCCGACAACGCCGTGGCATAGTCTCCGCCATTGGCATCCACGAGGGCGCGGAGCGCCGCCAGATCAGGCAACTCCCGCTCGATCAGCGAGCTCAGCCACTCGGCGACGCGAGCCCTGATCCGATCCTTGTGCTCCCGGTCGAGCAGATCGGTAGCGATCGGCTCAACCCGCGGCGACAGCACCGTCGGCCCCGGAACGATGCGGGCGACGGCGCCGCCTTCCCACAGGATCCGACCCTCCTCGTCGAGAGAGAAGGCCGCGGCGTCATCGCCTGCGAGGCGGGCGACCCGGTAGCCAATCTCGGTCCTCAGCACGCGCTGGGCCGCATTCATGAGCGGCCTGGTGTCGGCACCGCGCTCCACCTTGTCGGGATTGAAGCGGAACCCGCGCAGCTCGCCGACGAACTCACCTTCGACCACGACGTCGCCGCTGCGCGTCACGGCGCCGAGCAGGTCTCCGCCGTCGCGGAGACGACGGACCAGCACGGCGGTTCGGCGGTCGACGAACCGCTGTGTCAGCCGATCGTGTAGCGCATCCGACAGCTTGTCCTCGATCGCCCGGGTCCGTTCCTGCCAATAGCCGGCATCGTCGAGCCAGCCGGCGCGGTGCGAGAGATAGGTCCAGGTCCGGGTACCGGCGATGCGGGCCATGAGCGCGTCGACGGCGACATCGACGCGCTCGAGCTGCTTCACCTGCCGCGCAACCCAATCGGCCGGGAGCCTTCCGGCTGGTGAGAGCAGGCGCAGGAACACGTCGTGAAGCAGGCGCGTATGGGAATCCGTCAGGGTTTTCCGGAAATCGGGAATCTGGCAGACCTCCCAAAGCAGCGCGATCTCGTCGCGGCGGCGGGCCCGGTCTCGGATCGTCTTGTCTTCGGCCAGGGCGGCGAGCGCACGATGATCGTCCCCCTCCCTCGCACGGGTCAGCCCTCGACTCGGCGGCGGCCGTTCCAGCGAGGCGAGAAGACCGGCGATGGAGCCGAAATCCAGATCGCTGTTCCGCCAGGCCAGCGACTTGAGCGGTTCGAAGTTGTGCAGTTCCAGCGCCTCGACCAGCTCGGGGCTCATCGGCTCCTGGTCGGCGGTGGTTCCGAAGGTTCCGTCGCTCATGTGACGCCCGGCGCGACCGGCGATCTGCGCCACTTCCGCCGGAAGCAGCGCGCGCGGTTGGCGTCCGTCGAACTTGCGCAGGTTCGAGAACGCGACGTGGCGCACGTCCATGTTCAGGCCCATCCCGATCGCGTCTGTCGCAACCAGGTATTCCACCTCCCCGGCCTGGTACATCCCGACCTGGGCGTTGCGTGCACGCGGGCTGAGGGCGCCGAGCACCACCGCGGTGCCGCCCCGCTGACGCCGGATCAGCTCGGCGATCCGGTAGACCTCGGAAGCCGAGAAGGCGACGACTGCACTCCGCGGCGGCAGCCGGGTGACCTTCTTGTGTCCGATATAGGTAAGGCTGGAAAAACGCGGGCGCGCGATGAACTCGATGCCGGGGACGAGTAGGCGGATAAGGTTTCGTGCCGTGTCGGCACCGAGAAACATCGTCTCTTCTTCGCCCCGGGCATGCAGCAGCCGATCGGTGAAGACGTGGCCGCGCTCGGGATCGGCGGCCATCTGGATCTCGTCGACGGCGAGGAAGGCGACGCGCCGGTCGAGCGGCATGGATTCGACGGTGCAGACGAAATAGGAGGGATTGGGCGGAATGATCTTCTCCTCGCCCGTCACCAGTGCCACCGCGCGAGCGCCGCGCAGTCCGACGATTCGATCGTAGTTCTCGCGTGCCAGGAGGCGGAGGGGGAAGCCGATCATGCCGGAGCGGTGACCGAGCATCCGCTCCACGGCGAGGTAGGTCTTGCCCGTGTTCGTCGGACCGAGAACGGCGGTCAGGCGAGGGCGGGACGCCGTGATCTGCATGACAGGAGAATCGTGCCGGGGCATACCGAATGCAAGTCTCGCACCCGACGGGCGGTAGTTCGCATGCGTTCTCGGGTCGGGTACAGTGCGGCGTTTGTCGGTCACACCGGTTTTGGAGAGCGATTTTGCGTCTGGACCGGACGGCTCTCCTGCAGGTCTTCGGATTGTCGTGTCTGGCAATTGCCGCAGCTCTGGGCGCGGTCGAGGAATTCGCCGGCTGGCTCGGGGCCGGCAGCATCGATGCGGGCGCGCTAGCGGAAATCGAGGATCTGCGCAACCGGGCCGCGGCAGCTTTCGCCATCGGCAAGACCATCAACGCCGCCATCTCCGTCGCCAAGGAGGTCACGGTTTCCGGAGGTGTGGGACTGGCGGGAATGGCGGTCAGTCCCGGCCAGGTGCTCGACCCGATCGACGACCTGATCGAGCAGTTCGCCACCGCGATGCTGCTGGTCGCCATGGCCGCGCAACTGGTGGACGTGCTCCTGCCGATCGGCATCGCCTGGGGGCTCGGCCCGGTCCTCGCGGCGGCAGCGTTCGTCCTGGCGGGAGCCATTCTGCTGCGACAGACCGGCCTGGCGGGAGCGGCGAGGGGGCTCCTCCGATTCGGTCGCGTGTTGCTGGCGCTGGCCGTTTTGCTCAGGTTCGGGATTCCTCTCGCCTCACTGGCGACCGATTTGGTCGCCGCCGAGTTTCTCGACAGTCGGTTCGCGGCAGCGCAAGAAGGGATCGGATCACTCGCGGAGCAGGCCGACGTCGTCGCCGAAACGGCGCGCGAGGTCCGACTGGAGCCGCACGACGAAGGGCTGATCGGACGGCTCGTCGACAGGATGAGCGGCGGCCTGGCGGAGCTCGGCGCCGCGCTGGCGCTGTTGCGAGCCAACTTCGACCAGACGTTTCAGGACGTCGTCACGCTGCTCGTCGTCTTCCTGCTCGAAACGCTGCTCCTGCCGCTTCTCTTTCTCTGGCTAGGCTGGCGGCTGTTTCGCGGCATTGTTGCGAGCGCGCGCGAACGCCGGTCGGGCTAAGCTCGACTTATCGCTTCACCAGCGGCACGAATGCTACCGGAAGACCCTCTGTCACCTCGATTTTGCCACCCTCGTCCTTGGTGATCACGTTCAGCGTCTGCGTCGTTGGCGTAGACCCTACAGGAGCGACCATCCGGCCCCCCTCCGCCAGTTGCTCCATGAGCGCTGGCGGGATCCCGGCGCCCGCCGCCGTCACGATGATCCGATCGAACGGCGCGTGCTCCGGCCAGCCTTCGGAGCCGTCGCGACAGTCGACCGTGACATTGGTGATCCCCAGCCTCGCGAGCTTGGCGGCGGCGCTCTCAGCCAACTCCGGGATGACTTCGATGGAAAAGACGTGTTCAGCGAGGCGCGCCAGCACGGCGGCCTGGTATCCCGATCCGGTGCCGATCTCGAGCACCCGATCTTCCGGGCCCACGTCCAGCAGCTCGGTCATGATCGCGACGATGAACGGTTGCGAAATCGTCTGCCCATACCCGATGGAGAGCGGTCGGTTCTCATAGGCGGCGGCCGCTGAGCCGGCGTCGACGAAGGCTTCGCGCGGCGTCTCGGCGAGAGCGGCCCTCACCCTCGGGCTCAGCGAGGTTCGCCCGGTCCAACGGGCCGTTTCGGCCAGCTCGTTCTCGATCTCGTCCAGGAGCGCCATGCGCTCTACGGCCGTGCTCTCCATGGAAGCCCTCCCGCACTCGGGCGGCGTGGCCGCTGTGGCGCCCCAAGCGCCCCGGCACGGCGGCATCTTGAACCGGATGGGGCAATTCACATATGGAACGCGGACCCGCCGAACAGCTCGCCGACACAATTAGCACAGGAATTTCAAGCGGATGAGCGAAGACACGCTTTCGTTTCAAGCCGAGGTCGGGCGCATTCTCGACCTGATGGTGCATTCGGTCTATTCCAACAAGGAGATATTCCTCCGCGAGCTCATTTCCAATGCTTCCGATGCCTGCGACCGTCTGCGCTACGCGGCGATCACGCAGCCGGAGCTTTTGGGAGATGATCCAGCGTTCCGGATCGACGTGAGGGTCGACAAGTCTGCACGGACGATAACCGTCTCGGATAACGGCATCGGCATGAACCGGGAGGACCTGGTCGAGAACCTGGGCACGATTGCGAAATCCGGCACGGCAGCCTTCGCCGCGCAGCTATCGGGGGATGCCCGCAAGGATTCGGCGCTGATCGGCCAGTTCGGCGTCGGCTTCTACTCCGCCTTTATGGTCGCGGACAAGGTCGAGGTCGTGAGCCGCCGCGCCGGCGAGGATCGGGCCTGGCGCTGGCAGTCGGAGGGCAAAGGCACCTTCACCGTCGCCGATGCCGATAAAGCATCCCGAGGCAGCGACATCATCCTCCATATCAACGAGGATTCGTCCGAGTTCCTCGAAACGCATCGCCTGCGGCACATCGTCAAGACCTATTCGGACCATATCGGTGTGCCCGTCCGGATCATCGAAGGCGAGGAGAAGGCGGAGGCCGTCAACACGGCATCCGCCCTCTGGACGAGGCCGAAGAGCGAGATCAAGGAGGAGCAGTACCGGGAATTCTATCACCACGTTGCCCACGCTTTCGACGATCCGTGGCTGACGCTTCATTGGCGGGCCGAAGGGCGCATCGAATACAGCGCGCTCCTGTTCATCCCGACGAACAAGCCGTTCGACCTGTTCCGACCCGAGCGCCGGCCGGGCGTGAAGCTCTATGTCCGACGGGTCTTCATCACCGACGAGTGCGAGGAGATCGTCCCCGGCTGGCTCCGATTTCTTCGAGGCGTGGTCGATTCCGAAGACCTACCCCTGAACATCAGTCGCGAGATGCTCCAGCACAATCCTGTGTTGACGCAGATACGCAACGGTGTCGTCAGGCGGGTGCTGAACGAGCTCGAGCAGAAGGCGGAAAAGGACCTGGAGGCCTACGCGACCTTCTGGAACACCTTTGGTGCGGTGCTGAAGGAAGGGCTCTACGAAGACCCTCAACATCGAGAGACTCTGCTGAAGCTCGCACGTTTCCATTCGACCGCCGGCGACGGCCTCATCTCGTTGTCCGATTATGTCGGCCGCATGCGTCCGGGGCAGGACACCATCTATTACATCACGGGCGACGACGTCGCGGCCCTGCGCAAGAGCCCGCAGATCGAGGGCTTCGCCGCCCGAAAGGTGGAGGTCCTGTTGCTGGATCATCCGGTCGACGAGTTCTGGATCCCGGCGGTCGGTGAATTCGAGGGCAAGAAGTTCAAGTCGGTCACGCGTGGCGGCGCCGATCTGGCGAAGATCGAGGCGGACGAGGCGAACGAGACGAAGGAAGCAGGCGACGCCAGCGATGTCTCCGGTCTGATCGCGCTCTTCAAGCTCACCCTTGGAGACGAGGTGAAAGACGTCAGGTCGTCTGATCGCTTGACCGACAGTGCCGTATGCCTCGTCGCCGACGAAGGAGACCTCGACATGCATCTGGAGCGGCTCCTCCGGATGCACGGGCAGACCGAGCGCACCAGCGCCCGGGTGTTGGAGGTCAATCCCAAACACCCGCTCATCAAGTCGTTGGCCGACCGCGTCAGCAAGGGCAACGCCGGCGATGTGCCCGCCGAGATGGCGCGCCTCCTGCTCGATCAGGCGCGGATCATCGAGGGCGAGCCGTTGGCCGATCCGGTAGCGTTCTCGCAGAGAATGTCACGCATGCTGGAGCGCGGTCTGCTGAACGCTTGAGCTCGCTTCTCTGTCTGGTCAATCTTGCGCTGCCCCGCTATCTGTTCCCGGATCATCAGGGGCGAAGCGGGGAAAGAGCATGGAGTACAGGACGCTCGGACGCACGGGGCTGCGGGTCAGCGTGGCGGGCCTCGGTTGCGGTGGTAACAGCCAGCTCGGGCTCGGCCAGGGAAAGAGCGAGGCGGATGCCATCCGTCTGGTCCGCGCCGCGTTCGACCTGGGCGTCAACTTCCTCGACACGGCCGAGGCTTACGGCACGGAAGAGGTGGTCGGGAAGGCGATCGCCGGGCGGCCGCGCGAATCGGTCGTGATCTCCACTAAGAGCCGCATTCGCGCCGGCGGCGAGCGCCTGTCGCCGGCGGAGATCCTGGCGAACCTCGACGCCTCCCTCAGGCGGCTCGCCACCGATCATGTCGACATCTTTCACCTGCACGCGGTCCCCGAGGCGGATTATGACTGGGTGATGTCCGAAGTCCTGCCGGGGCTGATCCGGGCGAAGGAGCAGGGAAAGATCCGCCATCTCGGCATCACCGAGAGCTCGCCGCGCGACCCGGATCAGGTCATGTTGCAACGAGCCGTGAATGACGAATGCTGGAAGGTGATGATGTTCGCCTTCCACATGATGCACCAGGTTGCTCGTGAGGCGCTGTTTCCGGCGACGCAGCGGAACGGCATCGGAACGCTGTTGATGTTCGTTGTGCGCAACATCTTCAGCCGACCCGGTCTGCTGTCGGAGACGATGCGCGCGCTGGCGGAGGAGGGGAAGGTGGACCGCTCCTTCGCGGCGATGGAGCAGCCCCTCGACTTTCTCGTCCACGAGGGCGGGGCGCGCAGCATCATTGACGCAGCCTACCGCTTCGCGCGCCACGAACCCGGGGCGGACGTGGTGCTGTTCGGAACCGGCAGCATCGAGCACCTGAAGTCGAACGTGAACTCGATCCTGGCGCCTCCGCTGCCGCGGGAGGACGTCGAGCGTCTGTACACCCTCTTCGGTCACCTGCGCGGCGTGGGGCTCGACCTTCCGGACCGCTCGCGCGTCTACCCGAAGGGCTAGCGCCTCGGCCTGATCAGGGGAGCCCGAGTTCCTGCTTGGCGCGGGCCATGACCGCGTCGCTGTACATGCGGTCGGCGCAGTTCGCCATGTAGTCGTCGCGTGCGGCATTGTAGGCCTGCACGTGCTCGTTGTGTGCCTGGATCTCCTGCTGATAGATCCTGGACATCCGCCGCTCCTGCGCCAGCAGCGACTGGTACTGCGCGCGCAGGCGCTCGTCCTCGGCATCCATGAACATCCGGCGCTCGGTGATGTCGCGCTCGGCGCGGCGGAGCGAGTTACGCGCGTCCTCCAGGGCGGCACTCCGGCGCTCGATGTCCTTCAACTGCTCGTCGAGGCTCCGCTCGGCAACGAGGCAGCTTTTCAGCTCCTCGACCGTGAGCATGTTCTGCGCCGCGACTCCTGACGCGCCAAGTGCCACCAGCGCGCCGGCGAGGACGAGGCTCGAACCACGTATCATTCCTCGATCTCCTGTGTTTGAGGTCCGTTCAGGTGCCTACCTTGAGTGGGGCGGTCAGGCCGCGCAGGCAGGCCAGCACGCTGAGAGGCGTGTTCTTCCCCGTGCCCGGATTGCCCGGCGAGGGGATATTGGCGATTTCCAGCGAAAAGCGAGCACTGTCGGAATCCACCTCGATCCGATGCGTGTTGCGATCGAGGGCCGGATCGGCCCAGATCTCGAGGCGTGTCTCGTCGGGTCCGATGCCGGCGAGCGAGAGTGCGGCGGCCACGTTCACGTTGGCCGGGAAGCCCTTGGCCCCCTCGCGTGCGCTTCCCTCGAACACCTTCAGCGGCTCCGTCAGACCGTCGATCGAAATGTCGTTCTCGATCAGGTAGGGTGCGCCCTTCAGCGACATCGGCGGCTTGCGTGTCACCATGCGCACCGAGCGGATCTTGCCTTCGGCGACCGCGCGCACAGCGTCGAGCCCGAGCAGGGCGCCGGTCGGCACGATGATGCGCGCGCCGGTCTCGCGCGCCCGGTCCACCAGATCCATCCGCGGCAGGAGAGCGCCGACGCTGCTCGGAACGAAGATGCGGCCCCGCTCGATCGCCGGCTCGGCAATCTCGGCAAACACGGCCGCGGGCGCGCATTCGAGCACCACGTCGGCGAGTTCGGCGAGCTCCGCGACGGGAACCACCGGAACCTTGTTGCGGAGGCCCCCCATCCGCTCCGTCGCTGCACGCGGGTCGCGCGCCGAAACTGCGACGAGCCGCAGCCCCTCGATGCCGCGATCTATCCCTTCCGCGACGACGCGGCCAATCGCGCCGAAGCCGCCGATCGCGACCGTCAGCTCATTTCTCGTTCCTGCCGTCACATTCCTTCTCAGCGCGCGTTCGCTCTGTCGAGCATGGCATGGAGGAGAACGCCGCAACCGGCGGCAAGGTCCTCCGGCTTCGCATTTTCCGCTTCGTTGTGGCTGATGCCGCCTTCGCAGGGCACGAAGATCATCGCGGTGGGCGCGACGCGGGCCATGTAGACGGCATCATGTCCCGCCCCGCTGATGATGTCTCGATGTCGGATACCGGCCTGCTCGGCGCCCGCGCGAACCGCCGCGACGCATGCCTCGTCGAAAGCGACCGGCGGTGAGTGCCAGATCTCTCGAACGTCTATTGCAAGATCATCCGCGGAGGCGATTTCCGCCGCGGCCGCGCGGAACGCTTCGTCCATGGCCGTCATGGTCGGACCCTCGGGGTGGCGCATGTCGACGGTGAGGAAGACCGACCCGGGAATCACGTTGGGAGAACCGGGTCGTGCCTGCAGAATACCGACGGTCGCACGCCCATCCGGGCGCTGATCCAGACCGATCCGGTTCACCGCTTGCACCAGTTTCGCCGCCGCCAGCAGCGCGTCGCGGCGCAGCTCCATCGGCGTCGTGCCGGCATGGGATTCCCGTCCGGTCACGTCCACCTCGTACCAGCGCGCGCCCTGCGCGCCGGTGACCACGCCGACCTGGCAGCCCTCGTTCTCGAGGATCGGTCCCTGTTCGATGTGGCACTCGAAATAGGCGCCGATCGGGCGGCCGCCGACCGCTGCTTCGCCGGCGTAGCCGATCCGCTTCAGCTCCTCACCGATGGTGCGTCCGTCGGCGTCGGCCTTGGCCAGCCCTTCCTCGAGCGAGAACACGCCGGCGAAGACGCCGGAGGCGATCATCGGCGGCGGAAAGCGGGAGCCTTCCTCGTTCGTCCAGTTGACGATCTCGATCGGCGCCTCGGTCTCGACGCCGTGGTCGTTCAGGGTGCGCACCACCTCGAGAGCCGCCAGCACGCCGAAGACGCCGTCGAAGCGGCCGCCGGTCGGCTGCGTGTCGAGGTGGCTGCCGGCGAGAATCGGCGGCAGGTCGTTGTTGCGGCCGGGACGGCGAGCGAAGATGCTGCCCATGCGATCGACCGTCACGGTCAGGCCGGCCTCTTCGCACCAGCGTACGAACAGGTCGCGCACCTCGCGGTCGCTGTCGGTCAGGCTCTGCCGATTGTTGCCGCCCCTGAGCCCGGGGCCGATCTTCGCCACCTGCATATGTGCGTCCCACAGCCGGGACGGGTCGATGTGGAGGTTGGTGGGCATCGGATCGACTCCCTTGCGGCTTCAGGTGAGTGCGGCACACGCCTCGCGGATGCGCCGGCCGCCCTCGCGCAGGGTCTCGATCGGGATCGGGAAGCTGGCGCGGATATAGGGGGAGAGGCCGTAGCCGGCTCCCTGGACCACCGCCACGCCGGCGTGGTCGAGCAGATAAAGCGCGAAGTCGGTATCGTTCTCGATCGTCTTGCCGTCGGGCGTTCTCTTGCCGATCGTGCCGGCGACCGAGCAGAACACGTACATCGCCCCCTCCGGCGTGTCGCAGGAGAGGCCCTCGCAGGCATTCAACTCGCCGACCAGAACGTCGCGCCGCTCCTGCATCAGGCGGTTGCGCTCGGCGACGAAATCCTGCGGGCCTGCGAGCGCCGCGAGGGCGGCAGCCTGGCTGATCGCCGAGGGTCCGGCAGTGCTCTGCGACTGGATCGAGCGCATCGCCTGAATGAGCGGCTTCGGGCCGCCGGCGTAGCCGATGCGCCAGCCGGTCATGGCGTAGACCTTGGAGACGCCGTTGATGGTGAGGGTGCGCTCCTTCAGCTTCGGCTCCACCTCCGCGATCGTCGCGAACTCGCGCCCGTCGAAGAGGAAGTGCTCGTAGATGTCGTCGGTCATGATCCAGACGTGCGGATGGCGCAGCAGCACGTCGGCTATCGCCTTCAGCTCGTCGCGCGTATAGCAGGCGCCGCACGGATTGCTGGGCGAACTGAACATCAGCCACTTGGTCTGCGGCGTGATCGCCTCCTCCAGATCCTCCGGCCGCATCTTGAAGCCGTTGTTCTGGGAGCAGGTGACGATCTCCGGCTGTCCGCCCGCCAGCAGCACCATGTCGGGATAGGAGGTCCAGTAGGGGGCGGGGATCACCACTTCGTCGCCCTGGCTGACGGTAGCCATCAACGCGTCGAAGATCACCTGCTTGGCACCGGCGCCGACCAGGATCTCGTCGGTCCGATAGTCGAGATTGTTCTCGCGCGAGAACTTCTCCCTGATCGCCTCGCGCAGCGGCAGGATGCCCTCGACGTTGGTGTATTTCGTCTCGTTCCGCTCCATCGCTTCCCAGGCAGCGCGCTTCACGTGCTCCGGCGTGGGAAAGTCGGGTTCGCCGTTGGTGAAGCTGATGATGTCGCGCCCTTCGGCGCGCAGCTCGCGCACCCGCGCGGCGACGAGCTGACTCGGGCTCGGCTTGAAACGGCTCATGCGCGGGGCGAGGGAGATCGTGGACACAGGCTTAGGGCTCCATGGGAATGCAGACGCGGCGCATCTTATGTTCGGCCGCCGCCGGGGAAAAGCCGAATAGGCGGAGGGACCGTCTGCTCCGGAGAGGCATGTCGCGCCGCCCTTGACAGGCCGGCCGCGATACCGACATAAACGCCCGTCCGCGAGCCCCTGCTGCCGCGGACCGCGATGGGGCCGTAGCTCAGCTGGGAGAGCGTCGCGTTCGCAATGCGAAGGTCAGGGGTTCGATCCCCCTCGGCTCCACCAATTTCTTCTAAGTCAACGACTTAGCTCTCGGTGCCTCTGAACTGCTACACGCAGTTGCAGCTTCCGCGAGTTTCCCTCCAGTAGACTTAGATCTGCGCTGCGGGAGACCGTGCAAGCGCGCTTCCCGAGCTGGTGCCGATAACCTTCCGTGGGATGGCTCCGCTTTTGGGCCGGACATCCTTCAGCCATGGGGGGCTATGAAAGTGCACGCGAACGCGCGGCTAATCACGGACGGCATAGAGGATGCGGAAACGCTAATTTTGCCGAGATTTGGATGCAGTCGCGACCGGTTTACATCAAGGCATGCCGGTGGTCGGGCCGTGGGTGGAAGCACGGGTGA
>JAJUGE010000031.1 GCA_029268305.1 Alphaproteobacteria bacterium
CGGCATTCGATCAGCGCGAACGCGACTTCGAGAACAAGTACAAGCACGACGAGCAGCTGAGGTTCAAGGTTCAGGCGCGTCGCAACCGGCTGCTCGGTGAATGGGCCGGCGGCCTGCTCGGCCTCAGCGGCGAAGAGCTCACGAATTACGCACGGGAGGTTGTTCAATCAGACTTCGAACGCCCGGGCGACGAGGACGTGCTTCGGAAGGTCCACGCCGACCTCGTGGCAAAGGGAATCGACATTACCGAGCGGCGGGTGCGAACCCGAATGGACGAGCTGCTGGAGCAAGCCAAACAACAGGTAATGGCTGAGTAATCGGTCCATACCTCGCCGGGAGGACAGACCGCGACCGCTGCCGCGCCCCAATCCTCCCGGCGGCGCCTCTCAAGCTCGGGACCGTCTGGGCCCGGCAATCACCAGGTGCGGACCGGCCCTACGTCAACGTGGACAAACCCGGACTTCGGATAGTAACCCACCCCTCCCCGCTCGAGATCGAGCGCGGCTTTGCGGATGTGCGACAGCCGAAAGCTCGGCAGGTTGATGTCGATCGCCATCCCCTTCATGTGATAGCTCTTCTTGGCCACCCCGCTGCTCTTTCTGCTCAGCATCGCGTTGGTCTTGGGACTGCGGTATCCCGAGATCACCTGAACTGGCTCGTTCGCTTCGACCTTCTGCACCAAGGAGTTCAGCAGATCGAGAAGGTTCCTGTCGATCTGCTTCACATCGCCGGTGCGGAAATCCCGCAGGATAAAGTTGATTTCCTTCAGTGACTCGGGGAGATAGCGGCCGTTCTGCCAGTAGGCGGTCTTCAGCTTCTCACCGGTATGAAGGTTGTCGAACGTCAGCCACTTTTCGGTTGGGGCCTTGGCTTTCGCCCATGCAGAAACGGGCGAAATGATGACGCTGATTGCAGCGCCGTAGGCGAGGAATGAGCGACGACTGAGGTCGTTGCCTACTTTCACGAGCAACCCCGAATCTTTTGGGAACCTTTTTACGAATGAGGTCGTTCACTAGCGGGTACCATAGTGACCATGGTGCGCTCAACGCACAAATGGCCGCAGGGGCTGGAGTCTGGCCTTGACATGGTAAACAGTCTCTGAACCTCCCCTCCATCCTGTGGATAGATCGCCGGGGCAGCGTCGGCACTCGTGTCTGGTTCCTCATCGTGTGCCGTGGCATTCTTTCCCCAGCCAAGGCCGGCCTGCCGCCGCGGAAGGGGAGGATCTCATGACCATTCAATTCGGCCTGATGAACCGCGGGCAGTTTCCGCTCGGCGACGACATCGCGCTGCGATTTACCGAGATGCTGGAGCAGGCGCGCCTGGCCGAGCGGCTCGCCTTCGATTCGATCATGGCCGGCTCGCACTACAGCGCCTATCCGCTGATGCATTTTCAGCAGATACCGTTTCTATCGCGGATCATGGCCGAATGCCCGAGCCTCAGGCTGATCGCCGGCATCGTGCTGCTGCCTCTGCACAAACCCATCGACATCGCCGAGCAGTTCGCCTGCATCGACGTGATGTCCGGCGGCAAGCTGATTTTCGGTATCGGGCTGGGCTACCGCGAGGTGGAGTTCCGCGCATTCGGGACGACTCAGAAGGAAGCGCCGCGACGGCTCGAGGAGACGCTGGAGGTGATCAAGCGTCTCTGGACCGAGGAGAAGGTCAGCCACAAGGGCTCACATTTCGAGTTGATCGAGGCTTCCTGCCCGATCAAGCCCCTGCAGAAGCCGATGCCGCCGATCTGGACCGGCGCGAACGCCGACGCCGCGATTCGACGGGCCGCACGGCTCACGGATGCATGGTTCGTCAATCCGCACAACCGGATCGACACGATCACGCGTCAGATGGATGTCTACCGCCGCGCCCTCGACGAGTTCGGCAAGCCCTTCCCCAATGAGTTTCCGTTGATGCGCGAGGTCGTCGTCGCGCGATCCCGTGACGAAGCGATCCGCCTCGGCCGGCCTTATCTCGAAGCGAAGTACAACGCTTACAAGGAGTGGGGCCAGGACAAGGTGATGCCGGCCGGCGACAACGATTTCGGCGTGATGTTCGAAGATCTGATCAAAGATCGCTTCCTGTTCGGCTCACCCGACGAGGTCGCAGAGCAGATCCTCGACCTGGTGCGCCGCTTCGGCGTGAATCACTTCGTATTCGGTGTTCAGTTCCCCGGCATGCCGCAAAGCATGATTCTCGACGAGATGCAGATGCTGGCGGGAGAGGTCTTCCCGAAGGTACGCGCCGGGCTCTGACCTGCATAAGCGACTCGAAGGATCAATAAGCGAGGAAACGCAAGCGCATGACGATGCAGTTCGGTCTGATGACCCGGGGTCAGTTTCCGCTCGGCGACGATATGGCGACCCGCCTCGACGAGTTGATGGAACAGGCACGCACCGCCGAAAAGCTGGGGTTCTCCTCGCTTACCAAGGGCTCCCACTACAGCGCCCATCCGTATCAGGATTTTCAGCAGCTTCCGTTCCTGTCGCGAGCATCGGGGGAAGCGCCGGGGCTTCGTCTGAACGCCGGCATTGTCCTCCTCTCCCTACACAAGCCGCTCGATCTGGCCGAGCAGCTGGCGACGATCGATGTCATGTCCAAGGGCAAGCTGATCTTCGGCGCCGCGCTCGGCTATCGCGAGGTGGAGTTCAAGGCGTTCGGCACGAGTCAGAAGGAGCGCGTGCAGCGGTTCGAGGAGAATCTCGAGGCGATAAAGCGCCTCTGGACCGAGGAAACCGTCGACATGGTCGGTTCGCACTTCGAGCTGAAGGGTGCGTCCTGCCCGATGAAGCCCGTGCAGAAGCCGAGGCCCCCGATCTGGATCGGGGCGAATGCCGATCCCGCCATACGTCGCGCCGCCAGGATCGGTGACTGCTGGTACATCAATCCGCACAACCGGATCGACACGATCCAGCGCCAACTGGAGGTCTACAAACGCGCTCTCGACGAGTGTGGCAAGCCGTTCCCCGAGGAATTGCCGGCACGGCGGGAGGTCTTCGTCGCCCGCACGCGCGAAGAGGCGATCCGAATCTGCCGACCCTATCTGGAAAAGAAGTACGAGATCTATCACAACTGGGGTCAGGACAAGGCGATGCCGGCGGGAGATGACAATCTCGGCCTCGACTTCGACGAGTTGCTCCGCGACAGGTTCCTCCTCGGTTCGCCCGCCGAAGTGGCGGAGCAGATGATCCGCCTCAATCGGTCGCTCGGTGTCAACCACATCATCATGAGCATCCAGTGGGCCGGCATGCCCCAGCAACTGGTGCTCGACACGATGCAGATGCTGGCGGAGGAGGTCTTTCCGAAGGTGCGGGAGGCGGTCTGATCCGCGACCGCCGCGCACCTTGGGGCCGGTCGCTCGTTGTTGGCGCACTCCTCCAGCTCCTCGTTCTCGGAGCACCCTTTCAGGGCGGTGTCTCTGTCCGAGTCGCCGCGGCGCAGCCTGCCTCGCTGGAGCCGCGCGTCGACGCCTTCATCAGCAACGGACGTCCGGTCCGCATCGAGCAAATACGCGCAACCGGGCTCATGAATCGACCGGCCGTCATCCTGCTGCACGGCGCGAGCGGCGTCGGGAGCGGCTGGCTGATCTATCCTTATGCCGAAGAGATAGCCCGCCACGGCATCGATGCCTTCGTGATCCACTACTTCGATGGCCTGGATCCAAGCATCGGCAACCGGTCCGGGACCCGCAATTTCGCCGCCAGAAACGGCATCATCCGGGACGCAATCCGCCATGTACGCTCCCTGCCGGAGACGGATGCTGATCGGATCGGCCTCTTCGGGTTGTCGTTAGGCGGCTTCCACGCAGTCGATATCGCCGCTCGCGACCCGGGGCTAGGCGCTGTGGTCGCCCTGATGGGCGCATTGCCCCGGTCGACGCCCGAGGCTGCGGTGCGGTCGATGCCGCCGACGCTCATACTTCACGGAGCGCGCGACGCGGTGGTTCCCATCGACCGCGCCGTCGATCTGGCGCTTCTGCTCGGCCGGCTGCGGTCGCCCTTCGACATGAAGATCTATCTTCACGGCGGGCACACGATGGCGGGTGACGCGCACGGCAACAGCGTTCGACTGGTGGCGGAGTTCTTCCGCCGGCATCTGACCGACCTCGGCGGCCAGGGCCGCTAACCCGCCGCGCGCCGGAGAGGAAGCGTCAGTTTTCCGCCTCGGAGCGGAACTCGGCCTCGAGGTCATGCTCGAGCCTGACCAGGTCATCCGGAAGCGGCATTCCGAATGCACGCATCCTGGAGAGAACTTGCGACAGGCGCAGATAGATCTCGTGCCGGTCGTGCACCTCGCCTTCCACGTCTGTCAGGAGGTTCGACAGAGCCGCCTCGAGTTCCTGCGCATCCATTCTCGCCTCCCAGAGCCTCTGCCAACGTCACTGGAAACGTCAGGCCCGGCGACAAGTTCGACCTGAGTTGGTGCCAGTACAAACGCAAATCCCGCCCGGGCGTGCGCCCGGACGGGATTCCTCGCATGGCAGAGCCCGCGAACGGTTCAGCGCGTGGCCGCAAGGCCCTCGATGAATTGCAGTCGCGAAAGCGCAGCGTCGAGCGACCGGCGCACCTTCGGCGGGTCCGTCGGCTTCACCTTGAGCAGGATGAACGAGCTGCTGTTTCCGGACCGGATCAGTTCCGCCGCATCGGCGATCTGCCCATCCTCGGTGACGGTGCGCGTCACCGGAATGCCGGCACCGGTGGCCATCGCCTCCAGATCGACGCCGAGGCTGGTGTGGCTCTTCTGATAACCCGTCTCGCCGTAGTGGCCGTTATCCACGCAGACGATCGACAGGTTCGGAGGATTGAGGACTGCGATCGTCGCCAACGTGCCGACGTTCATCAGCAGCTCGCCGTCACCGGTGAGCACGACCACGCGCTTGTCGGGTCGCGCGAGCGCAAGGCCCAGCCCCATCGAGGCCGCCGCCCCCATGACTCCGGCCAGACAGTAATAGTTGCGATCGTCACCGCAGAGTGCCGCCGTGTCTTTCGCGGTGCCGGCGAGGCCGGCGATAAACAGGTAGTCCTTCGGGTTGGGGAAGAGCTTCGGCAACACCTCGCGACGGTCGAGGACTCCGACCGGGCTCATCGCAGCGGCGCGTCCGTTTCCGGATTGGGAATCAGCCATTGTCGCAGTCTCCTCAGAACTCTTTCGCGCCAATCAGCTTCTGCGTCAGAAGCACGGCGACAGCGCTGCCGGACTTGAACACCATGGTGCAGGCGGCGGATACGGTTGGGATGACATCCTCCGGCTTTTCGGCGCGAAGGCAGATGACGCCCATCGCCTCGAGACACGCCTGAACCCCCTGCCCCATCGGGATTTGCCACGGATTCCCCTCGCCGAACTCGCCCCGCATGCTGAGCAACATCAGCAGGGGGAAGTTGCCGCCCTTTACCAGCGAGAGGAAGTTGATGCAGTTGCCCGCGCCGCTGGACTGCATCAGCAGCACGCCTCTAGCGCCGCCTAGATGAGCGCCGGCGAGCAGTCCGACACCTTCTTCCTCGGTCGTCAACGCGACCGAGTGGACGTCGGGGTCCGCAAGGGAGCGGTCGATGAGAACACGATGACCCGCATCCGGGACATAGGCGAACTGCGTGACACCTTGTTGGCGCAGCAACTCGTAAAGTTCGTCGGGCCAGGTCGGATCGCCTTTGACGGCGCCGATGTCGGACATGGTTTTCCTCCGGCTTGCTGGCGCCGCAGCGCCTTCGAATCTCGGCTTCTGGAGCGGCGCGATATTAGATTGCCGCACCGTCGATTGGGAAGGGTCTCCGGACCCCACCATGTCCGAGCCGGATGCGGATGAGCGTGACAGCCGATCCGAATGCATCGCTGCAGGATGCGCTTGCCGCGAGCCTTCTCGCCGCTCATCGTATGCATCAACGCGCGTGGCGACGATCGAGGGGCCATCCATGATCCGGAATACCCGTTCGCGCTGGGGCGCAGTCAGCATCGCCCTACATTGGACGATCGCCGGCCTGATCCTGCTCGTGCAGGTCCCAGCAGGCCTTCTCATGCAGGCTATCGGACGGGGCACGATCCAGAACGTGCTCTTCTTCACTCACAAGAACGTCGGCCTGCTGATCCTGGTGCTGGCGATCTTTCGGCTTGTCTGGCGCTTGGCACACCCTGTGCCGGCACTGCCGACGGATCTCCCCGCATGGCAATCGGCGGCAGCGAAAGCGACCCATTTCCTCCTCTACCTCTTTCTGTTCCTGATGCCGCTCAGCGGCTTCCTGTACACGGCGCTCGGCGGCTTCCCGGTGCCGTTGCTCGGCCTGGTCGATCTCGGGGCGTTGCTGCCGACCGACAAGGCGGCTTCGGAGGTCTTCAAGGCGATCCACCTCACTGCCCAGTGGGGGCTCTACGCGACGGCCGCGCTTCATGTCGCCGGCGCTCTCCAGCACCACCTGGTACGGCGGGATTTCGTGTTGCGGCGCATGCTGTCGTCCGAGAAGCCGCTGGTGTAGAAGGCGCCTGCCCTTCTCGCTTCCGAGGCAGGAATTAGCGTGACAGTCGATCAGGCTCTGATCCTCGCCGTCCTCGCGGCGGCGATCGTCATGTTTCTCTGGGGTCGCTGGCGCCACGACATGGTGGCGCTCGGCGCGCTGCTGGCCTGTCTCGGACTCGGCCTCGTGCCCGCGGAGGAAGCGTTCGCAGGCTTCGGACATCCGGCGGTGATCACGGTCGCCGCGGTCCTCGTGCTGAGCCGCGGGCTGCAGACGTCCGGAGCGGTCGACATGCTGGCACGGACGATTCTCCCGTCGAAGGGGGGACCGATGCTCGCGGTCGGGTCGCTCACCGTGCTCGCGGCCCTGCTATCCGGCTTCATGAACAATGTCGGCGCGCTCGCGCTTTTGATGCCCGTGGCTTTGCAGGTCGCGGCGCAGCAGAACCTGCCGGCGGGCAAGGTGCTGATGCCGCTCTCGTTCGGGTCGATCCTCGGCGGCATGACGACCCTGATCGGCACGCCGCCGAATCTGATCGTCTCCGGCTTCCGGAGAGGCGTCGCCGGTGACGGCTTCGCCATGTTCGATTTCACGCCTGTCGGGCTCGCTGTGGCGGCGACGGGCATTCTCTTCATCGTGCTGATCGGACGGCACCTGGTTCCGGCGCGGGAGAGGGCCGGCGCCGAAGGCTTCGAGACGAGCGCATACCTGACCGAGGCCCGGGTCACGGAGGGCGGCAACGCCGACGGAAGGATGCTGGGCGAGATCGAGACCGCACTCGAGGAGGGTCAGGGGCAGGCTCAGGTCGTCGGCCTCATCCGCAACGAGGTCCGCATCCCCGCGCCCCACCGATTTCACCGCATTCTCCCGGGCGACATCCTCGTGATCGAGGCCGAGCCGGAAGGGCTGGCTACGGCGCTGTCGAGCCTGGGCCTGAAGCTCGAGGAGGCCGTGGAGACGGTGCCCGAGGACGAGGAAGCCGCTGACGAAGAGGCGGTTGTCGACAGGCCCTCCCCCGAGGACGGAGGGGAATCCAGAAAGAAGTCTCGCAAGGACAACGGGTCGGATGATACGGCGCTGGTCGAGCTCGCCGTGCTGCCGGCATCGGCGCTAGCCGGATACTCCGCGAGCGACATCCGCCTGCGCACACGCTACGGCCTCAACCTCCTCGCCGTTTCGCGACAGGGCGGTCGTTCGATCGCCCGTCTCCGTACCCTTCCAATCCGCGAGGGCGACGTGCTGCTGATGCAGGGTCCGCCCGAGAGCATATCCGAGTTCGCCAGCCACTATGGCTGCGTCCCTCTCGCCGAGCGCGCGCTCAGGCTGCCCGACCGCCGGCGCGCCATCACCGCCGGTGCCCTGCTCGCCGCCGCGATTGCAGCAGCGGCATTCGATCTTTTCCCCGCTGCAGTAGCTTTCACGGCGGCCGTACTGGCGTCGATGGCGCTGCGCACAGTCCCCCCACGGTCCGCTTACGGCGCCGTCGACTGGTCGGTCATAGTCCTCCTCGCCGCGCTCATCCCCGTCGCAGGGGCGATGGAGAGCACGGGTGCGGCCGACCTGATTGCGAGAGTCCTCATGGACACGCTGGCGCAAGGCAACACGGTCATCGGGCTCGTCCTGATCCTCGTCGTGACGATGACGCTCTCCGATTTCATGAACAACGCCGCGACGGCGGCGGTGATGTGCCCGATCGCCATCGGCACCGCGGCACAACTCGGCGTGAACGCTGACCCGTTCCTGATGGGCGTCGCAGTCGGCGCCTCCTGTGCCTTCCTCACACCGATCGGACACCAGAACAACACGCTGATTCTCGGACCGGGTGGGTTTCGATTCGGCGATTACTGGAAGCTGGGCCTGCCGGTCGAAGCGATCGTCCTCGCGGTCGGCGTTCCGTTGATCCTTCTGGTCTGGCCCTTGTGACGCGCGCTGAGCCGATGGCGGAACGTCGGTGACGCCGCACCGTTGCTCAATGTCGGGACAATGTGCGCGGTCGCGCGCGTGCCCGTTCCCGGAGCCTGGAGAGATGACGTGTCCGTCACCCAGATACTGATCAACCTTGCAGGGGGCGTCGCCCTTCTCCTGTGGGGTGTCAGGATGGTGCGCACCGGGATGACGAGGAGCTTCGGGGCGCATCTGCGAAGGGCCGTCGCCAGGTACACGCGCAACCGCCTACAGGCTTTCTTGGTAGGCCTCGGCGTGACGGCGCTGTTGCAGAGCAGCACCGCGACCATCCTCATCGCCGGGTCGTTCGCGGCACGCCACCTGCTGGCCGCCAGCGCCGCCCTCGCGATCGCCCTCGGCGCGGATCTCGGCTCCAGTTTGGTCACACAGATCCTGAGCCTGCGGATCCAGTGGCTCTCGCCGCTGCTGATCACCGTCGGCGTCGCCATGTTCATGGGCAGCAATGCGGGGCGCTGGCGGAACTTCAGTCGCGTCCTACTCGGGCTCGGCCTGGTGCTGCTGTCGCTCGGGCTGATCGGAGAAGCGGCGGCGCCATTGCGGGGCAGCGAAAGGCTATCGCTGCTTCTGGCGCCGCTCACCGAGGAGCCGTTGCTCGCATTGCTCGCCGGCGCGCTGCTGACCTGGCTGCTGCACTCCAGCCTCGCCATGGTCCTGCTGCTCGCCTCGCTTGTCGCCTCGGAGACGCTGTCGCTCGAACTGGCGCTGATGCTCGTGCTTGGTGCCAATATCGGCAGCGGCATCGTGGCCGGCTTCCTCTCTCGGCCGATGGGCGTGGGCGCGAGGCGCGTGGCACTTGGGAACCTCTCTATGCGCACGATCGGAGCGGTCACGCTCCTCTGGCTGTTGCCGGCGATCACTCCCTCGCTCGGCATGCTAGGCGGCAGCGGGGCGCAACAGGTCATCGAGCTGCATATCGGCTTCAACCTGTTGCTGGTCGTCGCTTTCCTGCCATTCGTCGGGGCGGTGTCGAGTTTGACCGCTCGGCTCCTTCCGGAAGCTCCGGGCGAGGAAGGCGAGCTCCGGGTCCGCTATCTCGACGACAACGCGCTCGACAGCCCGCCTGCCGCTCTCGCCGCCGCCGCGCGCGAAACCCTGAGGATGGGCGAAGAGGTCGAGCGAATGCTCGCCAAGACGATCGATGTCCTGAGTGCGAACGATCCGGCCCTGATCCGGGAGCTCGAGCAGGCGGACGACAAAATCGACCTGCTGCACGAGGCGATCAAGCTGTACGTCACGAGGCTGTCGCGCGAGGAGCTCGACCGCCGCGAGAGCGAGCGCGTTGTCGACATCCTCACGTTCACCACCAATCTCGAGCACATCGGGGACATCATCGACAAGAACCTGATGGAGCTCGCGGCGAAGAAGGCACGGCAGCGGCTTTCCTTCTCCGCGGAGGGGCTCGCCGACATCAAGGAGCTCCACGGCCGGGTGCTCCTGAACATGCGTCAGGCGCTCAACCTCTTCATGTCCGGCGACGTTCGCCTCGCACGCGAGCTTCTGGAAGAGAAGACGGTCATCCGCGATCTCGAGCGGGAGATGACCGCCCGCCATTTCGAGCGGGTCACGGCGCGCCAGACCGAATCCGTCGAGACCAGCTCCCTCCACCTCGACGTTCTGAGGGACCTGAAGCGCATTCACGGCCACATCACCTCGATCGCCTATCCGATCCTCGAACGGGCCGGCGAGTTGCGGGATACTCGGCTGCGCAGCGTCTCTGCGGCCGATATGAACGAGGCGGACGCGCCACCCGATGAAGCCTCCGCCCCGGTCAGGCACTGATGCGATCCTCCCGGCGAAGAAACTCATAGGGATTCATGGGCATTCATTAGGAAAGATGGGGGTCAGGCCGGGAAAGACCTACCATCGAACCGCTGCACCTCTAGACCCGCGACGAGATCACGGTCGACCCCTTCGAGGCAGAAGACGTTGACGGTGTAGCAATCGGGCGCCACGCGCGGGCGGTGGAATGTGTAGATGCCGCAAGTGCCGCAGAACCAGTGCTTTGCCGTGTGCGTGGCGAACTCGTAGAAGGTGAGCGCACCGCGCCCCTGGATCAGACGGAACCGTTCGGCGCTCACCCGGTGCATCACCGCGTTCCGCCGGCTGCAGATCGAGCAGTTGCAGATCGCGACCCGGTCGAGAACCGTGTCAACTTCGAACCGAACGCGTCCGCAGTGGCAGCTGCCGTGCCAGGTGCGAAGGCCGTCGGTGCCGAGAACGACAGGACTGGATGCGGTTTCTTCCGGAAAAATAGGGCCGGATGTCATGCCTTCGCTCCCCATGGTGCCGGTTGTGCCCTTGAAGCAGAATAGCGCATCATAGGAATATTGTCCATAATCGCATTGCGAACGCTACGACCCGCCGTGCAGGGAACGCTGGACGCGCCTCGCGTGGAACCTAGATCAGCGACATGGTTCTCAGCTCCGGCAGGTGCCGATGAAGTTCGCGCTCGTGGCTCGGGCGGCTGTCGCGTCGGTCGTGGCGCTGGCGGCGCTCGCCGCCCCTTCCCCGTCCATCGCCGAACCGTTGACGCTCGAATATCGCAGCTATCTCCTCGGGCTGCCGATCGCCAGCGCTTCCGCCACGATCGAACTCGTTGGCGAGCGCTACCGCGTCCGCGGCCAGCTGCAGAGCGGCGGCATCGTCAGCCTGTTCGCTCCATGGACCCAGGAGGCGGTCTCCGCCGGCCGTCTCGGAGCGGCCGGCGCGGTGTCGGCTGAACGGCACTGGCAAAACGGAATCTATCGCGGCAAGGCGCGCCACCTCGACCTCGTGTATTCGTCGGAACAGGCCGTCGTCACCAGCGCCACTCCGGACCCGGATGACCGCGACCCGGAGAAGCGCGTGCCCGCGCACGTCACCGGCGGCACAACCGACGCAATGAGCGGCCTGCTCGCCGTAGCCCGGCAGGTGAGCGAGGGCCGTGGCTGCGATGCGACGATCCGGGTGTTCGACGGCCGCCGGCGCTATGACGCGACTTTCAGCGAGAGCGGCGATGCGGGCGGGGGGCCTGCGGACGCCGTGGAGTGCCGCTTCCTCATCACCGAGATCGCCGGCTTCAGCAAGAAGGGCGGCATCGCCACCGATCCGGAACGGCCGGGCCGGATCTGGTTCCGACCTGCCGAGCCGGGCAGTCCGGCGATACCGGTCCGGCTCGAGACCGCTACCGACTGGGGCACCGCCGTGGTCGAGCTGGTCCGGCTGCAGCCTGCGAATCGTACCGTCGCAAAGGACTAGGGGCCGCCCTCACCTCCCCCCGGCGCAGCATCAAAAATCCGGATCGGCCGAGAGCCGCGGCAATGGACGACCCGACCGGAGTCGTGGAAGAATTCACCATCGTCGGCTCGTCACGAGGTGTGCGATGAACAGGTCAATATTGAAGCTTCTCCAGAAGAAGCTGGCCGCGTCCGGCGATTATGCCGGTGCAATCGACGGAATCAGCGGGCCCATTACCAACGCAGCGGTGGAGTCGGCGCTGCGCGGGCGAGCGAGCAGCCTGCCCGACGGGTGGGCGGCCTGGCCAGCGAAGCGAAAAGCCGTCGCCATGCTCCAGCTTCTCTGCCGCGAAGGCGGATTCGATACCGGCCCGATCGACGGTTGGTGGGGACCTCAGACCCAGTTCGCCGTGGACAGCCTCCAGACGCTCGACGCCACCGGCTCGGCGCCGCCGCCCTGGCGCGACCGTCCGGCCGCCCGCGTGAACTCGAACGGCTGGCCGCCGGAGGACGAGGCCGCCATGAACGCCTTCTTCGGCCCGCACGGCCTTCCCGATGGCAGATCGCCCGGACTTACATCGGTCGAATGTCCCTGGACCTTGCGTCTCGCGTGGAACCGGAGCGCCACCACCCGGCGGATCGGCTGTAACACCAAGGTCGCGGACAGCCTCGGCCGGGTGCTGACACGGGTCTGGGAAACATATGGCGAGACGGAAATCCGCCGCCTGCGCCTCGATACCTACGGCGGCTGCTACGCCGCGCGCCGCAAGCGCGGCGGGACCAGCTGGTCGACCCACGCCTGGGCCATAGCCCTCGACTGGGATCCCGACAACAACCAGCTGCGCTGGGGACGCGACCGCGCGACGTTGGCCCGTCCGGAATACGACGAGTGGTGGTCGATCTGGGAAAGCGAAGGCTGGCTCAGCCTCGGCCGCGAGAAGAACTTCGACTGGATGCACGTGCAGGCGACGGCTAGCTGAACTGCAAGCGTCTGATCCCCGTCAGCCGGACGAAGGAGCAAAGTCCCGCAGATTCGGGATCTAAGCCGGAGCGAGTACGGGAGCACAGTCGCTGACCCGGCGTAGCGGCTGCGCCTTGACCAGCAGACGCACGCTCACCGGGCGCAGAAAGAGTTCTACTCCGCCGCCATCTTCCCCCGCTTCTCCGCCAGCACGCGCCACACCTTCTCCGGCGTCACCGGCATGTCGATGTGCTCGATGCCGAGAGCGTCGGCAATGGCGCTGACCAGGGCGGGCGGGGCGCCGCAGGCGCCGCCTTCGCCGATGCCTTTCACGCCAAGGTCGTTCGCCGGGTCGGGAACCGGGTTGAACGAGACTTCCAGGTCGCAGAAATCGTCAGCGCGGGGCATGCAATAATCAGTGAACGCCCCGGCGATGAGCTGGGCGGATTCCGGGTCGTAGGCGGTGTGCTCGAGCAGCGCCTGGCCGAGCCCCATGGCGACGCCGCCGTGCACCTGGCCCATCACCAGCATCGGATTGATGATGGTGCCGCAGTCGTCGACGCAGACATACCGGACCACGCGCACCATCCCGGTCTCGGGATCGACCTCGACCTCGGCGACGTGCGCGCCATTCGGGAAGTTGCACTCGGTTGTGCGCTGATAACGCTCCGTCTCGTCGAGACCGGGCTCCTCCCCTTCCGGCAGCTTCGCCGGGTCCTGCGCCAGCTTCGCCACCTCCTGAATCGTGATCCGAAGGTCGGTGCCGGCGACCGCGAATACGCCGTCGGCGAACTCTAGATCCGCTTCCGCCGCCTCGAGCGCATGCGCAGCGATCCGTTTCGCCTTCTCCAGTACCCTGCCCGCGGCACGGGCGGTGCTGACGCCGCCCATCTGCGACGAGCGCGAGCCGCCGGTGCCGTTGCCGAACTGCACGATGTCGGTGTCGCCCTGAATGAAGTCGATCTCGTCGAGCCCGATGCCGAGTCGGTCCGACAGGATCTGGGAAAACGCGGTCTCGTGGCCTTGGCCGTGGCTGAACGTGCCGACGATGAGCTGCACCCGGCCCTCGGGCGTGAAGCGCACGCGCACTTCCTCCGACGGCTGACCGCCCGACGCCTCGATGTAGCAGCCGAGGCCGATGCCGCGGAGCATGCCGCGCGCCTTCGCCTCCCGGCGCCGCTCTTCGAAGCCGTTCCAGTCGGCCCGCTGCAGCGCGAGGTTCGTCGTGTTCTCGAACTCGCCCGAGTGAACGACCATGCCGACCTGGTTCTTGTAGGGAAGCTGGTCGGGACGGATGAAGTTGCGCCGCCGGATCTCGTCACGACCCAGGCCGAGCCGCGCGGCACCGACATCGAGCAGGCGCTCCATTTGGTAGGCCATCTCGGGGCGACCGGCACCGCGGTAGGCGTCGGTGGGCACGGTATTGGTGAACATCACCTTCACCGAAAGCTGCATCGCGGGCACGTCGTAGACGGTGCCGGCGACCCGGGCGCCGGCCACGGTCGGAATCCGCGCACCGAAATCGAGTAGGTAGGCGCCAACGTTGGCATGCGTCCGCACCCGGACGCCGAGGATCTTCCCGTCGCTGTCGAACGCCATCTCGCCGACCGAGACATGATCGCGTCCGTGCGGGTCGCAGAGCATCGTCTCGCTGCGGTCCGAGGTCCACTTCACCGGCCGCCTCAGTCGCTTCGCCGCCCAGGTGACCATCACCGTTTCCGGGAAGCATTTGCCCCGCAGCCCGAAACCGCCACCGACGTCGGGCGAGACGACGTGCACCTTCTCCCTCGGCACCTTCCAGACGAGGTCGGCAAGGTTGTTGCGGATCTTCACCGCGCCCTGGGTCGGTGAGATCAGGGTGTGGACGCCCGTCGCCTCGTCCCAGTCGCCGATCGCGACGCGCGGTTCCATGGGGTTGCCGACGACGCGGTTGTTCACGAACTCGAGCGTGACGACATGGTCGGCCTTCGCGAACGCCGCCTCGACGGCCTCGCCATCGTGCGATTCCCAATGGACCGCGAGATTCGAGCCGTGCTCCGGATACAACAGCGGAGCGTCGGGTCGGTCGGCCGACACCGCATCGGCTATCGCGGGCAGGTCCTCATACTCGACGTAGACGAGCTCCGCAGCGTCCCGCGCCTGCTGCACCGTCTCAGCCACCACGAAGGCTACCGGATCACCCACATAGCGGACGCGCTCCGTCTGTAGGATCTCGCGTCCGGGATCGTAGAGCTCGCTGCCGGTCTTCCCGGGCACCTTCACCTGGGAGTGGAGCTTCGGCACGCCGTCTTCGACCGCATCGCGACCGGTGAGCACCGCGATGACGCCCGGCGCAGCTTCCGCGTCGGAAACATCGATCGAGAGGATGCGGGCATGGGCATGCGGGCTGCGGACGACGACGCCGTAGGCCTGCCCATCCAGGTTCACGTCGTCGGTGAAGCGCCCCCTGCCGGTGATGAAGCGCACATCCTCCCGTCGCCGCACGGGCTGGCCGATGCCGAACTTCTCCATTGCACAATCCCCGCTGCCGAAACCCGATCTGCCAAATCGGCGACGAGTTTGGTGACTTGGCCCGTGATTGTCACCCTCGCCGCTCGAAGAATTCGAGAGGTTCGGGTAGTCTCCGCGAAGGGCGAAGGAGGCGTTCCGTCACCGTGCGGCAATGGCTACAGATCGTGATTCCGCTGCTGGCACTGGTCGGGGCCGTCGGTCTACGTGCCTGGGATCCGCCGGCGATCGAGGAGATCCGGTTCAAGGTCTTCGACAACTTCCAGCGCCTGAAGCCGCGCCCCTACGAGCCGGTGCCGGTCACAGTCGTCGACATCGACGACGACACCCTGGAGCTCGTCGGGCAGTGGCCGTGGCCGCGCACCGAGCTCGGCCAACTGATCGAGGTGCTGCAGCGGCAAGGTGCGGCGGCGATCGCTCTCGACCTCGTGCTGCCCGAGCCGGACCGAACCTCGCCACGGCGGGTGCTCGCCGCCATCGTCGAAACATGGCCCGACCTGCCAGAGACCGAGGCGCTGCGTGCGCTGGCGGAGAGCGAGCGGCTACCGGACAATGATCGCGCCCTGGCCGGCATCGTCGGCCGGGGCGCGGTCGTCGCCGGATTTGCCCAGACCGCTGGCCGCAGCGGAACGATGCCGCCGCGGAAGGCGGGCTTTGCGGTGGCGGGGCTCGATCCGAAGCGATTCCTCGCCGATTACAACGGGGCGGTGACGACGCTGCCCGAGATCGCCGAAGCGGCGGCGGGAAGCGGGGCGATCGACGTGCAACCGGAGGCGGATGGAGTAATCCGCCGCCCGTCGCTGCTGATCGCCTACGGCGGCGAGATCTATCCGTCGCTCGCGATCGAAACGCTGCGCGTGGCGCAGGGTGCCAGCACGATACTGATCAAGGCCGCCGGCGCCAGCGGTGTCGAGGCCTTCGGCGCCAACACGGGCATCAGCGAGGTGAAGGTAGGAGACTTCATCGTCGAGACCGATCCCCGCGGGCGCATCTGGCTCTACGATACCGGGCCGGTGCCCGCACGCTCGGTCCCGGCGTGGCAGATCATGACCGGCACGGCGGCGGCCGATCGGATCACCGGTCACATCGTCCTGATCGGCACGAGCGCCGCCGGTCTCAAGGACGTGCGGGCGAGCCCGCTCGATCCCGTCGCGGCAGGGGTGACGCTGCAGGCCCAGGTGATCGAGCAGATCCTGCTCGGCTCGTTCCTCAAGCGGCCGGACTGGGCGACCGGGCTCGAGCTGCTGGTGATGGTGGCCCTCGGCCTCCTGATCCTCGCCACCTACACCTGGCGGCGCATGTCGGCCGCCTGGCTCGCGGCGCTCACCCTGCTCGTGCTCGGTGGTGCGATCGGAGCATCGTGGCAGGCTTTCGCACGCTACGGCCTCATGTTCGATCCCGTTTATCCCGCCATGGTGGTGGCGGTGGTCTACACCGCGTCGTCACTCCTGCGGTATGTGCGCACCGAGAGCGAGCGAAGGCAGATCCGGAGCGCCTTCGCGCAATACATGGCCCCTGCCCTGGTCGAAAAGCTGGCCGAGCGGCCGGAACTGCTGAAGCTCGGCGGCGAGATGCGCGAGATGACGGTGCTGTTCTGCGACATTCGCGGCTTCACCACGATCTCCGAGCGGTATGACGCGGAGGCGCTGACGTCGCTCATCAATCGCTTTCTGACGCCCATGACCGACGTGATCATGGCCAACGAGGGCACGATCGACAAATACATGGGCGACTGCATCATGGCGATGTGGAACGCGCCGCTCGACGATCCGGACCATGCACGTCACGCCTGCACGGCGGCGCTGAGCATGCGACAAGGCGTGGTCAGGCTGAACGAGACGCTGAAGCGAGAGGCCGAGGCAGAGGGCCGGCCCCACGTGCCGCTCGCCGTCGGCATCGGCATCAACACCGGTGTCTGCTGCGTCGGCAACATGGGTTCGGAGCAGCGCTTCGACTATTCGGTCCTGGGCGACGAGGTGAACCTCGCCTCGCGCCTGGAAGGCCAGTGCAAGACTTATGGCGTAGACATCATCATCGGCGAGAAGACCCGCGCTGCCGCACCCGAGATGGCCGCGATGGAGATCGACCTGATCCGGGTGAAGGGGAAGTCCCAGCCAGCCCGCATCTTCGCGCTCGTCGGAGGACCCGAGGTGGCGGCGACGGAGGATTTCGTCGAGCTGGAGCGTCTGAACGCGCGCATGCTGGCCGCGTACCGCGAGCGCCGCTGGCAGGAGGTTCGGCGAGCCGCGGAAGAAGGCCGCGAACTCGGCGCGCCGTTCGGCCTCTATCCGTTCTACGACATGTTCTTCGCCCGCGTGGCCCACCTGGAGACGCATCCCCCAGAGGAAGAGTGGGATGGGGTTTACGATTCAGAGACCAAGTAGGCTCAATCCCCTTGCGCTTGTTGACAGTTGGGGAGGGCCGAAGGATGTTTGCTTCAGGCGTCAAGGTTTGGGGGTCAGCGGATGTCGGGGGGTAAACGCCGAAGCATCGCGCGAGCGTGGTTGCTGCTGCTGCCGTTGGTCGCACCGCTCGTGGCCGGCCCCGTAGCGGCGCAGAATCCCGATCCCGAGCGAGCTGCCCTGCAGCAGCGCTACGACGCGCTGTTCGAGCAGATGCTGGCGAACCCCGCCGATCTCGAAACGATGTTCGCCTTCGCCGAGACCGCGGCGGCACTCGGCAACTACGATCAGGCCATCAGCACGCTCGAGCGGATGCTGATGTTCAACCCGAACCTGCCTCGGGTTCGGCTGGAACTCGGCGCCCTTTATCTGCGCGTCGGCGCGCCCGAGGCGGCGCGTGCGTATTTCACGCAAGCCCTCGAAGCCGACGATGTGCCGCCGCCGGTGCGCGAGCGCGTGCAGGCCTATCTCGAGCAGATCGATCGGCTGCAGTCGCGCCACTGGTTCGGCGGCTCGGTCTTCGCGGGCCTGCGCTTCCAGACCAATGCCAATGCCGGGCCCAATTCCACCCGGGTGCGGGTCGGCGGCGGCGATGCCTTTCTCGCCGATCGCTTCACCGCCGACGAAGATTTCAACGCCTTTCTTTCGGGCGCGCTCATCCACCGCTACGACCTCGACACGAAGGATGGCGACTACTGGGAGAGTCGTCTGCTCGGCTATGGCTCGAAGCAGTTCGATCTGAGCGATCTCGATCTCGCGGTGATCGAAGGCGAAACCGGTCCGCGCCTTACGATCGTTCCGGGCACGACGTTGCGGCCGTTCGGCCTCGCGAACACGGTCATGCTCAGCGAAGATCAGCTTTTCACCACCTTCGGCGGCGGCTTCGAGGTCGAGCATCAGTTCAACGACTCTACGCTCGGCTTCGCCCGCTACACCGGCGTCTACAAGGACTTCCACAACTCGTCGGAGAATCCGACGGCGAACGATCAGACCGGCGCCGAGCATGAGATACGGCTGGGCTTTCGCTACCGGCCGTACGAGGACCTGCTGCTCAGCGCCGAAGGCTGGTTTCTGCACGACGACTCGCGGCGGGACTATTTCACGAACGACGAGTACGGGCTCTCGCTCGGTGTGCAGCACATCTATCCGGCTCCGTTCGATCTGACGGAGGTGCCCTGGATGATCTCTCTGACCGCCACGGGCATGCTGCGGGACTATGAAGCGGCGGACCCGCTGATCGATCCGGACGAGCAACGCTTCGACCGGGAGTACCGGATCACGCTCGCGAACTCGTTCCGAATCAGGAACGACTTCTCGATAGAGGCACAGATCCAGCGGTCGGAGAACAGCTCGACTCTTCCGAATTTCGAGCGGGAGAACTGGAGCTTCCTGCTCGGCGCGTTGTGGACGTTTTGACCTCTTTGGAGCGTAGCATGCGTTTCCTGGCACCGGCGGCAATCGCCCTCCTCGCGCTCACCCCCTCGCTCGCCACCGCCCAGCGGGTGGGAACGACGGCCGCCGTGAACCCGCAGGCCAGCGGCCAGCCGCCCGGCGGCCAGGCGCGCCTGCTCATCGTCGGTCAGGACGTCGTCTTCGAGGAGAAGATCGTCACCTCCGAACAGGGTCAGACCCAGCTCCTCTTTCTCGACCAGTCGTCCCTCACCGTCGGGCCGAACGCGGAGGTAGTGCTCGACCGCTTCGTCTACGATCCGAACACTTCCACCGGAGAGCTGGCCCTTTCGATAACGAAGGGCGTGTTCCGCTTCGTCGGTGGTAAGATCAGCGCGAACAACGGCGCCACGATCGAGACGCCGGCGGCGACGCTCGGCATCCGCGGCAGTATCGTCTACGGGGCGGCCGACCCCGGCTGCGCGGAAGGCGGGGCCGCGAGCGCATCCGGCGCATGCCTCGACATGATCTATGTCGCCGGCGACCAGCTCACGGCCACCAATCAGGGGGGAACCGTCACCTTCCCGCGCAGCGGACGGCGGATCGCGGTGAACTCCTCTCGAGAGGCGGCCCGGGATCTGGGGCGGGCCGATGCTGCCGACATCTCCCGGTTCGTCGACATTCTCGAAGGCAGCGGCGGTGGCGGCGCTCCGGTAGCGCCGACCCAGGTCGTCGTGCAGCAACGGATGGGACCGCCTCCGGAGAGCGCCGCTATCGCTCCTGACGCCGATCAGGGCGTCATGGCGGTGGCCTCCCTGGCAGCGCGGGACGCGGCGACCACAGCCACGGAAAGCACCGACGTAGCGGATGTCCGCAACGACACGGCGACCGAAGAGACCGCACGGGACGAACCCGAGCCGCCGCCGCCTCCTCCACCACCGCCGCCGCCGCCACCGCCGCCGCCGCCGCCTGAAGGCAATCTTTCCGGCAGACTACTGGCCACACCCGATTCAGGCTTCGTCGCCGACGATGGCGCAGTCTATACCAACCCCTTGCAACAGAACGTTGTCGGCGGGCCGGATCCGCAGTTCAGCCCGGCGATCACGAACGGGCGGATCGTCACCGACGAGACCGGTGAACGGTTCCAGGCGGATACACCGCTCGGCTCGATCGATCTTCCCTATCAGCTCGGTGGCTTCGAGTTGCCGCCGATCGGCACCCAGACGCCGTTCGGCCCGATCGCGGGCTTCGGCGCAGGTGGACCGAACTTCGCCGGATACGCGGGCGTGCAGGTCGAGAATTCCGTGGGGAAACGAGTGTTCCTCATTGCAGGTGAACCGACGGCCGACGGTGGCAATCTGCCCTCACCGACGCTGCAGCTTTCTACCTACGAAGTGGTTCCCGATCCCGTCTATCAGGCAGACGTGCCGTTCATTCCAGATGACGTGGCTTCCCATTTCGAAGTCCCCGCGGTCTCCGATCTCTATATTCTGCGGAGGGCCGCCGAAGGCCTTCAGGGCATGGAGGACAGCGGACGGATCGCCGACAATTCCAGTCCGGTGAAGAGCCGGTTCCTGATCGCCGCCGGGGCGATCGAAGGAGAAGGCGCCAACCAGAAATCGTTCCTTCTGGGGGCGGAAGGAAGCCTTCTGACGACGGACGACGGGAAGCTTGCGGTGTCGATCGGATCGCAAGGCTCGTTCAGGCTCAACGCAACGGAAGGGCCGGCACGACAGACCGGCAGTCTCGGCACCATTTCCGATGGCGAAGGGGAGCAGTTCTTCGGCCCCGACCTGAACTTCTTCGCCCTCACCACCAGCGGCCCACGGCTGCTCGACAGCGATCCAGATGTCGACATCGGGTCGGCGAGCTTCGAGCCCTATGCTTCGAGCTCCACCGCAGGCGAGGTCTATAGCTACGCCCATCTGGTGAACCAGACGGCGGCAGATGCGCCGATCGGATCTCGATCGGCACGCGTGCTGACCGGCTACGCGGCAGTTCTCGGCGAAACCAGACTGTCCGGCGATCGGTTCGAGGCACCCTACGTCCTGACGAGCCACGATCCGGGCGGCGTCGTCGTGGCCATGGAGCCGACCACCAACTCCCTCGCCGCCGTGTTCCAGCTCGATCAGAACTTCGTCAGCTCAGGTAGCTCCAACGGACCGAACTACGTTTCCGATGTCGACACCGCGACGTTCGGCTTCGGCGGGGTCGGCGAGCACGTCGGCACCTATATCGACGACGATCGGTATGCGGCCCGGAACACTCGAAACCCCGACCTCTACGGCAACATCAACGGGCGACAGGGGCTTTCGTCGGAGCGCGACCCGGACGGCTTCCGCTCGATCATGGTCGCACACGAGCTCATCCCGATGGGGGATTTCCCCGGCAACGACGTGACGCTCTCCGAATGCTCCTGCTTCGAATGGGGCTGGTGGGCATCGGAGTTCCGCTGGGCGGACGAGGACGGCCCCAACCGGGGGCGTCGCGAGCGGTTCCACATGGGAACGTTCGTCGCCGGCGACATCGCCGCACACGACGATGTTCAGGCCATCATCCAGCAAGGGCAGGTCGCGACCTATGGCGGCCATATCGTCGGTAACGTCTACAACGAGGGCGCCCAATACATCGCCGCGGGCAACTTCTCGCATACCGTGGACTTTGGCTCCCGCAGCGGCACCGTGGGGGCCACTTTCGACAACCGGTCGTACTCCGGGACTTCCTTCTTCAAGGACAATGTATCCGGTTTCGAAGGCAGCCTTACATCCAACGATGCCGGCCCAGCGACCCGCGCATTGTTCGATGGCTCGTTCGTGCGGAACGGTGAAGACCCGGTCGGCGGGATGATCGGGACCAAGCGGTTCTTCGACGATGCGACGAACGGAAACAAATACCGCGCGAGCACTACGTTCGCGGGCAAGAAGATACCGGATCTCGGCAACTAGCCAGGTGGGCGTTTACGTCCCGCCGGCCCAGTAGCCGAAACACTCTGATTTCTTCTTCCCGTCCACGAAGCGAACGCAGGCCTTCGTCCTGGATGTCGATCTCGGCACCGGCGGCCCGTGCCGTCTCCTCCGAGACCAGCACGACGGCATGGCCACCGCCGACGTCTCGGCCCAGCTCCTCCAGCCGCTGCGCGATGTTCACGCTGTCGCCGACCAGGGTGTAATTGAGCCGCCCCGGAGACCCGATGTTGCCGACGATGGCAGGTCCGGTGTGTATGCCGATGCGGAGCCGCACCGGCTGCTCCTTGCCCGAAACCTCCATGCTGTCTTCGGCCGCCGCGGCAATCATCGCCATGGCGGCACGGCAGGCACGGACCGCGTGATCGGGTTGCTCGGTGGGCGCCCCCCAGAAGGCCATCATCCCGTCGCCGATATATTTGTCGATCGTGCCGTCCTGGTCCTCGACGCAGTGCCCGATCCGGGTGAAATGATCGTTCAGGAACGAGGCGACCTCTCGCGCCGATTTGTCGGCGGCATAGGTCGAAAACTCGATGATGTCGGTGAACAGCACGGTGACCAGCCGCTCTTCCGAAAGCGGCCGCCGGAACTCCCCTCTCGAGATCAGCCGCCCGACGAGCTTGCGCGGCAGATAGGTCTCGAACCACCTCAGACCCACGATCATCGAATTGAAGGCGTGGGCGGCCTCGTCGAACTCGCGGACACGGCTCGGGCTCAGACGCTCGATCGTCGCGAGGTCGAGGTCGCGCACTCTCCCCGCAGCCACCGCGAGGCGGGTAACCGGGATACTGAGACGACGGCCGATGAGGAAGGTCGCGCCGATGAAAACGATCAACAGCAGCAGACCGCCGATGACCATGTTCCGCAACCGCAGGATCTCTTCGTCGGCGACACTCGCCGGCAGGTGCATGCCGACGAGCCACGGGCGCAGACCATCGAGCCGAAGATGGCTGTAGATGTAGACCTGCTCCCGCCCGTCCAGCGAAACCACGTGCCCCTGTCCACTCTTCAACGGCGCGACCACCGTCAACGGCGCTCGATCGGGATGCCAGATGTTCGCGAGCACCGGGTCGCCGACCTCGTCTATCCAGGGAAGCGGCCCTGAATCCGAGGGTCTGTGCCCGCCCTCGAGATAGGCTGGGTGAGCCAGCACGGTCTGCATGTCGTACAGGATGAAGGCCGTCTCGAAACCCTCGGACAAAGTCGCGAGGTAACGGGACAGATCATCCAGCGTTATCCCTGCGACCAGGAGCCCGAGAAAGCCGTCCGGCCCGTGCACCGGCACGCGATACGTGAGCACCGACCGCTCCAGCACCGGCGCCCAGACGGGGGGCGCCCATTCGGCTTCGGGCTTCTCGCGGGCGCGCTCGATCGCTTCGACCGCTTCGGGATCGCCGGACCAGTCGTCCCGCTCCAGCCTCCCCGCCTTCCGTGACACGCGCCAGAGCAGCCCGTCCGGTCTGGCAAAGGCGATTCCCGAAACCTGCGGCGTCGCAGCAAGCGCGGCGACGAGCGATCGCCCCATCGCCTCTCGATCGTCAGGGTCGACGACCCCGCGAGCGATCAGGTCCGCAACGTAGGTCCCCTGCGCTTCGACCGGTTGCAGATGTGCCGTGATCTTGTCCCTGATCGACGCGAGCGTGAGCTCCGCCTTATCGCGTAGCAACGTAGCCGTGTTCTCCCGCGCCCCCAGGACGCCGAGGAAGAGGACGCTCGCAACGGCCACCAGCATCAGGGAGCCGAAGCCGAAGCCGAGGATTACGGTGATCGGCCATCGCAGACGTCTGCGACGATCCTCCAGGAACGGATCCGTCTCGTCGACGACATCGGGCGATGAATCGGGTGCGGTCATGGAGCCATAAGATAGGTAGTTCGTGATCGGGCGTCCGGTTGCAATTTCTTTATCGCGGGGACGGTCGGACCCTATGCCCCCCACACCCCGCACAAGCGGATTGACCCACCCTTTGGCCCATGCCAACACTGTTGCCGCGTGCGGTGCCTCGCAAGAGGCCGAAGAGGGAACCCGGTGCGGCTTGTGACGAGCCTATTCCGGGGCTGCCCCCGCAACTGTCAGCGGCTAGCGGCCGATCCACGAAGTCACTGAGGCGCATGGCCTTGGGAAGACGATCGGACGCAGCGATCCGCGAGCCAGGAGACCTGCCGCGCGTGTCGTCATCCATCCCGTGGGCGGGGTGCTCCATGGGTGCGGCCGAACCGTCGTGATGACGAATGTTCTTGGGTCGACCAGGGGCAGGAGTCGCGATGGAAAGAGACGAGTCCCGATCCCGCTTCGCGGTCCTGTCTCCCCGACCCGTTGGCATTTCCGGCTCTCACGGAGCCGGATCGAACGTCTTCGACGGGGGAGCAGTCGATTGTCCATCACACACCAGAGGAACATTCTGCGCTTCGGGCCCTTCGTGACCGCATTCTTCGCCGCCAGCGTGAGCGCGCAGGAGGCGCCGGGGCCAATTTCCCTTCCCGATCTGGTCGTCTCGGCGAGCCGGACGGCGGTAGAGGCGAAGGAAGTCGGGAGCGCCGTCACCGTCATCTCGCGCCAAGATATCGAGCGGCGACAGGCGCGGTATGTGTCCGACCTGCTGCGTAGCGTTCCGAGCCTTTCCGTCAACCGCAGCGGCTCCTTCGGAGGCCAGACGCAGGTTCGCATCCGCGGTGCCGAGGGCAATCACACACTCGTCGTGATCGATGGCGTGGAGGCGAACGACCCGATCAGCGATTCAGAGTACGACTTCTCGAACCTCCTCGCCGACGACATCGAACGGATCGAGGTGCTGCGCGGCCCGCAGAGCGCTATCTGGGGCTCGGATTCGATCGGCGGCGTCATCAACATCGTCACGAGGCGCGGCTTCGAGGGTTTCCAGGCACATGGCTCGGCCGAAGGCGGGTCGTTCGGTACTTACAGGCTCAATGCCGGTGTCCGTGGCGGCACCAAGCGACTGCGGGGCTCGTTGAGCGGCACATTGCTGCACAGCGACGGCGTCAACATCGCCGGGAGCGGCAGTGAGAAGGACGGCTACGAAAACGGCACGTTCAATGCGACCGGTGATCTCGAGGTGACAGACAACTTCACCATAAGCCTGAACGGTCGCTACAACCGCACCGACGCACAGCACGATCGGCAAGATTTCGCCGTTCCGGCGACGCCGACCCAGGGGCTGGTCGTCGACGCCGATGATGAATCCGAATTCGAGCAGATCTTCGGCCGCAGCCAGGGACGGCTGGTTCTGCTCGATGGCGCCTGGGAGCAGGTTCTCGGCGTCGGCTACACCCGCACCAACCGCGAGAACTATTCGAACGATCGCCTCACCTCCGAAACCACCGGCGCGAAAACCAAGATCGACTATCAGAGCTCGTTCTTCTTCAGCACACCATCGGTTGCGAACGCCGAGCACACCCTCACTTTCTACGCCGAGCGCGAGCACGAGGAGTTTCGCAACCGGAGCATCGACGTGCCGTCGGCAAATCAGAACCGGGACGCGACCGAGCACGGCTTCGTCGGCGAATATCGAGTGGACCTTTGGGATCAGCTGTTCCTCTCGGGCGCCGTTCGTCACGACGACAACGAGCGTTTCGAGGATGCCACCACCTGGCGCGCAACCGCCGCCTGGATGGTGCCGGGTACGGGCACCCGCCTCCATGGCAGCTACGCCACCGGCGTCACCAACCCCACCTTCTTCGACCTGTTCGGGTTCGATCCCGGCAGTTTCGCCGGCAATCCGGACCTGGAGCCGGAAAAGTCCGACGGCTGGGACATCGGCCTGGAGCAGGCGCTTTTCGACGAGCGGCTCGTCGTCGATGTCACCTATTTCGAGGCCGATCTCCGCGACGAGATCATAACCACATTCCCCGCGCCCAATTTCGTGGCGACACCGGTGAACCAGGACGGCAAGAGCAAGCGCCGCGGCGTCGAGCTCACGATGAACGCTCGCGTTACCGACGACATCGATCTCGGCGGCACCTTCACCTGGCTCGATGCCAAGGACCCGGACGGTCAGCGGGAAGTCCGGCGGCCGGAGTTCCTCGCCAGTCTTCGTGCCAACTACCGCTTCCTCGACGGTCGGGCGAACGTCAACCTCAGCGCCGATTACAACGGGCGCATGCGCGACAACGAGTTCGTCTTCGCGACGCCGGAAGACCGCGTGTGGCTCGACGAATTCGTGCTCGTCAACCTCGCCGCTTCCTACCGTCTGACGGATCGGGTCCAACTGTTCGGCCGCATCGAAAACCTGCTCGACGAGGACTATCAGGAGGTCTACTCGTTCAACACGCCCGGCATCGGGGCTTATGCGGGCGTCCGCCTCACATTCGGTGGACCTTGAGGCCCTGTCAGGCTCTATTCCCGTGCGTGGACCTGGGCGGCCAGCCTTCTGACGGCTTCGGCGGTCATCGGGCCGCCGCAAGTGACCAGCGGACGCGGCAGGACGAGCTGCCGCGATCGTGGCACGACATGCAGGAGAGCCGGATGGCGGAGCATGTAGCTGCCCTGGTCCGCCATCTTCGGATCGAGCGAGTCGAGCACCAGATAGGCTGGGCGCATGGCGACGATCTTCTCCAGATCCACCCGAGCCGTTTGCTCGATACCCAGATCCGCTGCCAGGTTCCGGAGGCCAGCGGCGGCCATGATCTCCGAGACCAGGCTGCGGCTACCGCTGGCGAATCCCCGCCGTTGATAATAGAGCGCCGAAGGCGCCACGCCGTCGCGGCTCGATGCAGCGGACAACGCCTCGTCGAGAGCGGCGACGAGACGCTCGCCTCGCTCGGGATGACCGATCAAGCCCGCGAGCCGCCGTGCCGTCGCGCGAATCGACGCGAACGATTCGTCCGGCGGGAGTGCCAGCGTGCGATACCCGACCCGCTCGAGCAGCTCCCGCGTCGCCCGCAGCGAGTAGGTACCACCGAGGATCAGGTCCGGATTCAGCGCGATCACCTCCTCCGCCGCCCCGGAGATCTGCGGCAGGCCGAGAGCGAGATCCGCCATCGCCGACATGCCCGGGTCTGTTGCGAGCTGGGTCAGCGCGGCAATCTGGCTCCGGTCCGCGAGAGCGAGCAGGTATTGATCGGCGCAGAGATTGAGCGAGACGATCCGCTGCGGCGGAGCGGCATGCACCGCGTGCACGAACACAACGAGGCAGAGGACGAATGCGGCGGCCAAGCGAAGCATGGCACAAGGCTTGGCCTCTTTGGCGTCGACGCGCAAGGTTCGATCGGGCGAGAGCATGCAGCGGCGTGAGCGGCGCCCGGCCGAGCTGCGGAGAACGTGGCTCCTTGGCGGTTTGTCACTCGCGGCCTGTTTGCTCTTCCTCACGGCGCTCGTTGTCGGGCCGGTGGCGATTTCACCCGACCGGGTCCTTGCCGCCTTGTTCCATAGCGAAACCGCGGACGCGATCATCATCCGGGAGATCCGCCTCCCGCGCGCCCTGCTCGCCGCGCTCGTCGGCGCGACCCTTTCGCTCGGCGGTGCCGCACTTCAGGGTCTGATGCGCAACCCGCTCGCCGAGCCTGCCGTGATCGGCACATCGGGCTTCGCCTCGCTGGGTGCCGTCATCGCCCTCTACTTCGGCTTCGCCGATGCCTTCCCGGCTGCCCTGCCGTTTGCCGGCATCGCCGGAGCGCTTCTCGGCATCGCCGTCCTACATGCGATCGCCGGACGCGACGCGTCCGTGCTGACGCTGATCCTCGCCGGGGTCGCCCTCAGCAGTCTCGCCGGCGCCGGGGTCGCTCTCGCGCTCAATTTGTCCCCAAATCCGTTTGCCGCGTTGGAGATCGCCTTCTGGCTGCTCGGCTCGCTGGAGGACCGGAGTTTCATCCATGTCGGACTCGCCGCCGGACCGATCGTCGCCGCCTGGGCGGTGCTTCTGAGCAGCGGGCGTGCCCTGGAAGCGCTGACCCTAGGGGAGGACGTGGCGAGAACGTTGAACGTATCCCTCGGGCGGGCGCGCCTGCAGGTGATCGGCGGTGTCGGCCTCGGCGTCGGCGCTGCGGTTGCGGTGACGGGACTGATCGGCTTCGTCGGCCTCATCGTGCCGCATTTGATCCGCCCTCTGGTCGGGCACCGTCCGGCCGACCTGCTCCTGCCGTCGGCGATCGCCGGCGCGGCCTTGCTGCTCGCGGCCGACATACTCGTGCGCCTGCTCCCGACCCACACCGAAATCAAGGTCGGCGTGATCACGGCGCTGATCGGCGTACCATTCTTCCTGCTACTGCTGACGCGCGCCCGCCAGCGCCTCGTGTGACGATGCTCCCAGAACGCGCCAGGGAAGCACGAGTTGGTGCCCTTCCACCGTGATGGTCTCTGTGCACACTCCGTAGACGGCAGAGATAAGCTCCGACGTCAGCACATCGGCCGGGGGTCCCTCCGCCGCCACCCACCCGCCATTCAGCAGTACGAGCCGGTCGCAGAAGCGCGCCGCCAATGCCAGATCATGGACCACGAGGACGACGCCCCTGCCCTCGCCCGCCTGATGCCGGAGCAAGCCCATCACCTCGAGCTGATGGCGCGGGTCGAGACCCGCGACGGGCTCGTCCGCCAGCAGCAATCGAGGCGATCCCGCCAGCACCCGCGCCAGATGCACCCGTGCCCGCTCACCACCGGAGATCTCCGACATTGTCCGCTCGGCTAGATGCGCAACGTCGGTGGCGACCAGCGCGGCGTCGATGAACTCCAGATCGCGTCGATTCGGGCGGGAGAATGGCGGAAGATGCGGCAGGCGGCCGAGCGATACGAGGTGCCGGACAGAAACGGGCCAGTGCACCTCCCCCTGTTGCGGCAGATAACCGACGGCAGCGGGGCCCGCCGGCACCAATGCACGACCTGATTCCGGTTTCAGCAGCCCGGCGAGCACGCGGAGCAGACTGGTCTTGCCTGCACCGTTGGGGCCAATCAGGCCCAGCACCTCGCCGGTCCCGATCTCGACGCTGACGCGCTCGAGCACCGGGCGCCCGCCGAGTCGGACGGTTACCTCTTCGACCGTTGCCAGAGGCTCCATCGGTGGCGGCTTCAATCTGGCTCCTCCAATTGCCGGGCGCGGACAATAATGGTCCCGGTTGCCCTCGGCGGCGGCGGAGCGTACCAGATCGTGATCCGGCATACACGTCGCCGGGATCGGGACATCATGAAGGACCGGAGCGCGCATGACCTTCCGCTCGATCTACCGCCACGGCTTTGCCCGGATCGCCGCCTGCACGATACGGACCCACCTCGCGGACCCGAAGTCGAACGCGAATGCGGTCCTGGCATTGGCCCGGACTTGCCACGAACGCGGCGCCGCGGTGGCAGTTTTTCCGGAGCTGGCGCTCTCCGGCTATTCGATCGACGATCTGCTTCAACAGGACGCGCTGCTCGACGCCGTCGAGGCCGCCGTCTCCACCCTGGTCGAGGAAAGCAGGTCTCTCCTGCCGCTGCTTCTCGTCGGCGCGCCGGTGCGGTTCGGAAACCGGATCTACAACACGGCACTCGCGGTTCATCGCGGCCGTCTGCTCGGGGTCGTGCCGAAAGTTCATCTGCCGAATTACCGGGAGTTCTATGAGCCACGCCAGTTCGCGTCGGGGCGCGGCACCGAAGGCGAGACGATCGGCATCGGCGGGCACGAGGCTCCGTTCGGTCCGGACCTGATCTTCGAAACTGAAGATGTGGCGGGCCTCGCCGTCCATGCGGAGATCTGCGAGGACTTGTGGGTGCCGAGCCCACCCAGCAGCGAGGCGGCTCTCGCCGGTGCGACGGTTCTCGCCAACCTTTCGGCTTCGAACATCACGATCGGCAAGGCGGATACGCGGCGCCTCCTCTGTCAGTCGCAATCCGCCCGTTGCCTCGCCGCCTACGTCTACTCGGCCGCCGGCGCCGGTGAATCCACCACCGATCTCGCCTGGGACGGCCAGACATCGATCTTCGAGAACGGCAACATTCTCGCCGAGAGCGAGCGGTTTCCGAGCGAGGCACAAGCGGTCTTCGCCGACGTCGATCTCGATCTGCTGCGCCAGGAGCGGGCGCGCCAGGGCACGTTCGACGACAATGCCCGCTCCCTGCGCGGTTCGGGGCGTCGATCGTTCCGCCGCGTTGGCTTCCGCCTCGATCCGCCGCTCGCCGACATCGGCTTCGAGCGGCACGTCGACCGCTTCCCGTTCGTTCCTGACGATCCCGCACGTCTCGCCCAGGACTGTTACGAGGCTTACAGCATTCAGGTCTCGGGACTGGAGCAGCGCCTCGCCGCGATTGGAACGCAGCGCGCGGTGATCGGAATCTCGGGCGGCCTGGATTCGACCCATGCGCTGATCGTGACGGCGAAAGCGATGGACCGGCTGGGGCTGCCGCGGTCCAACATCCTCGCCTACACCATGCCCGGCTTCGCGACCTCCGAGCGGACCAGAACCAATGCGCTGCGCCTGATGCAGTCGCTGGGCGTGACCTGGCAGGAGCTCGATATCCGCCCTGCGGCGACGCAGATGCTGAAGGACATGAATCATCCGTTCGCCCGGGGCGAGCCGGTCTATGACGTGACGTTCGAGAACGTGCAGGCCGGCCTGCGAACCGATTATCTCTTCCGCCTCGCCAACCACCACGGCGGCATCGTCATCGGCACCGGCGACCTTTCGGAGCTCGGGCTCGGCTGGTGCACCTATGGGGTCGGCGATCAGATGTCCCATTACAACGTCAATGCCGGCGTTCCCAAGACCCTGATCCAGCACCTGATCCGCTGGGTCATCTCGACGGGCCAGTTCGGCGGAGACGTGGCGGAGACGCTGGAGTCGATCCTCTCCACGGAGATTTCACCCGAGCTGGTTCCGGTCGAGGCTGGCGAGAAGCCGCAGAGCACCGAGGAGAAGGTCGGTCCCTACGAGTTGCAGGACTTCAACCTGTTCTACACGCTCCGCTACGGGTTCCGACCTTCGAAGATCGCCTATCTGGCATTGATGGCTTGGGAGGACGCGGAGCGTGGCGCATGGCCACCGGGCTTTCCTGCCGAGCGTCGGCGATCATACGATCTGGATCATATCCGCCGCTGGCTCGAGGTGTTCGTTCGCCGCTTCTTCGCCTTCAGCCAGTTCAAGCGCTCGGCCATGCCGAACGGCCCGAAGGTCGCCGCCGGCGGGGCTCTCTCGCCGCGGGGAGATTGGCGCGCCCCCTCCGATGCAAACGCCCGAGCGTGGCTCGACGAGCTCGAACGGAACGTGCCGAAGGGGTAACGCGCCCGAAGCACCTAGTCGTCGAGAATGAAGGTGACCAGCATGTTCACCTTGTATTGGGAGATCCGGTCGTTCTCGAGGATGACGTTGTGCTCCTTGACCCATGCGCTTCTGATGTTGTGAAGCGTCTTGGCCGCCCGGTCGAGCCCGACCTTCACGGCGTCGTCGAAGCTGTTCGGAGAGGTCGAGGAGATTTCGGTCACGCGAGCAACAGCCATGGTGTCCTCCTCTCGATGCTCGTGTCCATCCGAACAGGCGCGTCGAGGATTCGATCCATGCTGGCAGCCGAATCCAACCGAAATGACGTCCGAGCCGGCGCTCTCGCAGGAGCGCCGGCTCGGATAGGGGCGATTACTGGATCTTGATGTCCAGCCGTTTGATGAGATCGCCGAACAAGTCGTAGTGCTGCTTCATCACCGCGCCCATCTGCTCGGGCGTCTCGCCGCGCGCCATGAGCCCGACATCGATCAGGCGCTTCTTCACTTCCGGAGTCTGCGAGATCTCGATGAGGGCGTCGGACAGCTTCTTGATGATGTCGTCCGGCGTCCCCTTGGGTGCCAGCATGCCGTGCCAGCTCGGCGCTTCGTAATTCTCGAGGCCGGCCTCCTTCATCGTCGGCACGTCGGGGAAATCCGGGTGCCGCTCATCGGAAATGAAGGCGAGCAGCTTGAGCGTACCGGCCTTGCCGTGCGGCAGCACGTTGCCTTCGAAGTTCACCTGGACGTGGCCCGCGAGCAAATCGTTCAGTGCTTCGCCGCTGCCCCGGTAGGGCACGTGCACGATGTCGATGCCGGCAACGTCCTTCAGCACCTCGCCGCGCATCTGGGTGATGGTGCCCTGCCCGGCCGAGCCGAAGAAGATCTCCCCCGGCTTCTCTTTCGCCAGCGCGATGAACTCCTTCACCGTGTTGACGCCGAGCGACGGGTGCACCGCCATGGCCGCGACGGTTTCCGCCGTGCGTGAGACCGGCTTGAAATCCTCGAACGGATCGTAGGGCACGTTCCGCAGGTGCGGCAGGATCACGAGACCGCCCATCGGCGTTTGCAGGAAGGTGTAACCATCTCCCTCGGCCTTGGAGGCAGCCTCGATGCCGATGGCGCCAGCCGCACCGCCGCGGTTCTCGATCACGAACTGCTGCCCGAACTTCTCCGACAGCTTGTCCTGGTAAGCGCGGGCGGTGTTGTCGCCCGAGCCACCGGGGGCATACGGCACGATGATCCGGACCGGCTTCTCCGGCCAGTCCGCGTTGGCTGGCGCGGCGATTGCGAGAGCCAGACCCGCCGCCATGAGCAATGAACGCGCAAACATTGGGTGTTCCCTTCCTGTGGTTTATTCCTGGAATGCCGTCTCGCGCATCTTCCCGACCACGGGCAGGATCACGAACAACAGCAGCACGGCCGAGCCGATAAGAAGGCCGAGGCTGATCGGCCGTTCGATGAACACCATCGGATCGCCCCGGGAAAGCAGCAGCGCCCGACGCAGATTGGCTTCCATCAACGGCCCGAGGATGAAGCCGAGGAGCAGCGGGGCCGGTTCGCACTCCAGCCGGATGAAGAGGTATCCGACGACGCCGAAGAAGGCGATGAACAGCACTTCGGTCGCCGAATTGTTAAGGCTGTAGACGCCGATGCAGCAGAAGAACAGGATAGCCAGCGCCAGCAGCCGATAAGGCAGCAGCAGCATCCGGACCCACATCCCGATCATCGGCAGGTTGAAGACCAGCAGCATCAGGTTGCCGACCCACATGCTGACGATCATGCCCCAGAACAGCTCCGGCCGTTCGGTCATGACCAGGGGGCCGGGCACGATCCCGTGGATCATCATGCCGCCGATCATCATCGCCATGACCGAGTTGGACGGAATGCCCAGCGTCAACATCGGGATGAACGAAGTTTGCGAGGCGGCGTTGTTGGCCGACTCCGGTGCGGCGACGCCTTCGATCACGCCGGTGCCGAACTTCTCCGGGTAGCGCGAGACCTTCTTCTCGAGCGTATAGGAGGAGAAGGCGCTGAGGGTCGCGCCGCCGCCCGGAAGACACCCGAGAAGGGTCCCGAGGCCGGTGCCGCGGAGCACGGCCGGCCACGCCGCCCTGAAATCTTCGCGCGTGGGCCAGAGGCCCTTCACCTTGGCGGTCACGAGGTCGCGCCGCTCGGGATTGGCGAGGTTGTGGATGATCTCGGCGACCCCAAACAGACCCATCGCCAGCGGCACGAAGCCGATGCCGTCGAACAGCATGCCGATGCCGAAGGTGTAGCGGGCCGTTCCGGTGTTCACGTCGGTGCCGACGATGCCGAGGAGCAGGCCGAGGACGATCATGGCGAGCGCCTTCAGCAGCGAGCCGCGCGCCAGCACCACGGCGGTTATGAGGCCGAGCAGCATCAGCGAGAAGTAGTCGGCGGGGCCGAACTGCTGTGCCATCGCGCTCAGCGGCGGTGCGAACAGCACGATCGCCACGGTCGCCACGCACCCGGCGAAGAACGAGCCGAGGGCCGCGATCGCCAGTGCGGCGCCGGCCCTTCCGTTCTTCGCCATCGCATGTCCGTCGAGGCAGGTTATGACCGACGAGGATTCGCCCGGCAGGTTGACGAGGATCGCCGTTGTCGAACCGCCGTACTGGGCGCCGTAGTAAATGCCCGCCAGCATGATCAGCGCGCCTTCCGGCGGCAGGTAATAGGTCACCGGCAGGAGGAGAGCCATCGTCGCCACTGGCCCGAGGCCCGGCAGGACGCCAATGGCGGTGCCGAGCACGACGCCGACGAGACAGAACAGGAGGTTCGTCGGCGAGAAGATGACGCTGAAGCCGAGCGCCAGATTGGCGAAGAGATCCATCAGACGGGCCAGACGGGGATGGGAAGGCCGAGACCCCAGGCGAAGATCACGACCGCGGCCGTGACCACCAGGGCTACGAAGAGGGCGAGCTCTCTCCAGTGCCGTTCGGGGCTACCGAAG